>NZ_VOHK01000005.1 GCF_007859325.1 Luteimonas marina | reverse complement strand
AGCTGCAATGCCTCGGGATCACATTTGGTGACGCACTTGCGCAGCACATGGGACTGGACTGGGTTGCAGTTGAGGATGAGTATGGCCGTGACCCCGCGCTGAGGCTGGATGGCACATCTGTTCTCGTTTTCCCAATGACTTCAATCTCCAAGCGCATCGAGCAGGGAGAGGTAGTCGACGTCTATGATCTGTTCAATGCTGCATGCAACACCATCAATGACACGGCGCGGCATAGCGCCTAACAATTCATTCAAGCCGAAGCCGCTTCGCGGCTCGGCTTAATTCTGGCGTTAGGCCTTGGGTTTGCGGCACCGTTGTAGCCTGGTTCTGAGCGGTCTGCGGCAGTTCGCTCGTCCTTGGCGTTTGCACCTCGCACGCGCGGGAGCGGCATCGGCAGACACTCGTGGCGCGCTTTGGCTTCGGACAGGCGCCGCCTCGCTGCAAGTACGATCATCCTGAATCGGTCTCGTGCGGGTTGGCGGTGCGGGTTCTTGGCCGCGCGCCCGGGCAGTCTGGCTTCGGCCGCAGCAAGCTCCAGTTCCAGCCCAAGCCGCCTGGCCAGACTTGTTGTAGTGTTCGACTAGGGGTTGGGCCGTGGCAGGTCGGGCGGGGTGCCAGGCAGCGGCGGCCTAACAAGTCATTCAAGCCGACGCTGCTTCGCAGCGCGGCTTAATTCCGGCGTTAGGCATGTGTTGAAGCTCTCTCGTCAGGCCCAAATATGGAACCGTGCTTGCCTTGAGTCTGGCGGGCCTTCGCCAGCCGCAGGAGACCAAGCGCTTGCCTCGCTCTTGCTCGCACATGGCTTCACAATGAATGGTGGCGTGGTTCACGCCTTTGAGTGCATGAGCCAGCCTGAGGTTGCTGCTGCAGTGGCCGGCTTCAACTACTTTGGTTTGGCTGACGCAGCACTTGTATTCCAGCAGCTTCCGGACGGAACCGAGGAGACCGAGGAGCGCCTCAACCAACTGTACGTGGCTGCCGTCCCAAACGACGAGACTTTGGCTCATGCTTTCCGTGTCAAGCTCTTCGCATCACCAGAGGCATTTGCTCCCATGGATTCCGGGGCACATGCCTAACAATTCATTCAAGCCGACCCCGCTTCGCGGGTCGGCTTAATTCAGGCGTTAGGCCGCATATGAAGATCATGGATGGCCAAACAGATGTAAGTTCCTTGGCTGATCTCGGCTCTGTTGCCGTTCGTCTGCTTTGCTCGGGTGACTTCACCGCTCTGGCTACACAATTTGGTTATGCCTTGGCCTATGACCGTGACCCTGCGGTTGCAATTCGTGAGGAGCTTGCGCTGAGCCTCTCGGACCTTGGAGCGTCCACGCTTGGCCCGCCACCCGATCAGCTGCCTTCCGTGAGTTACTTCGAGCCAAATGACACAAGGCTCTTCGCCCTCGTAGAACAATACATCCCTACTGACCGTACTGGTCATGTTCTACTTGAGCTCATCGTCAGTTCGCAGGGGGCTGACAAGCATGTTGTGCTGGAGCAAATCAGTGCTGCGGCCTAACAATTCATTCAAGCCGACGCCGCTTCGCGGCGCGGCTTAATTCAGGCGTTAGGCAGCATGTCCAGACCACTGGCGACTGTTAGACCAATCTCGGATGCTGAGGCGGATGTTATTGAGCGTGCGCTCACCGTTGCAGCAACTGATGCGTCTGCTCCAGATTTGATCAGGCTGGTTCGCTCTCTCCAGGTGGTTGGCCGCTGTGGCTGCGGCTGTGCATCGGTGGACTTTCGCATTCCGGCTCAGGGGCAGATTGCTCGTATTGTTGCTGATGCGGTAGCTAAGGCTCCAGATGGTGAGCACCTAGGTCTGATCGTTTGGGCACTAGACAACGACCTGTCTGGATTGGAGGTCTATAGCTATTCGGATCGCCCGGCGCCTCTCCCAGCAGTAGCATCCATATCAGGCTATAGCCCTGAGGGCGGCACAGATGCTGCCTAACAATTCATTCAAGCCGACGCCGCTTCGCGGCGCGGCTTAATTCAGGCGTTAGGCAGCATGAGCAAGCGCAAGGCTATTCGGTTCGTGCTCTGCATTGTTGCTGCGGCCGTCGGCATCCTTGGCCTTTGGTGGTTGCTTTCCGCCCATGCCACGGCCCACCTGCGCTTCGGTCATTGCGGCGCCACATCGCTTGACCATCCGGAGGCTTACTGCCAGGTCGGAATGCGGCTTTTGTATCAGTCGTACGCCACGCTAGCCGTCGCGGTTGTCCTGTTCGTTTCCGGCATTTACATCGGGCGGCACCGCGAGCATGCTGCCTAACAATTCATTCAAGCCGACGCCGCTTCGCGGCGCGGCTTAATTCAGGCGTTAGGTGCCATGAAAACCCATCGCGCTTTGATCGTTCTTCTACTCGCAGGACTATTCCCATCCACCGCCCTCTCGGAAGAGTCTTTAGAGGACGTGTCGCTTGTTCAACTTGTTGCTTCGCCGGAGAGGTATGAGGGGAAGATGGTGATGGTGTCCGGCTTCGTAAACCTAGAGTTTGAGGGGAACGGCATCTATCTTCATAAAGACGACTACGAGTACGGTCTGAACAAGAATGGGTTATGGCTAAACGCTCATGAATGCAAGCGTCATGATGGGAGAAAATTCACGAATGGCTACGCGTTGGTGATTGGCCGGTTCACTTCACAGCGTCAAGGTCACATGGGGTTGTGGTCTGGGGAGATACAAGATGTCAAGAGCTGTACCGCTTGGCCACCGTCCCGGCGTGGCACCTAACAATTCGTTCAAGCCGATGCCACTTCGTGGCACGGCTTAACTCAGGCGTTAGGCCGCTAAGGAGTGATCGTGCAGGCCATCGTTCTCGCAATAGCACTGGTCACTCCAGCACTAGCCTCATCGTATGGTGATGTGGCCGTACCAGAGAGGTTCGTGGGCACTTGGGCCGGAAGTCCAACCTCCTGTGGTTCCGATGCGGACGACTTGGCACTCCGCCTAACCTCGCACCACATCACCTACTGGGAGAGCGAGGGTCCAATCAGGGCGGTCGTTGTGCGCGGCAACGAGATCGCGTTGATTGCAGAGCTCTCAGGGGAGGGTGAGACTTGGCTCAGTACGGCCAAGTTCGAGCTATCGCCGGGTGGGCGCATGCTGACGGACAGCATCAGCATTGCCGGCAAAGAGGTCGTTAGGCATCGCTGCCCACAGTCAGTCGGCACGCGGCCTAACAATTCATTCAAGCCGACGTTGCTTCGCAACGCGGCTTAATTCAAGCGTTAGGGCCCAATGGAAGCTTCACTGATACTGGAAGGAACGTTGGAGCACGATGGTGACGGCTTGTGCCGGTTTCACCTGACCCTGAGCAACGAAGACTTCTCCGCAAGCAGTTCCGTGTGGGGTTACAGCGACAACCATCTTGAGTTTGCCGCCGCTCTTTCCGGGTTCCCCTCATCCACTTCCTCCACCTTTTCTTACAGATTTGGCAGTCCGGGCACGGGTACCTGCGCTTTGGATTTCTCTTGCTTAAATGGCCTCGGGCACGTTGGCATTTGGGCGACCTTTGAATCGACTTACCCGGTAGCTAGTTCACCTCGCCACGAGCAAGCATCGCTTTTCATGCGTTGTGAGCCGTCTGCGATTGACGCTTTTGTTGCAGCAATTAAGCGCTTCGTGGCAGGCTCGCGGAATCGGGCTGTGCTTCTTGGGCTTGGGCCCTAACAATTCATTCAAGCCGACGCCGCTTCGCGGCGCGGCTTAATTCAGGCGTTAGGCCCCGTGTTGAGCAAACTCGCCAGCTTTGTAGATCACAGACTTGCTCGTGGCGCCTTGACGGCTGTCTTGATCGTTGCGTGCGTTCTGCTTGGGCCATTGTCCGTTATTGCTGCTGCATTCGGCCCCAGGGAGCCCATTCTTATGGCCTTGGGCCTCTGCGGTCTTGCCGGGCTTATCGGTGCATGTGCTCGTCTCGGGCTTGGGCCACGCTTCTTCCACGTATCACACTGGCTCAAGTCCTTCGTGCGAGCCTTCCTTGCACTTGGCTCAGGCGCCGCCATTGCGGCTTCATTCGCTCTTCCTTGGCACATTTACATGGCTACACTCATGCCATTGGTCGGGCTACTGGGCTTGGCTCTTCTGGGTGGCTCCATCAGGCCGGGGCCTAACAATTCATTCAAGCCGACGCCGCTTCGCGGCGCGGCTTAATTCCGGCGTTAGGCATCTTATGAGAGATTTCAGCCGCCAACCTACACGTGGAGAGCGTGCTGCCGCCGTAGTTCTCAACGCAGCACTGGCGCTGCTGTTTGGTGCGCTAGCCATCTTTCTGATGTTCCGCGACGTGCCCGTTGGCGCAGCAATCTGCGGTTTGATCACTGCTGTATGGGTTGTCATGTTCTACCGGGCAGCGTTTGGCACATCTCGCGCGCTTCATCGGGGTGAAAGCCGCGCACTTGCTTGGGTTCTCCTCTTCGTCGGAGCAGCAGGATTCGCCATTCTCTTGCTCCTGGACGGTTCCGCTAACCATCGACTTATGCTCTTGGGTGGATCCATCACCTTCTTTTCGGCAGGCCTTGTGGGCGTGCGGTCTCGCGGCCAAGATGCCTAACAATTCATTCAAGCCGACGCCGCTTCGCGGCGCGGCTTAACTCAGGCGTTAAGCCGCACAAAGCAATGACTCGGCATTTCATTTTCAAGAACTACTGGTGGCTTGGCCTTCTGCTTGGCAGCACATCTGCCGGAGCCGCTTACCATTTCGGTGGGGATGATCGCGTCGGGCTAGTCGGCGCAGCAATTGCAGGTACTCTCGGCTTCTACTACTTCGTCCAGCAGCAGAAGCTCTCCGAGACTGAGTTGTTCCACAACCTGTTCACCGCGTTCAATGCACGGTACGACCAGATGAACGACCAGCTAGCCGAGATCGCGGACCGGGCAAGCGACCTGACTGCCGCTGATCGCAATTTGATCGTCGACTACTTCAACCTCTGCGCAGAGGAGTATCTCTTCTACAAAGAGGGTTACATACATCGTGATGTCTGGCGGTTTTGGTGCCGCGGAATGCTCTGGTATCTGCGCCGCCACCCGTTCCGGGATATTTGGCATGACGAGGTTAAGAGTGAATCATTCTATGGGCTGTCATTTTCCGTCATTGAGCAGGGTGCGGCCTAACAGTTCATTCAAGCCGACGCCGCTTCGCGGCGCGGCTTAATTCCGGCGTTAGGCCGCAGGTCGCGGGTCGTTGCAGGTACAGTTCTTCGGTCGCTTCTTCGGCCAGTTCTCGGCAAGCCCATACGGTTGCTTCGTTCAACATCGCACGTACCAGCGTCTTGCTTCGCTCGCTGCATCACAGCCTGTTGCGTTCGGCGCTCTGCAGAACAGGTGGCTTCGGGCGAGCCGCAAGTCCGTCGGCTGGGGCAAGTTCCCGGCGCCAACACCTTGCTCCGGTCAATCCATGCGGCCAGGACGCGGCAAGTTGCTGTAGTGTTTCGGCTCAGGGGTTGGGCCGCAGCGGCTCGGGCGCAAGCCCAAGGGCAGCGGCCTAACAAGTCATTCAAGCCGACACCGCTTCGCGGCGCGGCTTAATTCCGGCGTTAGGCGCGTATGGTCACTATCCCGCAGCATGGAAGTAACGGCGAACTGTTTGATATATCTGCGTTCCTTCCAGACATCGACAACTTCGCTAAACCGGACACTTGGCGCATCACAATTGAGCAATGCCTCGGAGAGCGTGCTGTTGAGATAGAGCGGCTCTCCTCGTCTGGCTATTTGCTATCTGATAGCGCCTTCCGCTCCTTGTATCACGGCATTTACCAAACAATCGACGGCCACTTCATAGGTATTTCCGGAGACAGGCAGTTATTTGAGCTGTTGGCTGTGGATTCGTCATTCTGGGAGGTGACTGGCCCGCAGCCTTTTGAGTCACATATGCTGGCCACTTACGGGGCGTGGCAACGCGCCTAACAATTCATTCAAGCCGACGCCGCTTCGCGGCGCGGCTTAATTCAGGCGTTAGGCATCAGTTGAGGGTTCATCGTGGATCAGGATAAGTGCATCGCATTGAAGAGAGAGCTCCAGACTCAGGCGGAGCCGCAAGTCGTTCCACTTGATCGATTCTTCGACGGGAACGACGATGAAGGTTCCATTGGCTGCAATCTTGTCCCTCATCCCGGAGTTCCGCTATTTCGAGACACTCTGCTTGGGTTGCTTCAGCGTCCTGACGTAACCGCCGTATACGCCCTGATCTCCGAGCTTGACCCAGACGATGACTCATGGCCTTTCACAGACACAGTTTTGGTGGCGGGCACTATCCAACCGGAGGCGCTCACTGAGGCTCTTTCGGCGCTTCAACCAGACTATGTCGCCTTCGCCGATCCAGACGAGATTGGTCAGTTGGGCATCGAGCCTCCTGTCGTTCAGGGTGTTACGGCATGGTGGGACTGATGCCTAACAGTTCATTCAAGCCGACGCCGCTTCGCGGCGCGGCTTAATTCAGGCGTTAGGCCTTTTGAACAACTGGCGTCGAGCATGAAAATTGCGGAACTTGTATTTGTCGCGCTCATCTTGGCCGGACTCGTTCCGATTTTAATTGCGTTCTTCATCCAACAATTCAAGCTTCCTTCTAGCATGCGCGGCGCATGGCCTTCCTCATTCCGGAGTCTCTCTCAGGCCTGGCGAGACCGAAGCCATGCGGCACATAAGCTTGTTTGTGTATACCTGATTTCCATGGCTCTATTTGCTACATTCATGGCTGGCGCTTTGGTGGCGTGGCAATTTATTGACGTGGCCACAAAGGCCTAACAATTCATTCAAGCCGACGCCGCTTCGCGGCGCGGCTTAATTCAGGCGTTAGGCCTGTCAACACACAATGCTACGACCTGAAGATTCCACATACAGCGTTCCGCGATTTCTGTCATTCATTGATCTCGCGTATTTGCTTGAGGCGGCACAGGCAGCCGACGCACATCTTGCGGCGAAGCTTCCAAACGGCGCTACGCAAGAGGACAAAGACGCAATTGGAAACTTGAATGCAACCAGGCAGAGTCTCTTGCGGGCTGTATTCATTGCCTCCTACTCAATCGTTGAGCAAAACCTTGACGAACTTGTTGCCATGGAGCGTTCCAAAAGCGATATCCAGTTATCTCCTTCAGACCTTCGGGATCGCGGAATCAAAAGGTCGCTAACCTACGCAACCAAAGTCCTCGGCAAAAGCATCGACCTCAACGCCACCTATTGGAAAGACTTGTTCTTAGTGCAAGACCTAAGGAATCACCTTGTTCACTATGGGCCTGACTTTGCAGACACGAAAGATCATGGGGACAAGTTCAAGAAATTCGCAAACTCAGGCTATGTGACGCTCCGACCAATGATTTGCTTCACAATTCCACAGATCGAGCACCTATTCGGCCTGTACATGAAGTGTGTTGACGATTTCAGCAAATGAATATCGCGGACAGGCCTAACAATTCATTCAAGCCGACGCCACTTCGTGGCGCGGCTTAATTCCGGCGTTAGGCGGCATATGGCAACAGATCGCTACTCACAGCTTTTTTGGTTTGCCGGCGGCTTCGCTCTTCTGGCGGGCTTGCTTTCAGCGTTCTCCCCTCCTGTCAGTCACAGCAAGCTCGGTTCGCTCAACGCAATCTCTGAGTGGTTCATTGCGCTTTCCCTGCTTGGCTGTGTGATCGGACTGATGCTTGGGCGGCGCATCTCAAAACAGTCTGCCCACGGCGTCCTTGTGATCTCAAGCACCCTATTGGCTATTGGCACCATCACGCTTGGCGCTATTGGGTGGAGCCTGCTCTAATGCCGCCTAACAATTCATTCAAGCCGACGCCGCTTCGCGGCGCGGCTTAATTCAGGCGTTAGGGCTCATACCGTGCATCGCTACTACTTCATTGATTCAAGTGGCGAGGATACTAACCTCCAGCTTTACTCGCTAAAGCAAGCAAAGCATCAGTGGGCCACGCTGCAAGATGATCTATCAGCCGGCGACCAGGTCGAGCATTTCCATGAGCGTTGCGTTTTCCTTATCTGCACAATCGGGCTCAGCGTGTCTCAGCTGCTCGGGCAGAACAATCCTGAGCCTAGTGACCGAGTGCCATCTCCTAAGAGCATTTTTGATTCGCTGGTAGATAGGCACAGACTCGATTCGACATTGAAGAGCAAGTTCAAAGAGTTCATAGATACTTACGATCATTGTCGTCATTTCGGGCTGACCAACGATGGCTCAAGACATTGGCAAGTGAGCCAAGTGACTTTGGACAAAACTCGTGAGACATACGAGTTCGGGCTTCTGGTCTGGGACACGGTTATTAGCATCTTCCGGCGAGACCCGAAGAACGAACTGGACGAGCTGGATCTGTCGGTAGTACAAGATGAGCCCTAACAATTCATTCAAGCCGACGCCGCTTCGCGGCGCGGCTTAATTCAGGCGTTAGGCCCCGCAGGAACCACACTAATGGCTGAGATACGCAACCACATCGACCTCGATAGTTTCTTGGCTGACAAGCTAGTCGAATGGTTTGCGGATCCAGATGAATCCGAAGCCGAACAGCTTCGAAAAGCCTGCAAGCTCATGACAAACTTCATCTCCAACAGGCCATCTTCCGAGATCATAAGTGCTAGCTCACCTAGTGGCGCAGTTGCTCAGTTCAAGTACGCGCTTGATGACTCAGTCGCCTGGAGCAAGGTGGAGAGCGAACTGAACGATATGCCTCAATCTGACCTCGATGGCTACCAGTTTCCAGATTTAGTTCACTACTTGACGCTGATTTAATCAACGGGTTACTGCCTAGCACAGGCCGGGGCCTAACAATTCATTCAAGCCGACGTTGCTTCGCAACGCGGCTTAATTCAGGCGTTAGGCCGCAGAGCGCAAGCGTAGAGCTGTCATTCGGCATCCATCGCTCCAGACACATGATCGCAGTCGTCAAAGCAGAGTCTCTCGCGATCTCACGCCTGGCGCTTCGTTCCGTCGCATCCGATGCTTCTTCGCAAGCGCCAGCGCCAAGCTCCCACTCTTGTCCGGATGGCCTGCGGACACAGTTGCAGCGACTGACAGCTGGTCGCATAGTGCGGCCTAACAGCTCATTCAAGCCGACGCCGCTTCGCGGCGCGGCTTAATTCAGGCGTTAGGCCGCGCAAGTGACAAACCTTCCGCGTTTAGACCCAGACGAAGCTGGTAACGCTCATCTACATGAGCTCATCGGCCGTCTGCACCCGGACGATGCCGCACCGTTCGTGGAGAAGCTAACGACACAACCACTTCGCGCTCGATTCCACACGTATCGAGAGTTGCTGCTTGGCGCGTATCTGCGGCAAAGCGGTGCCAACTTCAGATACGAGCAACTTGTCTGTGGAAAGACCCCAGATTGGTCGCTCCGCGCAGAGGACTCTCGGCTGCTGGAAGTGATCGATGTGGTGACACTTCACCAGCGAAACGAGAAGGAGCAAGAGATATCGGCTTCAGTTCGCTCAAGCGGATCTTGGAGCGGATGGATTGGCGTACCTCCGGATCACATCTACAGAAAGCTTAGTGACAAAGCCGGCCAGTATTCCGAGCTTGTCCGGGAGGCTGGGGTACCTTATGTTCTTGGTGTATTCGGTGAGTTTGTGGCGTCGCTTTCTCCGCAGGAGATCCAACAGGTTCTCTATCGGCAGCACAACGGATGGTTCACGACCGTCCCGGAGGTTTCTGGCGTCATCTACTTTAGAGAGAGCAACTTCAGCTTTGAGTTCAGCCACTTTCCAAACCCCGTGGCTTTGTATCCATCAACGGTCTTGTCAGGTCAGCCGGGCGCGGCCTAACAATTCATTCAAGCCGACGCCGCTTCGCGGCGCGGCTTAATTCAGGCGTTAGGGCTCACAGGGGGAGCTATGGCGAGCTTCGAGTTCACAGCAAACCAGTCGTTTCTGCACGCTTCTGGCCATCCCATCACCATTCCCAAAAGCCAGCTCGCCTACGACGAGTTGCGCTCGCTCGGACTCGATCACAAGCATGTCGTAGTCACGCTCCCACGTGGAGAGCGGTATGAGGCTGAGATCTATCATGGCACCGCCGGATATGGTGAGTACTATCAACTCCGCTTCACCAGTGGCAGCCGCAGCCTTCCAAGCTACCTCAAGCTCAACGATCGGCTGATCGTCCTGCTAGAGAAAGCCGCTGGCCGTAGCCATGCAACAGTGGAGTACCGGGCGTGAGCCCTAACAATTCATTCAAGCCGACGCCGCTTTGCGGCGCGGCTTAATTCAGGCGTTAGACCGCTGCAGCCAGCATCTTGCGCGCCTGACAATTTGTATATACACTCTGCCGATGGAGTTCACTTGGTCAGAGCGTAAGCGCTCACTCAACCTCAAGCAGCATGGGCTCGACTTCCTTGACGCATCTGCTGTTTTTGGTGGCCTCACCTTTACCTTCGAGGATGACCGGTTCTCCTACAGCGAACAGCGTTTTGTCACCCTTGGGTTACTTGCCGGTGTTCCCGTCTCAATCGTCCATACGGAGACCGCCCATGAAATCCGCATCATCTCGTTCCGCAAAGCAACCCGCCAAGAAGCGCAGCTCTTCTTCGATGCAGTCCAAGACTGACTGGGCCAAGCTAAAGTCCGGTGCGCCGGGCACCGCTACTCCGGATCATCCAGAGGCAAAGCTGCGCCATACCGTACGCGGCATTGTCCGCCGGGGGCTCACGCCTCAGCCGCCCAAGGCTGCCATCTCTCTTCGCATCGAGCAGGACGTTCTTGAGTGGTTCAAGGCACAGGGCCCTGGGTATCAGACACGGATGAATGCTGTGCTGCGTGCATACCGCGATGCATCGGTCTAACAATTCGTTCAAGCCGACGCCGCTTCGTTACGCGAGCCACATGGCAGGTAAAGCTTGCCATGTGTTCGCTCCACTACGCGGCGCGGCTTAACTCAGGCGTTAGGCCGCACATGAGACATCATGGCTAACTTGATCGTTACACGCGCCATAGCTGCCAGAGCTCGTCTCAAACGAGATCACTTGGGCGAAGCTCAGGCGACCGACGCGCCGCTTGGCAATTGGTACGTTACGTTCTTGCCAATGGCAGAGCGCAACGCCTTTGTGTATATGAGCAGTCGCACTCAGCTGAGCTTCCTCATGCTGGAGGGAGAGCGCCTCACGGCCGAAAAGCTGTTCATAAGCTTGGTTCGGGGCATTTCCCTAGTGCTTGAGCTCGCCGGTTACCCAGACCATGTGCGGGAGCGAGTGATGAACGGGTATCGCGCTGTTGCATTTGCGCGAGCAGCTGATCTTTCCAAACTCGGCGTGCTGACCAACTGTGCACTCGATTATGAGGCCTTCATTGAACAGGATGGCGGCTTGAACCGCTGCAGTCTTGACCAGCTGGTAATTGACATGAATTCCCGACCAGCTAAGAAGTTAGGGTTCAGTACACCGCTTGAAGAGACTGCCAAAGCGCTTGGTGTGCGGCCTAACAAATCATTCAAGCCGATGCCGCTTCGCGGTACGGCTTAATTCTAGTGTTAGGCTTCACATGAAAAGTTCATGCTAGAACCCAACCAATTTGAAGAAGACGAGGCTTGGGTTGTGTTCCAACTCAATGATGCTCCCGTTCGCACCGAGCAAGACGGAGATTTCAATTGCATCGCACTCATGGACGCTGCAAGCGGCTTCATCTTTGGCACTGCTTTCGTGTCTGTTGCGCAGGCCGAGCCTTCCGTGTTCGAAGTGCGTAAATTATTCAGTTCATGCTTGGAGCGCAGCGGTGGCACCCCTGCCACCCTTCTGCTCCCGAAGGGGCAATTCCAAACTACGTTCCCCTCGGAGGCCAAGCGCCGCGGAATCACCCCCGTCCATGTTCATGAGACAGAACTTTTATCTCTCACCTCTGAGGCCACGCAAGGCTTCCGAGAGCATGTGCAGGGTGGCCGGGCGTGAAGCCTAACAATTCATTCAAGCCGACGCCGCTTCGCGGCGCGGCTTAATTCAAGCGTTAGGCCTTTGCGCCAAGCACTTGCGCAGCCTTAAGTGATACTGTAGTGTCACTTCATGCGCACCGAACTCGTCACTACCCTCAAGCGTCAGGCTACTGAGCTCCTCTCGGATATCGAGCAGAGCAAAGAGCCCATCCTCATCACCCAACACGGCCTGCCCAGCGCATATCTGGTAGACGTCGAGAGCTACCAGCTGATGCAGCAGCGCATGGCCGTACTCGAAGGCATTGCCCGCGGAGAGCAGGCAATCGCTGAGGGGCGCGTGGCGACCCATGTTCAAGCCAGGAAGCGTCTCGCTCGATGGCTGAAATAGTCTGGTCGGAGCCAGCTCTAAGCGATCTGGATGCTATTGCTGACTACATTGCGCTGGAGGACCCGGTTGCTGCCTCCGAGCTTGTTAAGCGCGTCTTTGGCCATGTTGAGCAACTGGTGGATCATCCGGAAAGCGGTAGTCGTCCAGCTGAACTCGGGCGATCCCGCTATCGTCAGATAGTGGAGCCACCTTGCCGCATCTTCTACCGCTTTGATGGGCTCAAGATCTTTGTCCTTCATGTCATGCGTTCAGAGCGCCTGCTCCGCAGAAAGCGACTTTCGTCTCGTGCCAAGCAGGCAAAGGCCTAACAACTCATCAAGCCGATGCCACTTCGCGGCACGGCTTAATTCAGGTGTTAGGCCACGGAGAGTTCACATGTCACCTCTGAAAAAGCTTGCCTTCACTGCTCTCGTATCACTGTCAATCGGCCTGCAACCTGCAATGGCTGCCCATAACGACCCCGGAGACGTGGCAGCGATTCGTGAGATTGTGGAAGCGTTCCGTACATCAATCATCAATAAAGACAAGGCAACGTTCGTTGGACTTTTCTTCTCTGACAAGCCCGAGCATGTGACTTGGCAGATGGTAGACGACGACACAAGGGTAGCCCGATTCAAGGAGTTCGCACCCGAAGCGAGCAGGGTGGTTAGGTGGCCGGAGAACAACTACCTGGCCATGATCGACGGGACAACCGCGGCTGATTCAGAATCGATCGAGGAAGTATTCCGGAACGTAACCATAGATACGGACGGATTGGTCGCTTCAGTGAACTTCGACTATTCCGTTCTACGCAGCGGACAGGAAGCCCATTGGGGCCGTGAGATGTGGCATCTGGTCCACACCGAAGACGGCTGGAAGATCATCTCAGTAATCTGGTCGCAAAGGGATCCAGTATCCAACTGATGAGCAGCATGTGGCCTAACAGGTCATTCAAGCCAACGCCGCTTCGCGGCGCGGCTTGATTCGGGCGTTAGGGCGCACATGAGAGTTCTTCGGTCACTTGTACTTATGCGCTTGCCTGGTTCTGACCTGCCCCCACGGAGCCGTACCACGTGACGCTCTAAAGTCCGTCAAGCCGAGAGGACGGACATGCCAGGAGTCGCTTCACCATCGAGCACATCATCGGATTCATCAAGCAGGCGGCGGCCCGACAGCAGGCCCCCGGCGCTGCCGCCGCTCAGTCCACCGCCAGTGGCCGCACGTACTCGAGCAGGCTCACCAGCGTCTTGCCCGGTTCTTCCCACGGGATCATGTGCGCGGAGCGCTCGAACCAGACGCCGTGCCTGGATGGGGCGTCCACGCGCTGCAGCCATTGCTCGGTGGGCTGCGAGGGCGTGGTGTAGTCGTGGCGGCCCATGAACATCACGACCGGGATCGGGAATTCGCGCACGGGCTTGAAGTCGACCTGCACGTACTCGTCGAGCAGTCGGTCCAGGGTGAACAGGCTGCCGGCATTGAGGGCTGCGCGGTCCTCGGCGCCGTAGTCGGGCGACAGGCGCGCGGCGCCGAAGAACCAGAGGTTGGTCTCGTCGCGGAACGCGGCCATGCCGCCGTAGTGCTGCGGCCACTTGCGGGCGGCGACGATGCGTTCGCGCGTGATCGGCCGGTCGCCCGGATAGGGCAGGATCGATTCGATCTCGGCAATGGCTTGGGCGTTGCCGTGCTTCCTCGCCTGCGCCAGTCCGTACTCGATGCTGATGCGTTCGTTGTCGCGTACGTTGATCACCTGGCCGATGCCGACGTAGGCGTGGAACAGGTCGGGGCGCGCCAGCGCGGCGCGCATCGAGGGGATGGTGCCCCAGCTGTGCGCCATCAGGATCAGCTTGTCCTTGCCGAGCTTCGTGCGCAGGTGTTCGGCGATGGCGACCAGGTCGTCAACGTAGGTCTGGATGCGGAGGCTGTCCGCGACCGCGTCGGAGTGGTCCTCGAGATAGGTCTTGCCCGCGCCGCGCTGGTCGTAGTTGACCATCGTGAAGTATTCCTCCAGCGGACGCTGGAACTGCCACAGGCTGGGCAGGGTCGGCGTCGCGGGGCCGCCGTGCACGAACAGGATGACGGGGTTCGCGCGGTCCTGGCCGCGGATGCTGATCCACTGGTCGATGCCGCCGATGCGCGCGGTGTAGGTGTCCTGCACGCCGGCGGGGTTCGGGATGCGCACGAGGTCCTCGACCACGGCGCGTGCGCGGGCGCCGTCGTCGCTGGTGGGGTCCTGTGCGCTGGCGAGCGTCGTGGCGCACGACAGCACGAGGGCCGCAAGGGTGGGTCGAAAGAACATGGATCGCGTCTCCGGTCTTTGTGGACAGGGAGACGGACGGTAGCGCGACGGTTGCAGATGCGCCGTGTCGGTGCGCCGGACTGCGGATCGCGCGCACGCCGGCGCACTCCCTGAGACGGCGCCGGCTACACTCTTCCCATGGATGTGCAAACCCTGCTGCTGCTGTTTTCCGGCCTGCTGCTCGCGGTGCTGGTCCTGCTGGTCGTGCTGCTGCTGCGGCGCTCGGGCGGGCGTGGCGACCAGGCCGCGGAAGGTCGGCGGCTGGCGGACGAGCTGGCGTCGGAGCGCGAGCGCCTGCGGTCGAGCCAAGTGGACGCGGGCGAGCTGCGCGGGCGGCTGGAGGCGCTGCAGGCGGAGAAGGAAGGCCTGCTGCGGCGGACGACGGCGCACGAGCAGGAGGCGACCGCCCTGGCGGCGCGCCTGCAGCTCGATGCTGCAGGCCTGGCCGAACGCGATGCGCGGCTGGTGGAGCGGGAGCGCGACCTGCGGCAGCTGGAGGCGCAGCGCGACCGCCTCGAGCAGGCGCTGCAGGCGCTGCAGGCCGAACACCAGCAGCTGCAGAACGCGCAGGCGCAGGCGTTGGCGAACCTGGAGCACTCCGAGCGCGCGCGCGCGGAGCTGCGCACCTACCTCGATACCGCCCAGGAGAAGCTCTCCGGCGCTTTCGCCGAACTGGCGGGCAAGGTGTTCGAGGAGCGCGGTCAGCAGTTCGCGCACAACGTGCGGGTGGCCACCGCGCAGTCGCGCACCGACATCGAGGGCCTGCTCAAGCCGTTCGCGGAGCGGTTGAACGAGTTCCGCACGCGGGTCGATGCGGTGTACGGCGAGGAGGCGCGCGAGCGGGCGAGCCTGGCCGGGGCGGTCGGCGAGCTCAAGACGCTCAACCAGGAGATGGCGGCGCAGGCATCGGCGCTGACGCGGGCGCTGAAGGGCAGCGCCAAGGTGCGCGGCGATTGGGGCGAGCTGATGCTCGACAACGTGCTGCGCGGCTCGGGGCTGGAGGAAGGCGTGCACTACCAGCGGCAGGTGCATGCGGTCGACGACGAGGGCGATCGCCTGCGGCCAGACGTCGTGGTCCGGCTGCCGGACGAGCGCAGCGTCGCCGTCGACAGCAAGGTCAACCTGATCGCGTGGCAGGAGGCGATGAATGCCGAGACCCCGGAGCAGCACGACGATGCGCTGCGGCGGCATGCGGTGGCGCTGCGCCAGCACGTGCGCGAGCTGGGGGAGAAGAATTATCCGAAGGCGCTGGGGGGCGATGCGCTGGAGGTGACCGTCGCCTTCGTGCCGATCGAGGGCGCGCTGTCGGCGGCGCTGGGCGCGGACGGCGGCCTGCAGACCTATGCCTTCGACCAGCGCGTGGTGTTCGCGTCGCCGAACACGCTGATGGCGCTGCTGCGCGTGGTCGAGCGGCTGTGGACGCGCGACAAGGTGCAGAAGCAGGCGCTGGAGATCAGTCGCGTCGGCGGGCTGGTGCTGGATGCGCTGTCGGCATTCGTGTTCGACTTCAACCTGGTCGACCGCAAGCTGGCGGACGCGAGGAAGGCGTTCGACGATGCGCGCAACCACCTGCTGGAGTCGCCGCAGTCGGCGATCGTGCGCGCCCGGCGGCTGTCGGAGCTGGGGGCCAAGGCAAAGCGGGCGCTGCCCGGGGAGCTGCAGCCGGAGGAGGTGGTGCGGCAGATCGCGGCGCCGGGGGAGGCGCCGCGCGAGGCCGGCGAATGACCCGGCTGCGCGTAGGTCGGGGCGACGTCCCCGACGTCCGGGTTTGCGTCCGCGGCGCGCGGATTTAGGTGCACGAGCGTCGGGGGCCTAGCCCCGACCTATGGCGTCGGCGACAGCGGCACGATCGGCATCACGTCGACCGGGACGGTGGGGTTGCTGTCGTCTTCGAGCAGGTAGTCGGGCAGTTCGTTTTCGTCCTGGCGGCGGCGGTCGGCCTGGATCTGGTAGTTGCGCCGCTGCAGCCAGGCGTCGCGCACCAGGGCGTATTCGTCCGCGGCGCCCTCGCGCATGGAGTCGAGCGCGAACAGCTGGGCGCGCAGGTCGACCAGCTGCAGGCCCTGCAGGAAGTAGCGCGCGCCGTCGTCCTCCACCTGGCGCAGCGGCGACAGCGGCGCGTCACCGACCAGGCCGAAGCTGTCGCGCAGGGTGCGCGGGCCGAACAGCGGCAGTTCGACGTAGCGCGAGTTCTTCCAGCCCCAGACGCCGAGGGTCTGGCCGAAGTCCTCGCTGCGGTTGGGGATGTTCGCGGCCGAGGCCGGATCGAACAGGCCGCCGATGCCGACCGTGCTGTTGAGCAGGAAGCGCCCGAGCGACTGTCCGGCCTGCTTCGGCCGGCCCTGCAGCAGTGCGTTGAGCGCGCTGACCGGCTGGCCGAGGTTGTTGAAGAAGTTGCTCACGCCCAGCCGCATCGGGCGCGGCACGACCTTGACGTAGGCCCTGGCCAGCGGCGTGGCGATGGTGCGGTCGACGGCGTTGTTGAAGCGATGGACCTTGCGGTTCCAGTTCTCCCACGGGTCGTAGCTCGACGGCAGCTGCGCGGGCGAGGGCAGGGTCGGGTCGGCCACCGGGTCGTAGATCGCGGCGAAATCGAGTTCGGCCTGGGTGGGCGCGTCGCCTTCGGCGACGGTGGCCGGGGCGTCGTCATCCGCTTCGGGCACAGGCGCGGCCAGCGCATCGTCGGCAACGGCCGGCGCGGGCCCGGCTTCGGGGGGCGCGACGGGCGCGGCATCGGCCGCAGGCGGATCCTGCATGGGCGCGACCTGCACGCCGGCAGTGGCGGCATCGCGGGTGCCGCCGCCGCCGGCGCAGGCGGCCAGCAGCAGCGACGACAGCAGGACGGCAAGCAGGCGGGGGAACTGCGTCATCGTGGCGATCCGTCGGGATGGCCGCGCGGGCGTCATGCCTGCGCGAAGGACAGGGTGGGAGAGAGCCGGTAGGCGCGGCGCAGGCCGTCGAGGCCGGGGGGATCGCCGTCGACGGACACGCCTCCGGCACGTTGCGCGAGCTCGGCCAGCAGCGCAAGGCCGGCGCTGTCCACCGACGACACCATGGACAGATCGAAGCGTTGAACGCCCGGCAATGCCTGGCGCGCCTGCGGCCAGAGCGCGGCCACGGCGTCGCGCGACAGCGCGCCGGCGAACGCCAGCGCGTCGCCGTCGCGGCGCACGGAAGCCGTCGCCGCCATCAGTCGCTGCTCGCGTCCGCCGCGATCCGGCCGCTGCGCAGCTCCTGCGCGACCTGGGCGATCGACTTGCGCTGCAGCTCCGAATCGAACTGCTGGCGGAAGGTCTGCACGAACGACACGCCCTCGACCATCACGTCGAACACGCGCCAGCCGCTGCCGGCACGGCGCATCAGGTAGTCGACCGGGATCGGCTCGCCGCCGCTGCGCAGCAGTTCGCTCGACACCTTCACGCCGAGCCCGCGCGGCAGCGGCGACTCGGACTTGATGCGCACGCGCAGCTGGGTGTTGAAGTCCAGCAGCGAGGAGCCGTAGCGGCGCATCAGGTTGTCGGCCAGCGCGTCGCCGAAGGCCTTGACGTCGGCGTCCGACGCGCCGCGGCCGTGGCGGCCGAGCACCTGTCGCGCGGCATAGTCGCGGTCGAACATGGTGTTGAACTCGCCGCTGACGAACTTCTGCAGCGCGGCGCGGTCGCGGGTGAACTCGGCGCGGCGCGATTCCAGCGTTTCCAGCACGCGCTTGGTGTTGTCGAGCACCAGCTGGCTGGGCGAAGCGCCCTGCATGCTGGCCGCGGCCGGCGCCGGCTGCGCCTGGGCGAACGACAGCGCCGGCGCGGCCGCCAGCAGCGTCGCCGCGAGCGCGAGCGCGAGGGTCTTGCGGGTGGGGGTCAACAGCGTCATGGGGGCGTTCCTTCTTCCGGAGCGGGTGTTGCGGGGGTCGCGGCCGGCGGTGCATCGCCGCCGCCGCCGAACATGTACTTGCCGACCATCTGGATCAGGTCGACCGCGGGCGTGGTGTACGGGATCTCCTCGCCGGGCTGCAGCGTTTCCATGTCGCCGCCGGGCTGCAGGCCGACGTAGCTCTCGCCGAGCAGGCCGCCGGTGAGGATGCCGGCCGAGGTGTCGATCGGGATCTCGTTGAAGCGCTGGTCAATGGCGAGGGTGACGATGGAGTCGAACTTGAGCGGATCAAGGTCGATCTTCGCCACGCGGCCGATGGTTACGCCGCCGATCTTGACCGGCGCGTTCGGGCGCAGCTGGCCGAGGTTGGTGAAGCGCGCGGTCAGCGCGTAGCTGTCGCGGGCGAAGCCGAACTTGCCGTTGGTGGAGGCGATCGCCAGCACCAGCAGCGAGCCCAGCGCCAGCACGAGGAAGGCGCCGACGGCGAATTCGAGACGGGGGCCACGGGTTGCCATGTCGATTACCTCGATGCCGCGCGCGGCGGCAGGTTGCATGCTGCGAAGGGTACGGACGGCGGCTGAATGCGATGCATGGGGCTCACCGGAACAGGAACGCCGACAGCACGAAGTTGAACATCAGCACCAGCAGCGAGGCGTTGACCACCGCGCGCGTGGTGGCGACCGAGGTGCCCTCGATCGTCGGCTCGGCGTGGTAGCCGACGTAGGACGCCACCAGCGCCGCGGTGCCGCCGAACACGGCCGCCTTGACGAAGGCCGGGACGAAGTCGTCGCGGAAGTCGACCGCGTCCTGCATCGTCTGCCAGAACATGCCGTTGTCGATGCCGAGCACCTGCACCGCCTGGAACCAGCTGGCGGCGATGGCGAAGGTGGCGAAGAAGCCGACCAGCAGCGGCACCGTCAGCACCGCCGCCCAGAAGCGCGGCGCGACCGCCTTGGCCACCGGGTCGATCGCCATCAGGCCGAGCGCGGTGATCTGGTCGGTGGCGCGCATCAGGCCGAGTTCGGCGGCGATCGAGCTGCCGGCGCGGCCGACGAACAGCAGCGCGGTCAGCACCGGCGCCAGTTCGCGGTACAGGCCAAGGCCGATCAGCACGCTGACCTGGTTGGAGGCGCCGTAGGTTTCCAGCGCGCGGAAGCCGAGCAGGGTCAGCGACAGGCCGACGAAGGCGCCGCCGACGGCGATGATCGGCAAGCTGCGCGCGCCGATCTTGTAGATCTCGCGCAGCAGCTCGGCGAAGAAGTCGGCGGTCGGCTTCGACGCGCGCAGCACCGACAGCGAGAACAGGCCGGCGCGGCCGATGGAGCGGATGGAAGCGGTCAGCGGCATCACGCCACCTCCGCGCGCGGGGCGCTGTCGAAGGCGATCGGCCCGTCCGGCTCGCCGCGCAGGAACTGCCGCAGCAGCGGGTCGTCGCTGGCCTGCAGTTCGTCCGGCGTGCCGGAGAAAACGATGCGGCCGTTGGCGATCACCACCGCGCGGTCGGCGATCGGCAGCGTCTCGTGCACGTGGTGGGTGACGATGATGCTGGTCAGGCCGAGGCGGTCGTTGAGTTCGGAGACCAGATTCATGATCACGCCCGAGGCGATCGGGTCGAGCCCGGTCAGCGGTTCGTCGTAGACCATCAGCGGCGGGTCGAGCGCGATCGCGCGGGCCAGCGCGACGCGACGCGCCATGCCGCCGGACAGCTCGCGCGGGTAGAGGTCGGCGGCGGCGCGCAGGCCGACCGCGTGCAGCTTCATCTCCACCAGCCGGTCGATCACCTCGCGCGGCAGCCGGGTATGCGTGCGCAGCGGCAGGGCGATGTTCTCGGCGGCGGTGAGGTCGGTGAGCAGACCGTTGCCCTGCAGCAGCACGCCGATGCCCTTGCGCAGCGCCAGCAGCTCGCGCTGGCGCCGCGGCACCGGCTGGCCGAGGACCTCGACGGTGCCGGCGGCGGGCGCCAGTTCGCCGGTCAGCGCGGCGAGCAGGGTCGACTTGCCGCTGCCCGAGGGGCCGAGCACGGCGGTGATGCTGCCGCGCGGCACGGCGAGGTCGATGCCGGACAGGATGGTGCGACCGCCTCGGTCCAGGCGGACTCCGGCGAGGCGCACGGCGGGGGCGTCGTTGGCGGCGGCGTCGGTCATGGGGGAAGGGAGCAGCGGGGGCCGGCAAGGTCGGCAGTCGGCAAGGATCACCAACGGTGGCTGAACCCTGTCGGAGTCACTGAACCGGAGGGTACAGGAATTGGGGGCGGGGTCGTGTGCCGAAGGTGGGGGGTCTGGTGCAGGGGCAGGGCGGAGGCAAGACGCAGGGGCGGGAGCGTGCAGGTGCCGGCGCGAGTGTCGGTATCGGGACAGGCGCGGCCCCGTGCGTCGTCATCCCGGCGAAAGCCGGGATCCATTTTGCCGTGGTCCTGTTGCGGAAAGCCTAAAGTCCAAATGGATCCCGGCTTTCGCCGGGATGACGGCCCTGGGCTTTCGCCGGGACGATGACTTCCGGGCTTTCGTCGGGACGACTTCCGGGTCTTCGTCGGGATGACGGCTCCCTGGCATTCGCCGGGAAGGTGGTCCAGGAGACCGGCCTCAGTCGGCCACGACTTCCGGCAACACCCCGTTGTACTGCGCCCGCGGCCGGATCAGGCGGCCGAGGTCCTGCTGCTCCTGCGCGTGCGCCAGCCAGCCGGCCAGGCGTCCGGCGGCGAACATCGCCAGCGCCGGCGCGGCAGGCAGTTCGTGCACGTAGCAGATCGCGGCGAGCATGCCGTCGATGTTCGGCAGCCGGCCGCTGCTCTCGGCCGCGGCGGCGAGCAGCGCCTCGACGTGGGCCATGCGCGGGCTGTCGGCGCAGCGCGCGCGCAGCATCGCCAGCACCTCGGCGCCGCGCGGGTCGCCTTCGGGATACAGCACGTGGTGGAAGCCGGGCAGGTCGTCGCCGCGCTGCCAGCGCTCGTTGATGAAGGCCGCGGGCAACGCCGCTTCGGCGGCGTCGGCGATCAGCGCATAGGCGCGCGCGGTGGCGCCGCCGTGGCGCGGGCCCGACAGCGCGGCCAGGCCGGCGCAGACGGTGGCATGCAGGTGTGCGCCGGTGGAGGCGACCACGCGCGCGGCGAAGGCGGAGACGTTGAGCTCGTGGTCGGCGCACAGTACCAGCGCGGCGCGGACGAGGTCGGCGAAGGCGGCGTCGCCGGGGCACCAGGCGTCGGCGAGCAGGCGGTGTACGGGGCGTGCGTCGGGCGTGCCGGCGACCAGCAGCGCCGCGTTCTGGCGCAGCAGGGTGGCGGCGAGCCGGCGCTTGATCGGCGGCGCGGCGTTGAGCGAATGGCGCTGGTCCAGCGCCAGCAGCGGGATCGCCGACAGCGCGCGTTCGAGCGGCGGCAGCGCGGCGTCGGTCGCGATCGGCGCCACCCGCGCCGGCCAGCCGCTCGCCGGCGGCGGGTCGAAGGGATCGAGTTCGCCGCAGTTCCACAGCAGGCGGGCGGCGTCCTCCAGCGTCGCGCCCTCGCGCACCATCGCCACCGCGGCGCGGCCGCGGTAGTAGGGGCTGTCGGGGCGGATCAGCGAGATCGCGGTCTCCATCACCGGCAGGCCGCGGTCGAGGCTCTGCGCCGCGCCGCGCGCGGCGCCGCGGCCGGCCTTCTTGCGCTGGGCCAGGCGCTCGACGTCGCGGCGCAGGTAGACGCGGCTGCGGTGGTCGGGGCCGGGGCGCGATTCGATCAGGCCGCGGCTGACGTAGGCGTAGAGCGTGGCCGGGCTGATCCCGAGCAGGGCGCAGGCTTCGGGCGCGGGGATCAGGTCGCTGTCGGCGGGCGTGTTCATGGATGACAGGTTGATTTATTCGATCAAGATTGATCAACCCGAGGAAGGGTGCCACATTGCAGGCCATCCGGGAATCCCCGCCGCCCCCTGCGAGCCAGGCCATGACCACTGCTTCCGCCGGCGCACGCTTCCGCGCCGCCCTCGCCGCCGAATCGCCGCTGCAGGTGATCGGCGCGATCAACGCCAACCACGCCCTGCTCGCGCAGCGCGCCGGCTACAAGGCGATCTACCTGTCCGGCGGCGGCGTCGCCGCGGGCTCGCTGGGCCTGCCCGACCTCGGCATCAACACCCTCGAGGACGTGCTGATCGACGTGCGGCGCATCACCGATGTCTGCGCGCTGCCGCTGCTGGTCGACATCGACACCGGCTTCGGACCCAGCGCGTTCAACATCGAGCGCACGGTCAAGTCGCTGATCAAGGCCGGCGCGGCGGCCTGCCACATCGAGGACCAGGTCGGCGCCAAGCGCTGCGGCCACCGCCCGGGCAAGGAGATCGTGCCGCAGGGCGAGATGGTCGACCGGGTCAAGGCCGCCGCCGATGCGAAAACCGATCCGGACTTCTTCCTGATCGCGCGCACCGACGCGATCCAGGTCGACGGCGTCGACGCCGCGATCGAGCGCGCCGTCGCCTGCGTCGAGGCCGGCGCCGACGGCATCTTCGCCGAGGCCGCCCATGACCTCGACACCTATCGCCGCTTCGTCGACGCGGTGAAGGTGCCGGTGCTGGCCAACATCACCGAGTTCGGCAAGACGCCGCTGTTCACGCGCGACGAGCTGGCCTCGGCCGGCGTCGCGATCCAGCTGTTCCCGCTATCGGCCTTCCGCGCCGCGAACAAGGCGGCCGAGGCGGTGTACGAGGCCGTGCGCCGCGACGGGCACCAGAAGGCCGTGGTCGACGCGATGCAGACCCGCGAGGAGCTGTACGAGCGCATCGGCTACCACGCCTTCGAGGGCAGGCTCGACGCGCTGTTCGCGGCGAAGAAGTGATGCACGCGCGGCCGGCAGGGCGCTGGTCGGCCGGCGGGCCGGACACGACGGGGGTCGTGTCCGGGGCCCTCCGGCACGTGCTGGCGCGGCCTTGCGGCCGCTTCAACCAAGCCAACGCATCGGGGTCGCGCTAGCGGCCAGCGCCGGCGGCCGGCCATCGCCGCGGGAACCAGAACACGAGACGCCATCCAGGAGACACCACCATGAGCCAAGCCACTCCCGCCGCGCCGTTCAAGCCGAAGAAGTCGGTGGCCCTGTCCGGCACCGCCGCCGGCAACACCGCGCTGTGCACGGTCGGCCGCACCGGCAACGACCTGGCCTACCGCGGCTACGACATCCTCGACCTGGCCACCACCAGCGAGTTCGAGGAGATCGCCCACCTGCTGGTGCACGGCAAGCTGCCCAACGCCGCCGAGCTGCGCGCGTACAAGGCGAAGCTGAAGTCGCTGCGCGGCCTGCCCGCCGCGGTCAAGGCCGCGCTCGAGGAGCTGCCGCCGTCGGCGCACCCGATGGACGTGATGCGCACCGGCGTGTCGGTGCTCGGCTGCGTGTCGCCGGAAAAGGACGACCACAACACGCCCGGCGCGCGCGACATCGCCGACAAGCTGATGGCCTGCCTCGGCTCGATGCTGCTGTACTGGTACCACTGGAGCCACAACGGCCGCGTCATCGACGTCGAGACCGACGACGACTCCATCGGCGGCCACTTCCTGCACCTGCTGCATGGCGAACCGCCGCCGGACAGCTGGGTGCGCGCGATGCACACCTCGCTGATCCTCTACGCCGAGCACGAATTCAACGCCTCGACCTTCACCTGCCGCGTGATCGCCGGCACCGGCAGCGACATGTACAGCGCGATCGCCGGCGGCATCGGCGCGCTGCGCGGGCCCAAGCACGGTGGCGCCAACGAGGTCGCGTTCGAGATCCAGAAGCGCTACGACAACCCGGACGAGGCCGAGGCCGACATCAAGGCCCGGGTCGAGCGCAAGGAAGTGGTGATCGGCTTCGGCCACCCGGTCTACACCGTGTCCGATCCGCGCAACAAGGTGATCAAGCAGGTGGCCAAGGAACTGTCGGACGAGGCCGGCAGCACGAAGATGTACGACATCGCCGAGCGCCTGGAGTCGGTGATGTGGGACATCAAGAAGATGTTCCCCAACCTCGACTGGTTCAGCGCCGTCAGCTACCACATGATGGGCGTGCCGACGGCGATGTTCACCCCGCTGTTCGTGATCTCGCGCACCAGCGGCTGGAGCGCGCACGTCATCGAGCAGCGCATCGACGGCAAGATCATCCGGCCGAGCGCGAACTACACCGGCCCGGAGGACCAGGCGTTCGTGCCGATCGACAAACGTTCCTGAAGTTCCAGAAACCGTCGTCCCCGCGCAGGCGGGGACCCAGCGTCTTTGAAACGCATCCGCAAAGACACGGGATTCCCGCCTTCGCGGGAATGACGGAAAAAGGTTCGCGCCACTTTTCATTCGACCGCCAGCCATGAACCGCCAGCACCGCAAACCCCTCCCCGGCACCAATCTTGACTGGTTCGACGCGCGCGAAGCGGTCGAGGCGATCCGCCCCGGCGCCTGGGCCACCCTGCCCTACACCGCGCGCGTGCACGCCGAGAACATCGTCCGCCGCGCCAATCCGCTGCGCATCGCCGACTACCTCGGCCAGCTGATCGAGCGCAAACGCGAGATCGATTTCCCGTGGTTCCCCGCGCGCGTGGTCTGCCACGACATCCTCGGCCAGACCGCGCTGGTCGATCTTGCCGGCCTGCGCGACGCCATCGCCGCGCAGGGCGGCGATCCGGCCAAGGTCAACCCGGTGGTGCCGGTGCAGCTGATCGTCGACCATTCGCTGGCGGTGGAATGCGGCGGCTTCGATCCCGGCGCATTCGCGAAGAACCGCGCCATCGAGGATCGCCGCAACGCCGACCGCTTCCACTTCATCGACTGGACCAGGCTTGCGTTCAAGAACGTCGACGTGATCCCGCCGGGCAACGGGATCATGCACCAGATCAACCTGGAGAAGATGTCGCCGGTGGTCTATGTCCAGGATGGCGTGGCCTTTCCCGACACCTGCGTCGGCACCGACAGCCACACCCCGCATGTCGACGCGCTGGGCGTGATCGCGATCGGCGTGGGCGGGCTGGAGGCGGAGAACGTGATGCTCGGCCGCGCCTCATGGATGCGCACGCCGGATATCGTCGGCGTCGAACTCGCCGGCAAGCCCGCGCCGGGCATCACCGCCACCGACGTGGTGCTGGCGCTGACCGAATTCCTGCGCCAGCAGAAGGTGGTCGGTGCCTACCTCGAGTTCCGCGGCGAAGGCGCGGCGGCGCTGACCGTCGGCGACCGCGCCACGATCTCGAACATGGCGCCCGAGTACGGCGCCACCGCGGCGATGTTCTTCATCGACGACAACACCCTCGACTACCTGCGCCTGACCGGCCGCGAGGACGCGCAGGTGGCGCTGGTCGAGACCTATGCCAAGGTCGCGGGCCTGTGGGCCGACGACCTGGAGGACGCGCAGTACGAGCGCACCCTGCACTTCGACCTCTCGACGGTCGTGCGCAACATGGCCGGCCCGTCGAACCCGCACCGCCGCCTGCCGACCAGCGCGCTGGCCGAGCGCGGCATCGCCGACGGCGCCAAGCTCGACGCGGGCAAGGCCGAGCAAGCGCAAGGCCTGATGCCGGACGGCGCGGTGATCATCGCCGCCATCACCTCCTGCACCAACACCTCCAACCCGCGCAACGTCATCGCCGCCGGCCTGATCGCGCGCAACGCCAACGCGAAGGGGCTCACCCGCAAGCCGTGGGTGAAGACCTCGCTGGCGCCGGGTTCGAAGGCCGTGCAGCTGTACCTGGAGGAATCCGGCCTGCTGCCGGAGCTGGAGCAGCTCGGCTTCGGCATCGTCGGCTTCGCCTGCACCACCTGCAACGGCATGAGCGGCGCGCTCGACCCGGCGATCCAGCGGGAAATCATCGAGCGCGACCTGTACGCCACCGCGGTGCTGAGCGGCAACCGCAACTTCGACGGCCGCATCCATCCCTACGCCAAGCAGGCCTTCCTCGCCTCGCCGCCGCTGGTGATCGCCTACGCCATCGCCGGCACCGTGCGCTTCGACATCGAGAAGGACGCGCTCGGCTTCGACGCCGACGGCCAGCCGGTCACGCTCAAGGACCTCTGGCCGAGCGACGAGGAAATCGACGCCGTGGTCAAGGCCAGCGTCAAGCCCGAGCAGTACCGCCAGGTCTACGGCCCGATGTTCAAGCTGCACGTCGACAGCGGCGAGCAGGTCAGCCCGCTGTACGACTGGCGTCCGATGAGCACCTACATCCGCCGCCCGCCGTACTGGGAAGGCGCACTGGCCGGCGAACGCACGCTGACCGGCATGCGACCGCTCGCCGTGCTCGGCGACAACATCACCACCGACCACCTGTCGCCGTCGAACGCGATCCTCGCCAGCAGCGCCGCGGGCGAATACCTCGCGCAGATGGGCCTGCCGGAAGAGGACTTCAATTCCTACGCCACGCACCGTGGCGACCACCTCACCGCGCAGCGCGCGACCTTCGCCAACCCCAAGCTCGTCAACGAGATGGCGGTGGTCGATGGCGAGGTGAAGCAGGGCTCGCTGGCGCGGATCGAACCCGACGGCAAGCTCGTGCGCATGTGGGAGGCGATCGAGACCTACATGGACCGCCGCCAGCCGCTGATCATCGTCGCCGGCGCCGACTACGGCCAGGGCAGCTCGCGCGACTGGGCGGCCAAGGGCGTGCGCCTGGCGGGCGTGGAGGCGATCGTCGCCGAGGGCTTCGAGCGCATCCACCGCACCAACCTGGTCGGCATGGGCGTGCTGCCGCTGGAGTTCCAGCCCGGCACCACGCGGCTGACGCTCGGCATCGACGGCAGCGAGACCTTCGACGTCGTCGGCACGCCCGCGCCGCGCGCGACGCTGACCCTGGTGATCCACCGCAGGGATGGCGGGCGCGTCGAAGCGCCCGTCACCTGCCGCCTCGACTCCGACGAGGACGTGCAGGTCTACGAGGCCGGCGGCGTGCTGCAGCGCTTCGCGCAGGATTTCCTCGCGATGTCGAAAGCGGCCTGACCGGTTCGTCGTATCGGTGCAACCCAACCCCAGGAGACCGATCATGTCCGACACCCAAGGCCCCGGCTCCGTCCGCCTGCACCGTGTCCTGCGCGCGCCGCCCGAGCGCGTCTACCGCGCCTTCCTCGATCCCGGCGCGCTGGTGAAGTGGCTGCCGCCGCACGGCTTCACCGGCACCATGCACGAGATGGACGCGCGCGTGGGCGGCGGCTACCGGATGTCGTTCACCAACCTCGGCACCGGCTCCAGCCATTCGTTCACTGTGAAGTACGTCGAACTGGTGCCGAACGAGCGCATCCGCCACACCGATACCTTCGACGCCCCCGGCCTGCCCGGCGAGATGCAGGTGACGGTGACGCTGAAGCAGAGCATCGCCGGCACCGAACTGCAGATCGTGCAGGCAGGCATTCCCGCCGCGATCCCGGTCGACTACTGCCATCAGGGCTGGCAGGAATCGCTGGAGCTGCTGGCGAAGCTGGTCGAGCCCGAGATTCCCGATGGTGCCTGAGTGGTCGCGGGCGCGTGAGTGACCCTGGACGACGGCGGCAAACTGAAGTCGCCGTCATCCCGGCGAAAGCCGGGATCCATTTTGCTGTTGTTTTCATCGAGCGACAAAGGTCAAAGGCAAAATCAAAATGGATCCCGGCTTTCGCCGGGATGACGAGATTCAGGGATGTGGCTGGTAATCCCGCACCGCGCCCGTCGCGCAGTTGAAACCCTCCGAGGACCCCATGTCGAACGCACCGCAGCTCCGCATCCCCGCCACCTACATGCGCGGCGGCACGTCCAAGGGCGTGTTCTTCCGACGCGAGGATCTTCCGGAACGCGCGCGCGAACCCGGCCCGGCGCGCGACGCGCTGCTGATGCGGGTGATCGGTTCGCCCGATCCCTACGGCAAGCACACCGACGGCATGGGCGGGGCGACGTCGTCCACCAGCAAGTGCGTGATCATCGCGAAGGCGAGCTTGCCGGACCACGACGTCGACTACCTGTACGGGCAGGTCTCGATCGACAGCGCCTTCGTCGACTGGAGCGGCAACTGCGGCAATCTGTCCGCGGCGGTGGGGCCGTTCGCGATCGCCAACGGCCTGGTCGATCCGGCGCGGGTGCCGGAGAACGGCATCTGCACGGTGCGCATCTGGCAGGCGAACATCGGCAAGACCATCGTCGCGCAGGTGCCGGTGGTGGACGGGCAGGTGCAGGAAACCGGCGACTTCGAGTTGGATGGGGTGACCTTCCCGGCGGCGGAGATCGTGCTGGAGTTCCTCGATCCGGCGGACGAGGGCGAGGGCGGCGGCGCGATGTTCCCGACCGGGAACCTGGTCGACGAACTCGACGTGCCGGGCGTCGGTGCGCTCAAGGCGACGATGATCACCGCGGGCATCCCGACGGTCTTCGTCAACGCCGCCGACCTCGGCTACGACGGCACCGAGCTGCAGCCGGCGATCAACGAGGACAGGTCGGCGCTGGCGAAGCTGGAGGCGATCCGCGTCGCCGGCGCGCTGCGCATGGGCCTGATTCAGGCGCCGGAGGACGCGGTGACGCGCCAGCACACGCCGAAGGTGGCCTTCGTCGCGCCGGCGAAGGACTATGTGGCCTCCAGCGGCAAGCGCATCGCCGCCGGCGACATCGACCTCAACGTGCGCGCGCTGTCGATGGGCAAGCTGCACCACGCGATGATGGGCACGGCCTCGGTGGCGATCGCGACCGCGGCGGCGGTGCCGGGCACGCTGGTCAATCTCGCCGCCGGCGGCGGAGGGCGCGAGGCGGTACGTTTCGGCCATCCCTCCGGCACGCTGCGCGTGGGCGCGGCGGTGGCGCAGGTCGATGGGCAGTGGACGGCGACCAAGGCGGTGATGAGCCGCAGCGCGCGGGTGCTGATGGAAGGCGCGGTACGGGTGCCGGCGGATTCGTTCTGAGGCCGACACGCGATACCCCTCGGGATCGTCATCCCTGCTTTCGCAGGGATGACGGCTGTGAGCCGTTGCGCCTGGGATGACATTCTGCGCATCCGCTGATCGAGCCTGTGGTGCATGGGCGATCAAGACCGCTTACCCGAATCCGCCGCCCGCTCACCCGCCGCCGCCGTTGACCCTCCCCGTGGCCTGTGGGGCAATCGGGAGACCAGCAACGCATGACCCGGGGAATCCGCGACGCGGGACCACCGCGGTCGGGGAGGAAGGATGACGACGGATCCACGCATCGCGCTGCAGCGCGCGCCGATGGGCCGGCTGCAGGTGGCGGTCGTCGCGCTGTGCATCGCGCTCAACGCGATCGACGGCTTCGACGTGCTGGCGATCAGCTTCGCCGCGCCGGGCATCGCCGCCGAGTGGGGCATCGACCGCGCCGTGCTCGGCGTGGTGCTGTCGATGGAGCTGGTGGGCATGGCGCTGGGCTCGGTGCTGATCGGCAACCTCGCCGACCGCATCGGCCGGCGGCCGGTGATCCTGGGCTGCCTGGTGACGATGACGCTGGGCATGTTCCTGGCCGCGTTCGCGGACAGCGTGGCGGCGCTGTCGGTGACGCGGCTGTTCACCGGGCTCGGCATCGGCGGCATGCTGTCCTCGACCAGCGCGATGGTCGCCGAGTTCTCCAGCGACCGCCGCCGCAACCTCAACGTCGTGCTCAACATCGCCGGCTATTCGGCGGGCGCGGTGGTGGGCGGCCTGATCGCGGCGCAGCTGCTCGAACGCACGGGGGAGTGGCGCTCGGTGTTCCTGCTGGGCGCGGCGGCGACCACCGTGCTGCTGCCGCTGGTGTTCTGGTGCATGCCCGAGTCGATCGAGTCGCAGATCGCGCGCCGGCCGCGCGGCGCGCTCGAAGGCGTCAACCGCACGCTGCGGCGGCTGGGCATGGCGCCGGTGGACGCGCTGCCCGCGGCGGACGCGCAGGTGGCCAGGGCCTCGTTCGGCGCACTGTTCTCGTCTGCCTACGCGCGGCCGACGGTGCTGCTGACGATCGCCTACTTCGCGCAGATCATGGCGTTCTACTTCATCCAGAAGTGGACGCCGAAGCTCCTGGTCGACATGGGCTTCGACGCCGCCAGCGCGGGACGGGTGCTGGTGTTCGTCAACATCGGCTGCGTGATCGGTGCGGTGGCGATGGGGCTGGCCTCGCAGCGGATGCGGCTGCAGCCGCTGGTGGTCGGGGCGATGGTGCTGTCGTTCGCGACGATCGCGTCCTACGGGCTGCTGCCGCACGACCTGGTGTGGTTCTCGGCGGTGGCGGTGCTGGCGGGGTTCTTCACCAATGCCAGCGTGGTCGGCATGTATCCGGTGCTGGTGCGCACCTATCCGGCGCTGCTGCGCGCCAGCGGCACGGGCTTCGTGATCGGGGTCGGGCGCGGCGGTTCGGTGGTCGGGCCGATCGCGGCGGGTGGCCTGCTCGCCGGCGGCAGCGCGCTGCTGGTGGTGTCGGGCGCGATGGGCGCCGGGGCGCTGGTGGCGGCGACGATGCTGGTGCTGCTGGGGCGGGTGCGGGTGGCGCGTGGCGCCGATACCGTGTAGGAGCGCCTTCAGGCGCGATGCCTTTTCTTGCAGCGGACGGAAGAGCTCGCGCCTGAAGGCGCTCCTACAGGGCGGCGGGGGCGGGCTTGCGGTTTCGCAGCGCCAGCAGCAGTCCGCCATAGACCGTCGCCGCGATCAGCGTCGCGTCGAACACCGGCACGCCGGTCAGGGTGAGGTCGAAGCGCTTGGCGCCCAGCGCGATCGCCACCGACGCCACCCAGGTCGCGATCGCCGGCCAGCGCACCAGCGGCATCTCGCGCAGCGTCGTCGCGGCGTCGACGCCGCGGAAGCGGGTGAAGCCGTCGATCACGTAGATCGCCGCGATCGGCGGGATGATCAGACCGAGGAACAGCAGGAACGGGATGAAGGCGTCGATGATGCCGGCCAGCGCGAAACCGGCCCCGATCGCGCCGCCGAGCAGGGTGAAGGCCCAGGTCGGCACCTTCGGGAAGGTGGCGGTCAGCGACAGGCTGGCCGAGTACAGGTTGGCGGCGTTGATGGTCCAGCACGAGAGCACCAGCATCGCCAGCGCCGGCACGCCGAAGCCGAAGCCGACGATCAGCGCCATGATGTCGGTCTGCCCGGTCGCCAGCGCCGGCAGCGCGGCCAGCACCATCAGCAGCGGCGCCGCGAACGGGAACGACAGCGCCATCGCCGAGACCGCGCCGCGCGTGCTGCGGATGTAGCGCGACAGGTCGGGCATCGCCGCGACCGTGAGCATGTTGCCGCCGATCAGCGCCGACAGCGCGATGCCGAAGTTCATCGGCACCGGCGGACTTGCACTCGGCGCCAGTACCACGCCGTGCCTGCGCACCGCGGCGACGCAGACCGCGAGCAGGATCGCGCCCAGCAGCGGCACCGCCACCAGCGCCAGGCGTTCGAGGGTGCGGAAGCCGTAGATCGTCGACACCGTCATCAGCACGCTGCCGATGACCACGCAGGTCGCGAACGAGACCTGCACCTCGTACAGCTGCGCGATCGCGGCCACCATCGCGCCGCCGAAGAACGAGACGTTGACCCCGAACCAGCCGTAGTGCACCAGCGCCACCACGAGGTTGACCAGCGCCGCGCCGCGGCGGCCGAACGAGCGCTGCACCAGCAGGTAGGTGGTCAGCCGCGTGCGCACGCTGATGATCGCGGTCAGGCAGGCGCCCAGGCACAGGATCAGGCCGGCGAGCAGCGCGGCCAGCACCGCGTCGCGAAAACCCAGCGCCATGCTTGTCTGCGCGCCGTTGAGGAAGGCCGGCAGCGAGATCGAGAAGCTGGCGATGATCAGCGCGACCCGCCAGCCCGAGGTCAGCACGTGCTCCGGCAGCGGCCGGTCGGCGTATTGTTCGGTGGCGGGAGCGTGTTCCAAGTGCGCCTCCAGGAATTCGTCATTCCCGCGAAAGCGGGAATCCATGGACCTTGCGTTGCAAAGAGGCAACGTCCATGGATCCCCGCTTTCGCGGGGATGACGGGCAAAGGTCCGGAATTGCCCGCGGCTCCATCAAGTCGCGGTCCAGCCGTTGAGCATCTCGATCGGACGATAGGGCTCGCCGAGGCCGAACGCATCGGGACCGACGAAGGCCATCGCCCGCGCCTCGCGCAGCATCGCCGGTGCGGCGGCGCCGACCACCTTCACCCGCTGGCCGTACTTCAGGCGTTCGGTGGTGATGCTTTCGGCGGTCTCGCGGTCCATCACCGTGATCAGGTCGGGCACCATGGCCACGGTGTCGCCGTCGCGGCGGGCGACCAGGTTCTCGTTCTGGAACTCGAGCACCATCGTGCCCTCGCCGCCGAAGCCTTCGAGCTGCACGCGGCCGAGCGAGAAGCCGCCGCGCGTTTCGCGTTCGACGTCGATGATCTTGCCGTCGAACAGCTCGCCGGCGAAGGGATAAAGCCGGCTCGCGCGCAGCGCGGCGTAGAGCGCCGCGAACGGGTCGCCGCCGGCCTGGCGCGCGGCGCGGATCGCGGCACCGACCGCGATCGCGGCCGAGACGCTGCCGCCGATCGCGTGCGCCTTCGCTTCGCGCCCGGACAGCGGGTACTCGGCCATGTGCGCGATGCCGCCCATCGCCACCGACACCGCGCGCGCGATGCGCTCGTGGGCGAGGTTGTCGCTGTGTTCGATGGTCACCGTCGTGCCGCCGGCGTCGGTCATCACCGCCGGGCAGGCGGCAACGCCGCGGATGTTGAAGATCGCCATCTGCGATTCGGGGAAGGCGCGGCCCATGCCGTCGGCGTCGACCAGCGGCAGGCCCAGCCGCGCCGCGGCGGCCAGCGGCGCCAGGCCGTTGCCGCCGCCGATCTCGATCGGCAGCACCGCTTCGACGCGGCGGCCGAGCAGGGCTTCGAGCTTGCGCAGGCCGGCGACGGTCTCCTGCCCGCCGGGCAGCTTCTCCACCGACACGGTGGGCGCGCCGATCCAGCCCAGCGGCACCACCAGCGCATCGTCGTCGAGCGCGTCGAGCGGCAGCAGTTCGACCGCGCCGTGCCGTGCGAGCCCGGCCTCGGCCATCAGCCGGCCGTAGTAGGGATCGCCGCCGCCGCCGGAGCCGAGGAAGGCGGCGCCGGTGGCGAGGTCGGCCAGGGTGCCGCGTTCAATGCGCATGGCGGACATCCGCGGAGGGTGCCACGACGGCGGGTGCCGGTGGCGGCTCCGAGGCGAGGTCGGCCACCGCCTTGACCCGCACCTGCGCCGCGCGGCCCGGCAGGTAGCTCAGGAACACCTCGTCCACCTCCACCACCTGCACCGTGCGCGCATCGCCGCCGGCCTCGACCACGCGCGCCTGCGCCTCGGCGCGCAGCTGCTCCAGCGCGACCGCCCGCGGCAGCGTGTCGTAGGCGACGATCTTCTCGACCTGGGCACCGACCTGCGCGATCGCCGCGCCGACCGCGTTGGCGACCGCGGCATGTTCGGGCCGCAGCACGCGCGCCGCGCCCCTGAGCGTCTCGGGAATCAGGAAGGCGCCGCCGCCGACGGCGAGGATCGTGGCCTCGCCGCGCGCGGTCTTCATGCGGTCCACGCCTTCCTCCAGCATCTGCCGGAAGCGGGCGAGGATCGCGGCGACGACGTCGGCCGACAGCGGCGGCAGCCGGCCGGCGTCGCCGAAGGCGGCATGGCCGGCCGCGACCGCGACGTCGCTGGCGGTCAGCACGTCGCCGCCGAACAGGAAGGCATCGTGCGCGATGCGGTAGCCGACCGAGTCCGGGCCCACGCGCAGCACCGCCGGATCGAACGCGCCGGCCTGCCACAGCGCCTGGTCGAGATGGACGCGGGTGCCGCCGCCGAGGCCGAGCGAGAGGATGTCGGGCATGCGCGAGTTGGTGCGCACGCCGCCGATGTCGACGGTGATCGAGGATTCGCGCGGGAAGCCGTGCGCCAGCACGCCGATGTCGGTGGTGGTGCCGCCGACGTCCATCACGATCGCGTCGTCGACGCCGGTCAGGAACGCCGCGCCGCGCATGCTGTTGGTCGGGCCGGAACCAATGCAGGTCACCGGATGCGCCGCGGCCTGCGCGCGCGGGACCAGGGTGCCGTCGTTCTGGCTGAGGTAGAGCGGCGCTTCGAGGCCGATCGACTGCAGCGCGCCGCTGAAGGCGTCGACCACGCGCACCGCCAGCTTCGACAGCGCCGCGTTGAGGATCGCCGCGTTCTCGCGCTCGACCAGGCCGAGGCGGCCGATGGCATGCGACAGGGTGATGTTCGCGTCCGGATGTTCCTCGCGTACGAGGGCGGCGGCGCGTTCCTCCATCGCCGCGTTCATCGGCGCGAAGGCGCTGGTGATGGCGATCGCGTCGATGCCGTCGCGGCGCAGCGCGCGCGCGGCCTCGCGCACGCGGGCCTCGTCGAGCGGCGCGATCTCGCGGCCGTCGACCTCGAAGCCGCCCGGCAGCAGGAAGATCCGTTCGCCGATGCAGGCCACCAGGTCCGCCGGCCAGCCCGTCAGCGGCGGGAGGGCCTCGCCTGACGGGCTGGCCAGCCGGAGGATGCCCACGCGCTCGAGCGCCCTGCGCTCGACCAGCGCATTGGCGAAGTGGGTGGTGCCGATGGTGATCCGCGAGACCGCGTCGTGGCGCACGCCGGCCTGCTCCAGCACCGCGGTGACCGCGGCGGCCACGCCGGAACCGACGTCGCCGGTGGTGGGCTGCTTGGTCCATGCCGCCACCGTGTCGCCGGCCATCAGCACGGCGTCGGTATTGGTGCCGCCCACGTCCACGCCCAATCGCACCACGGCACTCCGGATCCCCTTGGAGGGCTCACGGTAGGGGCGCGCCGCGAGGGTGCGCAACGCATAAAACGGGTGGCGCGGCGGCCGGGGCGGGTAAGCGGATCGGCGAATTCGGGTAAGCCGGGGCGGTGTGGGCCAGGATGGGTGCGCGCGCATGGCTATGATGGCCGTGATTCGTCATCCCGGCGAAAGCCGGGATCCATTTTGACTTTGGTCTTTTGACTGTTCCGCTTCGCCATGCGGCAACCGCAAATGGATCCCGGCTTGACCAGCCTTCGGCTGTTGTGAAGCGCTTCGCCGGGATGACGAAGCCGAAGCAACCAGGGTGTCAATGCAGCAGGTCCATGCCCCATGGAGATCGAATCCAGCGTGATCGCCCAGGACAGCATCGCCGCAGCGGAAGGACTGATCCGCGCCAAGGTTGCGCCGCCGGTGTGGCTGGGCGACCAGATCCGGCGCGACCTGCTGCTGGCGCGTCTGGACGATGCGCTCGCGCGCCGGCTCACCCTGATCCAGGCGCCGGCCGGCTACGGCAAGACCATCCTGCTCGCGCAGTGGCGCCAGCGCCACGCCGGCCCGGCGGTGCGCATCGCCTGGCTGACGCTGGAAACCGACGACGCCGACCTCAAGCGCCTGGCCGGCTACCTGTCGCTGGCGATGTCCGGCGGCGCGCCCGGCGAGGAGGCCGCGCCGGTGCCGCCCGACCTGCCGCCGCGCGCGGCGCTGTCGGCGATCATCAACCGGCTGGCCTCGGAGCCGCGGCCGGTGGTGATCGTGTTCGACGATTTCCATCGCGCCGACAGCCCCGCGCTGTCGGACTTCATCGCCACCCTGATCCGGCTGGCGCCGGGGAACTGCCACTTCATCGTCGCTTCGCGCGACCATCCCGCGCTGGGGCAGTCGGTGCTGGCGGCCGAGGAACAGCTGCTCGAATTCACCGCCGAGGACCTGCGCTTCTCCGCCATCGAGACCGGAGCGCTGCTGGCCCGGCACCGCGCCGCGGCGCTCGACGACGGCGACCTGCGCCGGATCTTCGAGCGCACCGAGGGCTGGCCGATCGCGCTGCAGCTGGTGGCGCTGTCGCTCAAGCGCGGCGCCGACCCCGGCGCGCTGGTCGCGCGCTTCAGCGGCTCGGGCTCGGAGCTGGCGCGCTACCTGTCGGAGCAGGTGCTGGTGGCGCTGCCGCCGGACGTGCAGGAAGCGGTGGTGCGCACCGCCCTGGTCGACCGCCTGACCGGCGACATCGTCAACCTGCTGTGCGAACGCGAGGACGGCTGGCTGGTGCTGGAGCGGCTCGAACACCAGGGCATCTTCCTCGCGCCGCTGTCGGAGGGCGGCGCGGCCTACCGCTACCACCAGCTGTTCGCCGAATACCTGCGCGAGCGCCTGGCGCGCCGAGACGCCGCGCAGTACCGCGCGCTGCAGCGCACGCTGGCGCAGTGGTTCGCCGGCCGCGGCCAGGTGACCGAGGCGGTGAACCACGCCATCCAGGCCGACGATCCGGCGCTGCTGGCCGATGTCGTCGAGCGCGCCGGCGCCTGGCGATTGATTCCGCAGGGCCTGCAGGCGGTCGCCGCGCGCGCGCTGGACGCGCTGCCCGAGGAAATGGTCGCCGCGCGCCCGCGCCTGGCGCTGGCGCGGATCTACCTCGCGATCAAGCGCGGCGAGCTCGGCGCCGCCCGCGCCGACTACGACCGCGTGCTCGCGGCCGCGGGCGAAGCCCAGGCCGACGCCGACCTGCGCACCGAGATCAACATCGTCGGCGACCTGCTGCTCGATTACGAGAACGCGCCGCTCACGCTCGAGGACCTGCTCGAGCGCGAGACCCTGCTGCGCAACCTGCCGACCAACGACCACCTGCTGCTCGCCAACATCTGCGAGTTGCTCGGCGCGAAGTACTACGAGGGCGGCTGGCTGGAGCGGGCGATGGAACCGACCCTGGCCGCGCGCGAGCACTACCAGGCGCTCGGTTCGCTCTACAGCGACCTGTTCACGCGTTTCCTGGAGGCGCGCATCCGCCGCGCGCAGGGTCGCGCGCGCGACGCCGCCAACATCCTCGCCGCGGCGCACCGGCAGATCGTCGACAACTTCGGCGAGCGCTCCGACCTCGCCGCCAACTGCGCCGCGTTCGAGGCCGAGCTGCTGTACGAGCAGGACCGCGTCGACGAGGCCGCGGAGCTGCTGGCGTGGTCGCTGCCGCACATGGAGCAGTCCGACGGCTGGGTCGACGTCTACGCCGCCGCCTACGCCACCGCCGCACGCATCGAGGCCGCGCGCGGCGCGATGGAGGAGGCGCTGGCGATGCTCTCGCGCGGCTGGCGGCTGGCGCGCCGGCGGCGCCTGCGCCAGCTCGAACTGCTGGCGCGGCTGTGCGAACTGCAGCTGCTGCTGCAAAGCGGTGTCGACGACGAACGCGCGCGGGCGCTTGCCGACGAGATCGGGCTCGACGCGCTTGCCGACGACATGCGGCTCGAAGCGGCCGGCTACCGGCAGGTCGCGATCGCCGCGGCGCTGTGCCGGGCGCGGCTGCGGCTGGTGGAGGGCGAGCCGGAGCGCGCGCTGGACGACCTGGAACTCTTGCGGCGGTGGGCCAGCCGCCACGGCATCGGCCGCCTGCTGCTGGAGGCGAACCTGCTGCTCGCGCACGCGCACGTCCGCCTCGGCGACCAGGCCAGGGCGCAGGCCTGCTTCGACAGCGCGGTGGGCATGGCGATGTTCCAGGGCATCGTGCGCCCGTTCATCGACGCGCAGCGCTTCGTCGAACCGCTGCTCAAGGCCTGCGTGCACGACGCGCCGCAGGCCGACCGCTTCCGCGACCAGTTCCTCAAGGGCCTGTCGCGCACGTTCGCCGCGCGGCCGATGGACAACGCCGGCCAGGGCTTCCTGTCGGAGGCCGAGCTCGCGGTGATCGAACCGCTGTGCCGCGGCCTGTCCAACAAGGAAATCGCGCGCGCCATCGGCATGTCGCCCGACACGGTGAAGTACCGGCTCAAGGCGCTGTTCCGCAAGATCGGCGTGCATCGCCGGCAGGACGCGGTGCGCGTACTGCACGAGCGCGGGCTGGTGGCCGACGACGGCGTGCCCGGCGTCGACGCAGCCGGGTAGGCGGTGCGCGCGGCCGCAATTCCGGTCGCGGCCGAAGCCGTTCCTGCAGGCGTGATCCAGCGTCCGGTCGCCGGGTAGTCGGCGCCGCCGCGGCGCTCTCCGGGACTTACCCGAATTACCCCGCGACTTACCCCGAAAAAAGGCCGATCCCGCGATCGGCCTGTAGTACTAATCGTTCGAAGGGAGCCGGCGCGCAGGCGTGCCGGACGCGCGATCCGAAGCGCGCACATCATCCAGACAACGCAAAGGGGAGATTGCATGAAGACCGTGACCACAACGGGAACGACCGCGCCGGGATGTCGCGGCACGGGCGACGTGCGCGGCTTGCGGCTGGCGCGGCTGGCCATGGGCTGCGCGCTGGCGCTGGCGCCGCTGGCATACGCGCAGGAAGCGTCGTCGCCTCAGGCGGAGGACAGGGGCAGCACGCCGTCCGAACTCGACACCATCGTCGTGATCGCCGACAGCGCGCAGACCGCCACCAAGACCGACACCAAGCTGACCGAGATCCCGCAGTCGATCAGCGTGGTCACCGCGGAACAGTTCAACGACCGCGCCGTGACCAACTTCCAGGAGGTCTTCCGCTACAGCGCAGGCGTGGCCACCGAGCTCGAAGGCGTGGATACGCGCGTCGAACGCATCGCGGCGCGCGGTTTCGCGGCGGCGCAATACCTGGACGGCATCAACCGCATGCCCACCGGCACCATCTACGGCGCGCGCATGGACGTGTTCACCCTCGAGCGCGCGGAAATCCTGCGCGGCCCGTCGTCGGTGCTGTACGGCGCCGGCGGCGTCGGCGGCCTGGTGAACGCGGTCAGCAAGCGGCCGACGCACGATTTCGCCGGCGAGGTGGGCCTCGTCTTCGGCAGCCCCACGCGCAAGGAGCTGCAGATCGATGTCAACGGCGGCCTGAGCGAAACCCTGGCCGGACGCATCGTGGCGATGAAGCGTGACGGCGAGCTGCAGTGGGACGACCAGGCCGACGACCGCCTGACGCTGCTGCCGTCGATCAAGTGGAGTCCGGGGGAAAGCACCGACATCACCCTGATCGGCCTGTACCAGAAGGACGACCTCGGCACGCAGAGCTTCCTGCCCATGCAGCGCACGCTCAGCGCCGCCAGCGACGCCGAACGCCTGCCGATGGACTTCTTCAGCGGCGACAAGGACTTCAACCGCATGAAGAGCGACTACAAGTCGCTGACCCTGCTGGTCGACCATGCCTTCAACGACGCGATCTCCTTCAGCAGCCGCACGCGCCGCTACGACCAGGAAGTGGACTACGCCGAACTCTGGGCGAACGTCGGCGTGGTCTGGGAGGGCGACCTGCTGCCGCGCGAGTTCTACATCCTCGACGACGCCTACGAGGGCTACGGCTCCGACAACACCTTCAGCTTCAAGTTCGCGACCGGCCCGTTCAGCCACCAGCTGCTCGCCGGCGTCGACTACATGCGCTTCGAGCAGGATCGCAGGGAAGGTTTCTCGTGCGCGGGCCTGGCCGACCAGGTCTGGGAGGATCTCTACGGCTGCTTCGCCGGCGGCAGTCCGCCGCCGCTCAACCTCGCCAATCCGAACTACCGCGAAACCTTCGACTACGGCTACACCAACGCCTTCACCTCGCGCAGCACGCAGCTGGGCGTGTACGTGCAGGACCAGATCAAGTACGGCGACCGGCTGTCGATGGTGGTCGGCGCCCGCCGCGACAAGGCCACCTCCGAAGCCAACGGCATGAAGGACGCCGACAAGCACGCGACCACCTATCGCGTCGGCCTGATCGGCGAGATCGGCAACGGCGTGTCGCCGTACATCGGCTACTCGGAATCGTTCCAGCCGGTGTCGGGCGTCAACTACTTCGGCGAGCCGTACAAGCCGCAGGAGGGCAGGCAGTACGAGGTCGGCGTGAAGTGGCAGGTCAACCGCGCTTCGTTGCTGAGCCTGTCGGTGTTCGACATCGTGGAGTCGAACTACGTGGTGCAGGATCCCGACTTCCTGCAGAACTTCATCCAGGTGGGCGAGGTCAGCTCGAAGGGCCTGGAGCTGGAAGCGGGCGTCCACTACAGGGGCATCGACTTCAACGGTTCGTACAGCTACATCAAGGCCGAAGACGTCGACGGCAACCGCATCCCCGCGCTGCCCGAGACCACGGCCTCGCTGTGGGCGACCAAGTCATTGTGGATCGGCGATTCGATGAAGCTGCGCTTCGGCGGCGGCCTGCGCTACACCGGCGACAAGATCGACTCCACCCTGACCCACACCACCAAGGCCGCCACCGTCACCGACGCGATGGTCGACCTGGAGCGCGGGAACTGGAAGTTCGCGCTCAACGTCTCCAACCTGTTCGACCGGGAATACTTCGTCTACTGCCTGGCGACCAATCCCGGCGACGGCGCCTGCTATCCGGTCACGCCGCGGACGGTGCTGGCCAGCGTGCGCTATCGTTTCTGAGCGACGCCGACGAACCAGACGCAAGGCCAGGCGGCGCCCCACGCGGGCGCCGCGCATGGCGAAGGGAGTGATGCGTGCCTGACAAGCCTTCAACCGCGGCGGCCCGCAGGCCGTCGTTTGCGCGCGCGCTGCCGGTGGCGGCGCTGCTGCTGTCGATGGCCGCCTGCGGCGGCGCGCCCGCGCCGGAGCCGGCGGACCTGCTGCTGACCAATGCGCGCGTGTACACGGTCGAGCCGGCGCGGCCCTGGGCGCAGGCGGTGGCGATCCGCGACGGCCGCATCGTCGCGGTCGGCGACGATGCCGAACTCGCGTCCCTGCGCGGCGACAACACGCAGGTGGTGGACCTGGGCGGACGGCTGCTGCTGCCGGCGTTCGGCGACGCCCATGCGCATCCGCAGTTCGGCGGCATCAGCCACTCGCGCTGCCCGCTGCACGACGGCAGGACGCTGGAGGATTACCAGACGCTCGTCGCCGCCTGCGTCGAGGCCAGTCCCGGCGACGGCGTGGTCTACGGCGTGGGCTGGGAGGACGCGCTGTTCCCGCCCAACGGCGTGCCGCGCAAGGAGGTGCTGGACGCGGTCAGCACGACGCGGCCGCTGATCTTCGAATCGGTGGGCGGACACAGCCTGTGGGTGAATTCGAAAGCGCTGGAAGTGGCGGGCATCACCCGCGACACGCCCGATCCGGCCAACGGCCACATCGACCGCGACCCGGCGACGGGCGAGCCGGTCGGCGGCCTGCAGGAAGCGGCGATGGCATTGGCGGAAAAGCTGGTGCCGCCGCCGACCGCGGCCGAGCGCGAAGCCGCGATCGTCTACACGGCCAGGCATTTCAACAGCCTCGGCATCACCAGCTGGCACGACGCCGGCATCCCCTTCGGCGCCGACGGCGCCAGCGAGACGCTCGACGCCTATCGCGCGGTGCGCGAGAGCGGCCGGCTCACGGCCCGCGTCGCGGTGGCTATGACCTGGAAGAACGAGCAGGGGTTGGAGCAGCTGCCGGATCTCGTCCGCGCCTCCGAGCGCGCCGAGGCGATGGGCCTGGTCTCGCGCTCGGTCAAGTTCTACGTCGACGGCGTGATCCCGCAGAAGACCGCGTACATGCTCGAACCCTACGCGCACGGCGGCGGTGAGCGCGGCAAGCCGCATATCGCCGCCGAGGCGCTCGAGCAGGCGGCGGTGCGGCTCGATGCGCAGGGTTTCCAGCTGCACGCGCACGCGATCGGCGATGGCGGCGTGCGCGAGGCGCTGGACGCGTTCGCGGCGGCGCGCAAGGCCAACGGCGCGGCCGGCGGCCGGCACATGATTTCGCACCTCAACGTGGTCGATCCCGCCGACCAGCCGCGCTTCGCGCAGCTGGACGTGGCCGCGCAGTTCCAGCCGCTGTGGGCCAGCCACTATCCCTACATGGACCTGACCGAGCAGGCGATCGGCCCGCAGCGCTCGACTTACCTCTATCCGGCGAACTCGATCCTCAAGGCCGGCGCCCGCCTCGCCTACGGCGCCGACTGGCCGGTGGCCTCGGCCAATCCGCTGGAAGGCCTGCAGGTCGCGGTGACCCGCACCAACGCCGAGGATCCGGACAGCGGCCCGCTGCTGCCCGACGAAGCGGTGACGCTGGAGCAGGCGGTGCGCGCGTACACGATCGACGTGGCGTACGTGAACCGCATGGACGATGCGATCGGCTCGATCGCGGTCGGCAAGCAGGCCGACCTCGTCGTGCTCGACCGCAACATCTTCGAGATCCCGACGGACCGGATCGGCACGACGAAGGTGCTGCTGACGCTGTTCGAGGGCCGCCCGGTCCACGGCGATCTCGAGATGCCGTAGCGCATTTTCGACTCGGATGCTGACGTTTCCGTCATCCCCGCCCCCGCGTAGGCGGGGGCGAGGATGACGATGGTCTTTCTACTCGATCGCCTGGTAGATCAGCGCGCGCAGCTTGCCCTGGTCGTCGATGTCGCCGGCCGGGATCAGCTGGGTGAGGTAGACCACGGTCAGGCCCTCGGCCGGGTCGACCCAGTAGGTGCTGTGGTAGGCGCCGCCCCAGCCGTAGGCCCCCGTCGAGCCCGGCGCGCCGAACCTGCCCGGATCGGTGATCACCTCGAAACCGAGGCCGAAGCCCGCGCCGGGCGTCCAGTACTTCGCCTCGACCAGATGGTCGACGGTCATCAGCTCGACCGACTTGCGGCCGAGATAGCGACGGCCGTCCAGTTCACCGCCCCGCCGCAGCATCTCAAGGAAGCGGCTGTAGTCGTGCGCGGTGGAGAGCAGCCCCGCACCGCCGGACATGGCCACGCGCGGACCCTCGACGTAGCGGCCCTGGCCCGTCGCGCCGGCGCCGCCCTCGCTGCCGACGTCGGGCACGCGCCTGGTCGCGGCACCCTCGGCGGCGTAGACGGTCGCCAGCCGGCCAGCCTTTTCCGGCGGCAGGTAGAAGTGGGTGTCGCGCATGCCGAGCGGCCGCAGCAGCCGCTGCTCCAGGAAGGCGTCGAGCGACTGGCCGCTGGCGCGTTCGATCACCACGCCGAGGATGTCGGTCGAATAGCCGTAGACGATGTGCTCGCCCGGCTGCGCCACCATCGGCAGCGCCGCCATGCGCGCGACGATCGCCGACATGGGTTCGTCGCGGTCGGCGAAGTACCAGCCCTCGATGCCCGCGTCCTGCCAGGCCTGCTTCGCGGCTTCGTTGCCGTAGACGTAGGAGATGCCGGCGGTGTGCGTGAGCAGGTCGCGGATCGTGATCGGCCGCTTCGCCGGCACGGTGTCGTAGCCGCCGCCGTCCTTCGCTACCGCGACCGTGGTCTTCGACCACTCCGGCAGGTACTTGCCGACCGGATCGTCGAGCAGCAGCCGGCCCTCCTCCATCAGCATCATCGCGCCGACGCTGACCAGCGCCTTGGTCTGCGAGGCGATGCGGAAGATGGTGTCCTCGCGCATCGGGTCGCCGGCCTCGCGATCGCGCTGGCCATACGCGCGGACGAACACCGGCTTGCCGTCCTGCTGCACCAGCAGCACCGCGCCGACGAGGCGGCCGCTGTCGATGTAGTCCTGCCAGACGCGGTCGATGCGGGCGAGGCGTTCGGGCGAGATGCCGTGCGGCGCGGCAGTTGCCGTGGGAGCGCGCTCGCGCGCGAAGGCGGCGTCCGCGCAGACGGTCAATGCAGCGAGGCAGGCGGCGAGCAGGACGTGTCGCGTCGGGCATGCGTGCATCGGTGATCCCTCCTGAAAGCGGGAGCATACCGCGCGAGCGCTCCCTCCCCCGCTTGCGGGGGAAGGAGCAGAGCGCAAGACGATCAGCGGCAGGTATATCCCCCATCCACCGGCAGCGCCACGCCGGTCACGTAGCTCGATTCGTCCGAGGCCAGCCACAGTGCCGCGTCGGCCATCTCCTGCGCCTGGCCGAAGCGCGCCATCGGGATCGCGGCCAGCAGCTTCTTCTCGTTCGCCGCCATTTCCTCCGGGTCGCCGCTGCGGCCGATGAAGCCCTTTTTCATCGGCGTCTCGCTCAGCCCCGGGCAGATCACGTTGACGCGGATGCCGTCGGGCGCGAAGCGCTGCGCCAGCGATTTGGTCAGGCCGACCACGGCGAACTTCGCCGCCGAATAGATCGGGCTCATCATCGAGCCGACCAGGCCCGACACCGACGCGGTGAACATCAGCGAGCCGCCGCCGCGCTTGCGCATGTACGGCGCGGCCTCGCCCGCGGCCAGCACCGCCGAGGTGACGTTGAGGTTCATCGCGAGCTCGTACTCGGCCAGATCCATGCCCTCGACCGAGGCCGGGCCGGGAATGCCGGCGTGCGCCCACAGCACGTCGATGCCGCCCAGCGCCTCGGCGGCGCGGTGGATGCTGGCGCGCGCGTCCTCGGCCTTCGACAGATCGGCCTGCACGGTGGCGATGTCGACGCCGTGCGCCTCGCGCACCTCGGCCGCGAGCGCGGCGAGCGCATCGGCATTGATGTCGATCGCGGCCACGCGCGCGCCCTCGCGCACGAAGGTGAGGACGGCGGCGCGGCCCATGCCGGAGGCGGCGGCGGTGATGACGGCGAGTTTGCCCTGCAGGCGCATGTGGTGGTCTCCGGTTGTTCGGGCCGGGTGTTTCAGGTACCCGGTAAAATGTCGACTGTCATTCCGAGCGCAGCGAGGAATCTGCTTTCGATCGAGACAAGCAACAGCGAAAGCAGATTCCTCGCTGCGCTCGGAATGACAGCGGTCGGGAATGCATGTCGGGAACGTGCAGCGACTGCCCTACTGCGCAAACGGATCTGCGAACTGCCCGGTCGTGCTGACCACCGTGGTGCGCGTCTCCAGGTAGCCGTCGAGGCCTTCGAGCCCGTTCTCGCGCCCCCAGCCGCTGTGCTTGAGCCCGCCGTAGGGCGTGGACCAGCGCAGGAAGCGGTAGGTGTTGACCCAGACGATGCCCGACTCGATGCGTGCGGCGACGCGGTGCGCGCGGCTGGCGTCGCGCGTCCACAGGCCGGCGGCGAGGCCGTAGTCGGAGGCGTTGGCGAGCGCGACCGCCTCGTCCTCGCCGTCGAACGGGATCAGCGCCGCGACCGGGCCGAAGATCTCCTCGCGCGCGATGCGCATGTCGTTGTCGACGTTGGCGAACACGGTGGGCGCGACGAACCAGCCGTCCTCCATCGCGCCGTCGGTCAGGCGCGCGCCGCCGGCGACCAGCTGCGCACCCTCGTCCTTGCCGATGTCGATGTACGACAGCGTCTTGCGCAACTGCGCCTCGTGCGCCTGCGGGCCCATGTGCGTGGCCGGATCGAGCGGCATGCCCACGCGCACGCGCCCGGCGCGGCGCGCGAACTCCTCCACCACGCGCTCGTACACCGGGCGCTCGACCAGCACCCGCGAGCCCAGCGCGCAGCTCTGCCCGCACAGCGCGAACGCCGAACCGGTGGCGGCGTTGAGCGCCTGGTCGAGGTCGGCGTCGGCGAAGATCACGTGCGGCGCCTTGCCGCCGAGCTCGAAGCCGAAGCGCTTGAGGTTGTCGGCGCCGTTGCGCAGGATCGCCTTCGCGGTCGCGCCCTCGCCGGTGAAGCTGATCTTGTCGACGTCCGGATGCGCGACCAGCGCCGCGCCGACCTCGGGGCCGCCCGGCACCACGTTGACCACGCCGGGAGGGAAGCCTGCGGCTTCGATGAGCCTGGCCAGCTCCAGGGTCGTGACCGGCGTCTGCTCGGCCGGCTTGAGCACCACCGTGCAGCCGGCGGCCAGCGCCGGCGCCAGCTTCCACACCGCCGACATCAGCGGCACGTTCCAGGGCGTGATCGCGCCGACCACGCCCACCGGCACGCGCGTGGTGAAGGCGTGCACGCTGTCGTCGACCGGGATGGTGCGCCCGCCCAGGGTTTCGGCCAGCGAGGCGTAGTACTGGAACCAGCGCGGGTGCGCGCCGGTGTCGAGCCGGGTCTCGCGCAGGGCGCGGCCGTTGTCGCGGGTTTCGAGCGTGGCCAGTTCCGGCGCATGCTGGCGGTACAGGTCCGCGAGCTTGTGCAGCAGGGCGGCGCGCTCGTGGCCCGGCATCCGCCGCCAGGGGCCGGCGAGCGCGGTGCGCGCGGCGTCGACGGCGCGGTCGACGTCGCGCGGGCCGCCGAAGGCGACGCTGGCCCAGGGGCGGCCGGTGCTGGGGTCGAGACTCTGGACGATGGCGCCGTCCTGCGGCGCGACCCAGCTGCCGCCGATGAACAGGCGCTCGTGGCGGAGCAGGGAGGAGGTGCCTGGGCTCATGGTCGTCAATAAATTCCAAATAGTGAATTCAAAATACATGTATGTGATTATTGGTCAAGTTCCGGCCTGCTCCGGCCGTGGTCCGGCGGCCGGGATTTCCTGCCAACCGATTGATCGACAAGGCATTTCGATGCATCGCCCCGGTGTCCTGCCTGCTGCACTGCAATGCGCGTTTCCCGCGAACGGCGGGAAGGGGAGGACCTTCGGTCCGTCGTCCCTGCGAAGGTGCGTGCACCACGGGCCGTCATCCCCGCGAAGGCGGGGGCACTACAACTCGTCATCCCCGCGAAGGCGGGGATCCAGTGTCTTTGCTTTTGAAGAGCCGAAGACACTGGGTCCCCGCCTTCGCGGGGATGACGGCGGGCATCTGTGCGGGGATGACGACTTCGGCCAGAACCTTCCACAGGAGCCTTCGCCATGGGACCGCTAGACGGCATCCGCGTCGTCGACCTGTCGACCGTGCTGATGGGCCCGCACGCGACCCAGGCGCTGGCCGAGATGGGCGCGGACGTGGTCAAGGTGGAGGCGCCGGACGGCGACGTGATCCGCCAGGTCGGTCCCGCCCGCCACGACGGCATGGGCGCGCTGTTCCTCAACTCCAACCGCGGCAAGCGCGGGCTCTGCCTCGACCTCAAGCACCCGCGCGGACGCGACGCCCTGCTCGCGCTGCTGCGCGGCGCCGACGTGCTGGTGCACAACCTGCGACCGCAGGCGATCGCGCGGCTGGGGCTGGACTACGCCGCGCTGGCGCCGGACCACCCGCGGCTGGTGTACGCCAGCCTGTGCGGCTTCGGTAGCGGCGGCCCCTACTCGGGCCGGCCCGCCTACGACGACCTGATCCAGGGCGCCTCCGGCCTGTCGTACTGGATCGCCAGGGCCGGCGACGGTACCCCGCGCTACGTGCCGACCGCACTGGCCGACCGCGTGGTCGGGATCTCCGCGGTCGGCGCGATCTGCGCCGCGCTGTTCGCGCGCGAGCGCAGCGGACGCGGGCAGGAGATCGAGATCCCGATGTTCGAGACCATGGCCGCGCTGGTGCTCAGCGACCACCTGTCCGGCGCGAGCTTCGAACCGCCGCTCGAAGGGGAGGGCTATGCGCGGCTGCTCTCGCGCCACCGCCGCCCCTACCGCACCCGTGACGGCCACATCTGCGCCCTGGTCTACACCGACCGCCACTGGACGGCGCTGCTGGCCGAACTCGGCGAGGCCGACCTGCCGCGGCGCGATCCGCGTTTCGCCAGCTTCGCCAGCCGCAGCGCCAACATCGACCACGTCTACGCCTTCCTCGGCGAGCGCTTCCGCGAACGCACCACCGGCGAGTGGCTGGCGCTGCTCGAACGCATCGACGTGCCGGCGATGCCGATGCACGACGTGCCGGGCCTGCTGGCCGATCCGCACCTGGCGGCGGTCGGCTTCTTCCAGGCGTTCGAGCATCCCACCCAAGGTCGCCTGCGCGGGACCGCGCCGGCGGTGCGCTGGTCCGACAGCGTGTCGCCGCCACCGTCGCCCGCACCGCGCCAGGGCGAGCACGGCGTCGAAGTGCTGCGCGAAGCCGGCCTCGACGACGCGACGATCCGCGCGCTGATCGACGAAGGCGTGCTGCTGCTCCCATCGTCCGCCGGCGAAAACGGCTAGAGTGCCCGCCCCTCACAACGATCACGCGCATGCACGTCCGCCAGGCCGCCAACGTCCTCGAACTGCTCGAATACTTCGCCCGGCGCCAGCGCCCGGCGACGCTGGCCGAGATCTCGGACGACCTCGGCTGGCCGCGCTCGAGCACCCACAACCTCGTCGGCACGCTCGTCGACGCCGGCTTCCTGTACGAACCGCAGGTCCGCCGCGCCTACTACCCCACGCGCCGCTGGCTGCTGCTGGCGCAGGACGTCGCCGACGGCGAGCCGCTGCCCGAATCGCTGCACGAGCTCGCCGTCGCGATCGCGCGCGCCACCGGCGAGACCACCGCGATCGGCGCCGCGGCCGGCACCCATGCCAGCCTGCTGGACGTGGTCGAGTCCACGCACGCGGTGCGCTTCTTCGCCCGCGTCGGCGACCGCATCCCGATCCACGCCAGCTCGCTCGGACGCGCGCTGCTGGTGCAGGCCACGCCGGCCGAGCGCAAGGCGCTGTACCGCAAGCTCGGCTTCGAACGCTATTCCGACACCACGCCGCTGTCGCCGGACGCGGTGGAGCTGGCGCTGCGCGAGGCCGACGCGCGCGGCTACCACCAGAGCGACAGCGAATTCCTGCCCGACCTCGCCGGCGTCTCGCTGCCGCTGCCGTTCCCGGCGCGACGGCTGGCGGTCGTGGTGGCCGGGCCGGTATCTCGCTGCCTCTCGCGGCGGGCGGAGATCGCGCAGGCCATGCGCGAGGCGATCGCGGGGTTCGAGGCGTCGGCGTCCTGAGGCCGGCATCGCGCGCCATCGTTGGTGGGAGCGCCTTCAGGCGCGACCCTGCGTCCAGACTTCGTCGAACGCCCGGTCGCGGCTGAAGCCGCTCCTACGGACCGTGGGCATGACGCCCGCGACACGCCAGCGACCGGGTAAAGCCGGGAAAACGATGGGTAAGTCCGCCGGCATCGGTGCACGCGCGTGCCGGATCGCGCTACAACCCCGGTTCCGATCCCGCGCAGATTCGCGTCCGCCGGGCGGGACTTCGACCATTCCGCGACGACGCATCGGTCCGTCGCACTGACGCAAGGGGACGAGCCGGACATGTGCATCCATCCGACACGCGGGCGCCGGGACCACCGCCGATGAGCACGCGCCGCGATTTCCTCGCCGGTTCCGCCGTCGCGCTCGCCGCCGCGCTGTTGCCCCGCGCGCTCGCCGCGGCGACATCCGCCGCCGCGTCCCCCTGGCCGCTGCCGCCGGTGGCGAAGCGCGTCCCGGAAACGGTCGGCCGCTTCGGCCATGCCCGCCTCGACGACTACGCCTGGCTGCGGCCGAAGGACTGGTTCGCGGTGCTGCGCGACCCGTCCACGCTCGAAGCGCCGATCCGCGCCCAGATCGATGCCGAAAACGCCTACACCGAGGCGATGCTGGCGCCGACGCAGCCGCTGCAGGCGCAGCTGCGCGCGCGCATCGAGGCCTTGAATGCGCTGCGTCCGGCCGAAGCCGACGCGTCCGACGCGCCCGCCATCGACGGTGCGGCGCCGGGACAGTCGCTGGTCACGCCCGACGGCCGCCACGTGTTCTGGCTGCGTCCCGCGTCCGAAGGCGCGCCGGCCACGGTGCTGCGCCGCGATGTCGTCGCCGGCACCGACGCCGTCGTCTACGCCGAATCCGATCCCGCGTTCGCCGTCAGCCTGCGTCCGAGCGCCTTGCGCAACCTCGTCGTGCTGCGCAGCCAGGGCCAGCGCAGCAGCGAGGTGCGCCTGCTCGCGACCGCGCGTCCGCTCGATCCGCCGGTGCTGGTCGAGCCGCGCGCGCCGGAGCACGAGTACGACGTCGACGAATGGAACGGCGGCCTGGTGGTGCGCAGCAACGCCGACGGCGCCTTCGACTTCCAGCTGCTGACCGCGCCGCTCGACCGGCCCGGCCGCGTGCACTGGCAGGTGCTGGTGCCGCACCTGCCCGGCCGCGTCATCACCGGCCTGCACCCGTTCGACGGCGTGCTGGTGCGCGAGGAACTGCGCGACGCGCTGCCGCGGCTGGTGCTCATGTCGCGCGACGGCCGCGAGCGGGATGTCGCCTTCGACGAGGCCGCCTACGCGCTCGAGGTGCCGGCCGGGCAGGATGGGCGCAGCGCGCACCTCGATTTCAGTCTGGAATCGCCGCGCACGCCGCGCGCGCGGCGGCGCCTCGACCTCGCCAGCGGTCGCCACGAAGCGCTCGACCCCGCGCCCGCGTTCGATCCGGCGCGCTTTGAAGTGCGTCGCCTGGTGGTACCGGCCGCGGACGGCGCGCAGGTGCCGGTCACGGTGCTGATGCGCGCCGGGCAGGCGCTCGACGGCAGCGCGCCGCTGATGCAGATCGCCTACGGCGGCTACGGGCTGTCGATCGACGCGCGCTTCGACGCCGCCGCGCTGGCGCTGGTCGAGCAGGGCTGGGTGCACGCGATCGCGCACGTGCGCGGCGGCGGCGAACGCGGCGCCGGCTGGTGGCTGCCGACGCTGCGCACCGGCAAGAAGACCACCCACGACGACTTCATCGCCTGCGCCGAACACCTCGCCGATGCGGGCTACGGCACGCGCGGGCGCATCGTCGCCTTCGGCCTGTCGGCCGGCGGCACGCTGATGGGCGTGGTCGGCAACCGCCGCCCGGAGCTGTGGGCCGGGCTGATCGCGCCGGTGGCGTTCATGGACGTGCTGACCACGCTCGAACGCTACCAGGACCATCCGCTCCGCGGCGCCGGCATCCCGATCTGGGGCGATCCGGCCGATCCGCTCGAACACGCCTTCGTCGAAAGCTTCTCGCCCTATGACCACCTGCCGGCGGCGCCGCTGCCGGCCTGGTTCACCACCGCAGTGGTGGACGACGACGCGGTCTCGTTCTGGGAGCCGGTGAAGTTCGCGATCAAGGCGCGTTCGCTGACCACCGGCGGCCAGCCGATCCTGTCGTACACCGCGCCGGCGGGCGGGCACCTGTCGGCGTGGGGCGCGTACCCGCAGCCGGAGCAGCAGGCGGCCTATCTCGCCTTCGCGATCTGGGCGGTTGACCGCCGCTGGGGCGAGGTGCCGCAGCGCGCGCCCGGCGCGGACGATAGCCGCGGCTGAGGCGGGCGATGGCGGACACCGGACTCAGGCGCCTGCTCGACTGGCGCGCGCTGCTGGTGCTCGGCATCGCCAACATCCTCGGCGCCGGCGTGTACGTGATGACCGGCACCGCGGCGGCGCAGTTCGCGGGGCCGGCGGTGACGGTGTCGTTCGCGCTCGCCGGATTCGCCTGCGTGCTGGTCGGGCTGTGCTATGCGGAACTGGCGGCGGCGATGCCGGTGTCGGGTTCCTCGTACTCGTACTGTCGCGAGGCGCTGGGGCTGGGGCCTGCCTGGGCGCTGGGCTGGCTGCTGTTCCTCGAATTCAGCGTGGCGGCCTCGCTGCTGGCGGTGGGCTTCGCCGGTTACCTGGGCAGCCTGCTCGCCGGCTTCGGCCTGCCCCTGCCCGAGGCGGTCAGCACGCCGCTGGTGCGCGCCAGCCTCGAGCACGGCCACATCGTGCTCTCGCGCGGCGCCGGCGCGAACCTGGTGGCGGCGCTGGCGGTGCTGGCGGCCGGCGGCATCCTGGCGCTGGGCATCTCGCGCTCCTCGCTCGCGAACACGATCCTGGTCGTGGTCAAGGTCGCGGTGCTGGCGGGTTTCATCGCGATCGGCGCGACGGCGGTGGATCCGGCCAACTGGACGCCGTTCGTGCCGGCGAACGAAGGCGGCTTCACCTACGGCTGGGAAGGCGTGGTGCGCGCGGCCTCGCTGCTGTTCTTCGCCTTCCTCGGCTTCGAGACGGTGTCGACCGCGGCCGCGGAAACGCGCGACCCGCAGCGCGACGTGCCGATCGGCATCCTCGGCGCGCTCATCGCGTGCACCCTGCTGTACGTGGCGACCGGGATCGTGCTGACCGGGCTGGTGCCGTTCCGCGAGCTGGGCGTGCCCGATCCGATCGCGCTGGCGGTGGACCGCATCGGCTGGCCCGGCTTCGCGGTGCTGATCAAGATCGGCGCGCTCGCCGGCCTGGGCTCGGTGCTGCTGGCGAACGCCTTCGGGCATTCGCGCGTGTGCTACGCGATGGCGCGCGACGGCCTGCTGCCGGACGTGCTCACCCACGTCCACGCCCGGCGCGGCAGCCTGTGGAAGGCGAACCTGATCCTCGCCGCGATCGCCGCGTTCAACGCCGCGGTGCTGCCGATCGCGGTGATGGCCGACATCATCTCGTTCGGCGTCGCCTTCATGTTCGTCGTCGTCGCGGTCAGCCTGATCCGGCTGCGCGGCACGCGGCCCGACCTCGAGCGCCGCTTCCGCGTGCCGCTGGGCGGGCCGACGATCGGCGGCGTCTGGTTCGGCGTGGTGCCGGTGGTGGCGATCCTCGCCAGCGTGGCGATGGTGGTGCCGGTCGCGCTCGACATCCTCGGCCAGGCGCGGCGCGGCGACTGGCTGCCGGCATTGCTGCTGGGCGGCTATGCGCTGGTGGGCTGGCTGATGTATCGCTACTACGGGCGCGAGCGTGCGCTGGCGCGGGATGCGAGGGCACGAGCACCATGATGGGCCTGACTCAAGCAATCCCGAACATTCTCCTGTCGTCATCCCGGCGAAAGCCGGGATCCATTGTGCCGTTGCCCTTGCGCGACAAATCAAAATGGATGACCAGCGCTTCGCGCTGTTGTAAAGCGCTTCCGGCTTTCGCCGGGATGACGGCTGTGGTTGAAGTTGTTTCCGTGAACAACCTGCGCACTGAAACAAAATCTCCGAACGAATGAACGCAAACCACATCACCCTGCGCGACGCCTTCGAACTGGGCCGGCTCGACGCGCACGACCAGTCGGCGCTGCGCCGCGCCGGTGACGTCTCCGCGCGCGAGCTGGTCGAAGCCGCGCTGCTGCGCATCGAGGCGCTGGATCCGGCGCTGGGCGCGGTCTGCCATCGCGCCGACGCGCTGGCGCGCGCACAGCTCGACGACGGCCTGCCCGATGCGCCGCTGGCCGGCGTGCCGTGGCTGGCCAAGGATTCGCTGGACGTGCCCGGGATGCCGACGCGCAGTTGCTCGCGCAGCCGCAGCAACGTGCTCGCCGCGCGCGGTTACGCCTATGTCGAGCGCCTGCAGGCGCAGGGGCTGGTCGCGGTCGGCAAGTCGACGATGCCCGAGTTCGGCCTGCTCGGCTCGACGGAGCCGCTGCTCGGTCCGGTCACGCGCAACCCGTGGTCGCTCGCGCATTCGCCCGGCGGTTCCAGCGGCGGCGCCGGCGCCGCGGTCGCCGCCGGCCTGGTGCCGCTGGCGCAGGGCAGCGACGGCGGCGGCTCGATCCGCCTGCCCGCCGCCTGCTGCGGCATCGTCGGCCTCAAGCCCGGACGCGACAGCACGGTGCGCGTGCGCGCGCGACACATGATCGAGGACCTGCTGGTCGGTGACAGCCTGATGGCGCGCAGCGTGCGCGACGTGGCCTGGGGCTTCGCCGCCGCGCACGCCGATCCGCGGCGCGCGATGGTGACCGCTGCGTCATCGGCGCGGCTGCGCATCGGCGTGGTCGATACCAGCCTGCTCGGCGCCGCGCCGCATCCCGACGTGGCCGACGCGATCCGCCGCAGCGCCGACCTGTGCGCCTCGCTCGGCCATCGCGTCGAGGCCGTGGACTGGCCGGTCGACGGCGGCGCGATGCTGTCGGCGTTCCAGGACATCTGGACCCACCTCGGCGCCGACTGCGTCGACGCGGTGCGGCCGCTGCTCGGCGGGCGCCGGCTGGAGGACGCGCTGGAGCCGTGGACGCTGGCGCTGGGCGAACGCGCGATGGCCCTGTCCACCGACGCGCTCGAACGCGGCTACGCGCAGCTCGCGCGGCTGCCGGCGCAGTTCGCCGCCTTCCACGCGCAGTACGACGTGCTGCTGTCGCCGGTGGTCAATGGGCCGACGCCGGCGCTCGGCCGCTACGGCCCCTCGGTGCCGGTGGAGGTCCTGATGCCGACGATGTTCGACTGGATCAGCTACACCCCGCTGCAGAACCTCGCCGGCACGCCCGCGATCTCGCTGCCGCTGTTCCACGACGGCGACGGCCTGCCGCTGGGCAGCATGTTCGCCGCCGACCGCGGCCGCGAGGACGTCCTGCTCGCGCTGGCCTACGAGCTCGAGGCCGCGCTGCCGTGGCGCGAGCGCTGGCCCGCGCATTCGGTGGCGACGCCGCCGCAGCCCTGACTTTCCGTGTCCCTTTTTCCGATCCCCGCATGAGCACGCCGTTCTCCCCGCAAAACCCTTCCGACTTCGCCGACCTGGTCGCGCAGCATCCGCTGGCCTGGGTGATCACCGGCCACGCCGGCGCGCTCGGCGCCACGCCGCTGCCGATCCAGCTCGACTGCGACGACGACGGCCACCCCGTGCGTCTGGTCGGCCACTTCGCCCGCCGCAACCCGCAGGTCGCCGCGCTGGCGGAGGACCCGCGCGCCACGATCCTGTTCCTTGGCCCGCAGGGCGCGATCTCGCCCTCGTGGTTCCGCGACCGCACGCGCGCGCCAACCTGGAACTACGCCTGCGCGGTGTTCGAGGTCGAGGTCGAGCTGCGCGACACCCGCGCCGACGCCGATGCGCTGCTGCAGCGGCTGGTGGCGCAGGTGGAGGACGGCAACCCGTCGCCGTGGCGCATCGCCGAGGTCGGCGAACGCTACGAGCAGCTGGTCCAGGGCGTGGTCGGTTTCCACGCCCACGTGCGCAGCGTGCGCGGCAGCTTCAAGCTCGGCCAGGACGAACGCGACGACGTCTTCCACGACATCCTGCAGGCGCTCGACATCACCGGGCAGGCGGAACTCGCGGACTGGATGCGGCGCTTCGGCGCATCGCGCCCGCCCGAGGCGATCGCGCAGGCGCTGCCGCCGCCAGCGTCGTTTGATCCGGAGATCATGCGTTTCATCAACGACGTGCGCGCCCGCTGGCAGCAGCTGGCGCAGGGCCGCACGCTGGACTGGCCGACGCGCCGCGAGCTCGCCGAACTCACGCGCAGGCCGTGGCGCGAAGGCGGGCCGGAGATGGCGCGCACGCAGGAGGTCGAGGCCGCGACCGACGCCGGCCCGGTGCGCCTGCGCATTCACGATCCCGCGCCGGGCGAGGCCAAACCGACGCTGGTCTACCTGCACGGCGGCGGCTGGGCGATGTTCAGCCTCGACACCCACGACCGCGTGATGCGCGAGTACGCCGCGCGCGGGCGCCTGGCGGTGGTCGGCGTCGACTACGCGCTGGCGCCGGAGGCGCCATATCCCGCCGCGCTCAACCAGGTGGTCGCGGTCGCGCGCTGGCTGCGCGCACACGGCGGCGAACACGGGCTCGACGGCGACCGCCTCGCCTTCGGCGGCGACTCGGCCGGCGGCAGCCTGTCGCTGGGCGCGGCGCTGAAGCTGCGCGACGCCGGCGAGGGCGGGATCATCAAGGCGATCCTGAGCCTCTACGGCGGCTTCGGCCCGGACTGCCCGCCGGCCTCGCTGCAGCGCTACGGCACGCCGCAGGACATGCTCACCGGCGACGAGGTGCGCGATTTCTGGAACCTCTACGTCCCGCACGAGGCGAGCAAGCGCGACCCGTACGCGGCGCTGCTGCTGGCCGACCTGCGCGATGTGCCGCCCACCTTCGTGCAGGTCGGCGAATGCGACGTGGTCTGCGAGCAGAACCTGCAGATGGCCGGCGCGCTGCTCGCGGCCGGCGTGCAGGTGCAGGCGAAGGTGTATCCCGGCGCGCCGCACAGCTTCATCGAGGCGGTGGCGGTATCGGCAACGGCGCGCGCGGCGATCGACGACGGCGTGCGCTGGCTCAATCGCGTGCTGGGTGGGGGGTAGGTCGGGGCTACGTCCCCGACGCCGTCAACCTCCAGCGTCGGCCGCGTAGGGCCGACCTACGAACTTTTGACTCCCTCCCCCGCCTGCGGGGGAGGGTTGGGGTGGGGGCCACCGCCCGCCGCATCGCTCAATCGCGCGCCCCACCAAACCGCTCCCCGAAGAAATCCCCCTCGTTCCACCGCGGCCGTTCCGCCGCATCGCCCACGATCCGCCCGATGCGCGCATTGAGCGTCGCCAGCCGCGCGGCGTCGCCGTAGTAAATCGGCAGGTCGACCTCGTCGCAGGGCTGGTGGTAGCAGTTGCGCAGGAACCAGGTCATCGCGACCTTCGGGTCCTGGTCCTTGTTCGCGCCGACCACGCCGCCGCTCAGGTACACCGCCGGCACGCCGGCGCGCACGAAGGCGTACTGGTCGCTGCGCACGAACACCACTTCTTCCGGGAACGGGTCCGGCGACAGCGCCACGCCGACCTCGGCCGCCGCCGTCTCCAGCGCGCCCTTGAGCGAGGAATGCTCGACGCCGATCGGCACCACGTCGGTGGTCGGCGCGGTCAGCATCGGCATGTCCATGTTGAGGTTGGCGACCAGCGGGCCTTCGACCGACGGATGGTGGGCGAACCATTCCGCGCCAAGCAGGCCCTTCTCCTCCGCGGTCAGCGCGACGAAGGCCAGCGAGCGCTTCGGCGGCGCGCCGTCCTTCAGCTCGCGCGCGGCCTCGAGCAGGATCGCCACGCCCAGCGCGTTGTCGAGCGCGCCGTTGTAGATGCCGTCGCCCTCGACCTCGACGCCGATGCCGACGTGGTCCAGGTGCGCGGTGTAGACGACGTGCTCGGCCGCGAGCGCGGGATCGCTGCCGGCGATGCGGCCGACCACGTTGCGCGAGTCCAGCGGCTCGATCCTCGTGCGTCCGGCCAGCCGCAGCGTGCCGGGCAGGGCGAAGCCCTTCAGCGTTCCCGCGCGTGCGGCGTCGAACAGCATCGCCGCCGACTGGTCGCCGCCGGCGAACAGCGCGTCCGCCGCCGCGGCGCTGACCACGGCGCCGGCCTGCAGCTGCGGGAAGGTGTCGATGCCGCGCCCGTCGGCGCCGCGCAGCCGCATCGACGGCTTGTCCGCGTTCTGCACCGCGCGCGCCCACGGGTAGCGCACCTCGTCCTCGGCGGTGTTGACGTAGACCACGCCGATCGCGCCGCGCTCGACGATGTTGCGCAGCTTCTCGCGCCCCGAGGAATGGAAGGCGCGCTGGGTGTCGCCGAAGGCGGCAGGTGCGCCGCCGAACAGCACCGCGATCTTCCCGCGCAGGTCGAGCCCGGCGAAGTCGTCGTGGCCGAGGTCCGGCGCGTGCACGGCCTGGCCGACGAACACCGCCGGCGCTTCCAGTTCGGCTTCGGGCGCGTTGTAGTTCGGCGTCGGCAGGAATTCGTCGCGGAACTTCAGCGCGCTGGCCTTGCCGTCGCGCAGGATCTCGAAGCGGGCGCCGTCGGCCTGCAGGGTCGCCCTGAGCAGCGGTACGGTCTGGAAGAACGTGCCGTCGTCGCCGGCCGGTTCGAGGCCGATCTCCGCGTAGCGCTTCGCCACGTACTCGGCGGCACGGTCGTAGCCCGGCGTGCCGGTCTCGCGGCCCTCCATCGCGTCGTCGGCCAGCGCGCGCACGTCGGCCTCGATGCGCTGGCCGGCCGGGCTGTCGTTGGGCGGCTTCGGCGCGGCCGGCGGGGCGGATTCGGCCGCCATGTCCGCGGGCGTCGCCACCGGCGCCGCCTCGCGCTGGCAGGCGGCGAGCGCGAGGCAGGGCAGCAGCAGGAGCAGCGGCGGCAGGCGCAGGGTCATGGGCGTCGTGGCTCCGGCGGGGGCGGCGGGAGGCCGACGCTAGCACCGGGGCCGGTGCGCGACAATGCGGCGGCAACATGTCGCGGCAACATCCCGCGCCTATGATGGCGCTGGATGCGCGACGCCGGCCCGCCGGATTGATCGTGGTCAATGCGGTCCCGGCGCGCACCCGCGAACATCATCGTGGGCGCCTGCCTCCGCGCAGCGTGCCTGCGGCGATTCCCCCACATCGAACGCACGAGGTGACGACATGGGCAATGCCTCCGACCTGGCACTGGCGCTGTGGAAGGCCAACCTGGACCTGCAGCTGCGCATCGGCCAACTGGTCCAGGACAGCGGCCGCGACTGGCTGGAGCTCGGCACCCGCGCCGCGGGCGGGGGCGCGGCGGAACTCGACGCCGGATTGCGCAAGCTGATGCGCGGCGGCGACTGGCAGGCGCTGGCGGCGCTGCCGGTGGAGGCGTTCTGGCGGCAGGCCGAGCAGCGCGTGGGCGACGGCCAGGCGCTGAACCAGATCGCGCTGCAGGCGCAGGACAGTTTCGCCAGCGGCGTGCTGGAGGCACTGCAGGACTGGCAGCAGGCGCTGGCCGAGGCCTGGAACGGGGTCGACCTCGACCTTGGCCTCGACGCCGCGCCGGGCCTGGCGGAGGCGTGGCGGTCGCTGCTGTCGAACTGGGACGCGGGCATCGCGGCGCTGGCGCCGGTGGCGCCGGCCGCCCCGGTCGTGCGCGCACCGCGCAAGCCCGCAGCGCCTGCGAAGAAGGCGACCGTCGCAAAGAAAGCGGTTGCGAAGAAGAAGCCCGCCGTGAAGAAGTCCGCTCCCGCAAGCAGGAAGCCCGCAGCGAAGAAGCCGGCGAAGAAGGGATCGCGCCGGCGTGGCGGCTGAGTCCGCGGCGATCGCGGCCGAGGCGGCAGCCGGTGCCGCCGCCTGGCACGCGATCGATGCGGAAGCGGTCCTGCGCCAGCTCGCGGCGACGCCCGACGGCCTCGAACCGGCCGAGGCCGCGCGCCGGCTGCAGCGCTTCGGCCCGAACGCGCTGCCCAGCCCCGCGCGCACACCGGGCTGGCGGCGGCTCCTGCGCCAGTTCAACGATCCGCTGATCCTGTTCCTGCTGGCGGCGGGCGTGGTCGCGTTCGCGCTCGGCCACCGCGTCGACGCCGCGGTGATCGTCGCCGTGGTCGCCATCAACGCCATCGTCGGCTTCGTGCAGGAGGGTCGCGCCGAGCAGGCGCTGTCGGCGCTGCGCTCGATGCTGGCGCCCTCGGCGCGCGTGCTGCGCGGCGGCGCGCGCGCGCAGGTGGCGGTGGAGACGCTGGTGCCGGGCGACGTGCTGCTGCTGGAGGCCGGCGACCGCGTGCCGGCCGACGCGCGCCTGCTGCGCGGCCGCGGCCTGCGCGTGGACGAATCGGTGCTGACCGGCGAATCGGTGCCGGTCGAGAAGCTGGCCGATCCGGTCGCGGAACACGCCGACCTCGGCAGCCGCGCCTCGATGCTGTACTCGGGCACCCTGGTCGCGGCCGGGCAGGCGACGGCGGTGGCGGTCGCCACCGGCACGCACACGCAGATGGGCCGCATCGGTGCCCTGCTCGAGCAGGTCGAGACGCTGACCACGCCGCTGCTGCAGCAGATCGCGCGCTTCGGCCGGGCGTTCACCGCGGTCGCGCTGGTCGCGGCCGCGGCGCTGTTCGCGTTCGCGATCGGCGTGCGCGACTACGGCTGGCTCGACGCGCTGATGATCGTGGTCGCGCTCGCGGTCGGCGTGGTGCCCGAGAGCCTGCCGGCGGTGATCACCATCACCCTGGCCATCGGCGTGCGCCGCATGGCCGCGCGCAACGCCATCGTGCGGCGGCTGCCGGCGGTGGAGACGCTGGGTGCGACCACGGTGATCTGCTCGGACAAGACCGGCACCCTGACCCGCAACGAGATGAGCGCGCGCAGCGTCGCCACCACCGCCGGGCGGGCGCTGGCCGACGGCGGCGGCTATGCGCCCGTCGGCGCGCTGGCCGCGCGCGACGGCGGCGACGCGGCGCTGGCGGCCGCGCAGCGCGTGGCCCGCATCGGCCTGCTGTGCAACGACGCGCAGCTGCACCAGGGCGAGGGCGCGCGCTGGCGCGTCGACGGTGATCCGATGGAGGGCGCGCTGCTGGCGCTCGCGGGCAAGGCCGGCTTTGACGGCGCGGCGATGCGCAATGCGCATCCGCGCCTGGACGAGGTGCCGTTCGACGCCGCGCACCGCTTCATGGCCACCCTGCACGCCGACGCCGAGGACGCCGGTGCGCTGGTCTGCGTCAAGGGCGCGCCCGAGCAGGTGCTCGCGCTCAGCGCGCGCCAGTCCGGGCGCGACGGCGGCGCGGAACCGCTGGACGCGGCGTTCTGGCAGCGCGCGATCGACGCCGCCGGCGCCGAGGGCCAGCGCGTGCTCGGCTTCGCCTGGCGCCGGCTCGAGCGCGTGCCGGAGCGGTTCGGGCTGGAGGACGTGGGCGGGCTGGTGTTCGCCGGCATCGTCGGCTTCATCGACCCGCCGCGCGAAGAGGCGATCGACGCCGTCGCCGACTGCCGCGCCGCGGGCATCGCGGTGAAGATGATCACCGGCGACCACGCCGCGACCGCCGCGGCGATCGCCGGCCAGCTGCACCTGGCCGACGAGGTGCGCGTGGTCACCGGGCAGGAGCTCGAAGGCGTGGCCGATGCCGACCTGCCCGCGCTCGCCGCGGAAGCCAGCGTGTTCGCGCGCACCACGCCCGAGCACAAGCTGCGTATCGTGCGCGCGCTGCAGTCGCGCGGGCATACGGTGGCGATGACCGGCGACGGCGTCAACGACGCGCCCTCGCTCAAGCAGGCCGACATCGGCATCGCCATGGGCCACAAGGGCACCGAGGCGGCGAAGGAGGCCAGCGGCATGGTGCTGGCCGACGACAACTTCGCCTCGATCGCCGCCGCCGTGCACGAGGGCCGCGCGGTCTACGACAACATCCGCAAGGTGGTGGCGTGGACGCTGCCGACCAACGGCGGCGAGGCGCTGGCGGTGGTGCTGGCGATCGCCTTCGGCTGGGTGCTGCCGATGACGCCGCCGCAGATCCTGTGGATCAACATGGTGCTGACGGTGACGCTGGGCCTGTCGCTGGCGTTCGAGCCGCCGGAAGCCGGGGTGATGGCGCGGGCGCCGCGGCGCCGCGACGCGGCGCTGGTCTCGCCGTTCATGCTGTGGCGGATCGTGCTGGTGTCGCTGCTGTTCAGCGCCGGCGCCTTCGGCGTGTTCGGCTGGGCACAGGCGCGCGGGCACGACCTCGAGACCGCGCGCACCATGGTGGTCAACATGTTCTGCGTGATGGAGATCTTCTACCTGTTCAGCGTGCGCTACCTGCACGGCAGCTCGTTCTCGCTGCGCGGCCTGCGCGGCACGCCGGCGGTGCTGTGGGCGATCGCCGCAGTGGTGCTGGCGCAGCTCGCCTTCACCTACCTGCCGTGGATGCACGCGCTGTTCGACAGCCGGCCGGTGCCGGTGTTCGAAGGCTTGGTGATCGTGGCCGGCGGTGCTGCGATGATGGCGCTGCTGGAGATCGAGAAATGGCTGTTGCGCCGGCTCGGCGTCTTCGATGAACTGAAGGCCGCGGCGGCGGCCGAACCCCGAGGAGCGACGACATGAGCGGAGCGAACGCCGTGCTGCTGGCGACCGACCTGGACTTCCGCTGCGACCGCGCGACCGACCGCGCGATCGCGCTGGCGCGCGGCTTCGGCGGCGTGGCCATCGCCGCGACCGTGGTGGAGGCGTCGGAGCGGCTGGCGCAGCAGGTGCCGCGGCACGAGATCCCGGCCTGGTACCGGGAGCCGTCGCCGCTGCTCGCGGCCGAGCGCAGGCTGCGCCGCGAGTTCGCGGAGGAAGAAGGTCGCTGGCAGCTGCGCGTCGGCGAAGGTCGGGCCGGCGACCATCTCGCGCCGATCCTCGACGGCATCGGGGGTGACGCGCTGGTCGTGACCGGTCCGGTCCGCGAGGGTGTGATCGGGCCGACGATGCTGGGTTCGACCGTGGATCGACTGCTGCGGCGCGAAGGCACCTCGCTGCTGATGGTGCGCCGGCGCGTGCACGGCGACTATCGCCGCCTGCTGGTCGCCAGCGATTTCTCCGGGCCCTGCCGGAACGCCCTGCAGCGCGCCCGCGCGCTGTTCCCGGCGGCGGCGATCACCGTCCTGCACGGCTTCCAGGTGCCGATGCTGGGGCTGATGGACAGTTCGCAGGAGCAGGCCGTCACGCAGACCGCCACGCAGCTGCGCGAGGAAGGCCGCGCCTTCCTGCGCGAGGCCGGGCTGGAGCATGGCGAGATCGAACTGCGCGTCGAGCACGGCGATCCCGCGCGGCTGGTGCAGCAGCACCTGGACAGCTTCGAGGACGACCTGGTCGTGCTCGGCACGCACGGGCGCGGCGCGGTGTACGAGCTGGTGGTGGGCAGCGTGGCACGGCGGATCCTGACCACGGTGGATGCGGATGCGCTGGTGGTTCGCGGGTGAAGAACGCCCTTCACCGCGCGCAGAACAGCTCCCTCCCCCGCTTGCGGGGGAGGGTTGGGGTGGGGGCCACCGAAGCCGCGAAAAGCGCCCCCCTCCCAACCTCCCCCCGTAAGCGGGGGGAGGGGCTGAAGAACGAGGCCTGAAGCATCCCCATGAACGACGACAACCTCCACATCCTCCGCAACCGCACCTTCGACGAACTCGCCATCGGCGAGTCCGCCTGCATCGAGCGCACGCTCACGCCGCAGGACATCCAGCTGTTCGCGATCCTCTCCGGCGACGTCAACCCGCAGCACCTGGATCCCGACTTCGCCGCGTCCACGCGCTTCGCCGGCGTGATCGCGCACGGCATGTGGGGCGGGGCGCTGGTCTCGGCGGTGCTGGGCACGCGCCTGCCCGGTCCGGGCACGGTCTACCTCGGGCAGACGCTGCGCTTCCTGGCGCCGGTGAAGCCGGGCGACCGGCTCGCGATCGCGGTGACGGTGACCGCACTCGACCCGGCCACACGCCGCGTCACCCTGGCCTGTCGCTGCACCCGGCAGGACGGCACGGTCGCGATCGAGGGCGAAGCCGAGGTGGTCGCGCCGGACGAGCGCATCGAACGCGTGCGCAGCGCGCTGCCGGAGATCCGCCTCGACGTCGCCGGCAACGACGGCCTCGAACGCCTGCTCGCGCACGTCGCGCCGCTGGAGCCGATCCGCGTCGCGGTCGTGCATCCCTGCGATGCGCTGAGTTTGTCGGGCGCGCTGGACGCGCGCGACGCCGGCCTGATCGAGCCGGTGCTGATCGCACCGCGCGACAAGCTCGAAGCGGCCGCCGCCGAGGCCGGCATCGACCTGTCCGGCCTCGCCGTCGAGGACGTGCCGCACAGCCACGCCGCCGCCGCGCGCGCGGCCGGACTCGCGCGCGAGGGCAAGGTCGAGGCGCTGATGAAGGGCAGCCTGCACACCGACGAGCTGATGTCGGCGGTGGTGGCGCGCGAATCCGGCCTGCGCACCAAGCGCCGCGTCAGCCACTGTTTCGTGCTGCAGACGCCGCACTACCCGCGCCCGTTCATCGTCACCGACGCCGCGATCAACCTCGCGCCCGACCTCGAACAGAAGGCCGACATCGTCCGCAACGCGATCGACCTCGCCCACGTCATCGGCGTGCAGGCGCCGAAGGTCGCGATCCTCGCCGCGGTGGAGACCGTCACCCCGTCGATGCCGGCCACGCTCGACGCCGCGGCGCTGTGCAAGATGGCCGACCGCGGCCAGATCGCCGGCGGCGTGCTCGATGGGCCGCTGGCGTTCGACAACGCGGTGTCGATCGCCGCCGCGCGCACCAAGGGCATCGTCTCCGAGGTCGCGGGACAGGCCGACATCCTCGTGGTGCCGGACCTGGAAAGCGGCAACATGCTGGCCAAGCAGGTGATGTACATGGGCGATGCGGCGAGCGCCGGCATCGTGCTCGGCGCGAAGGTGCCGGTGGTGCTGACCAGCCGCGCCGATTCGCGCGAATCGCGGCTGGCGTCCTGCGCGATCGCGCTGATGCTCGCGCACCGCTACCGCAAGACGCCGCCTTGAGGGCGGGATGGCCGTTCCCAGGGAAGAATACGGAACTGTCATTCCGAGCGTAGCAAGGAATCTGCATTTGTCGCAGCTTCCGCCTGAAAGCAGATTGACCGGCTTCGCCGTTGTGAACCGCTTCTCGCTACGCTCGGAATGACAGTTCGTTGAACCGCCAGGGAACCGCTGGACGCAAATGACGATGCACGCACCGCACGACCACGCCCCCACCACGCACCGCGACCCCGTCTGCGGCATGACCGTGCGCGAGGACTCGCCGCACCGCGTCGAGCGCGATGGCCGCACCTGGCACTTCTGCAGCGCGCGCTGCGCGGAAAAGTTCGCCGCCGATCCGGCGCGCTACGACGGCAGCGCCGCGCCGGCATCATGCTGCGGCGGCCACGGCGCGGCGCCCGTGCCGCCGCCGGAAGCGCTGCCGCCGGGCACCCTGTACGTCTGCCCGATGGATCCGGAGATCCGCCAGGACCATCCCGGCACCTGCCCGAAGTGCGGTATGGCGCTGGAGCCGGAGCTGCCGAGCCTGGACGACGGCGACAGCCCTGAACTGCGCGACTTCTCCCGCCGCTTCTGGTGGACCCTGCCGCTGACCGCCGCGGTGTTCGTGCTGGCGATGTTCGGCCACCGCCTGCGCCTGTTCGACATGGCGACGCAGAGCTGGGTCGAGCTGGTGCTGGCGACGCCGGTGGTGCTGTGGGCGGGCGCGCCGTTCTTCGCGCGCGGCTGGCGGTCGATCGTCAACCGCAGCCCGAACATGTGGACCCTGATCGGCCTCGGCACGGGCGCGGCCTACGTCTACAGCGTCGTCGCCACGGTTGCGCCGGGCGCGTTTCCGGATTCGTTCGCGTCGATGGGCCGGGTGTCGGTGTACTTCGAGGCGGCGGCGGTGATCGTGTCGCTGACCCTGCTCGGCCAGCTGCTGGAGCTGAAGGCGCGCGCACAGACGTCGGCCGCGATCAGGTCGCTGCTCGGCCTCGCGCCGACCACCGCGCGCCGCCTGCGCGACGACGGCGGCGAAGAAGACATCCCGCTCGGACACGTGCACGTCGGCGACCGCCTGCGCGTGCGCCCCGGCGAGAAGGTGCCGGTGGACGGCGTGGTGCTCGAAGGCGGCAGCGCGGTCGACGAGTCGATGCTCACCGGCGAACCGCTGCCGGTGCGCAAGGCCGCCGGCGACCGCGTGATCGGCGCGACGCTCAATACCGGCGGCGCGCTGGTGATCCGCGCCGAGCGCGTCGGGTCGGCGACCCTGCTGTCGCGGATCGTGCAGATGGTGGCCGCGGCGCAGCGCTCGAAGGCGCCGATGCAGCGGCTGGCCGACGTCGTCGCCGGCCGCTTCGTGCTGGGCGTGGTCGCGATCGCGATCGTCGCGTTCTTCGCCTGGGGCCTGTTCGGGCCGGAGCCGGGCTGGGTCTACGGCCTGATCAACGCGGTGGCGGTGCTGATCATCGCCTGTCCCTGCGCGCTGGGGCTGGCGACGCCGATGTCGATCATGGTCGCCACCGGACGGGGTGCGACGCAGGGCGTGCTGTTCCGCGACGCTGCGGCGATCGAGCGCCTGCGCGAGGTGGATACGCTGGTGGTCGACAAGACCGGCACGCTGACCGAGGGGCGTCCGGCGTTCGGCGAGGCGGTCGCGGCTGGAGGCTTCGACGCGGATGACGTGCTGCGGCTGGCGGCCAGCCTCGACCAGGGCAGCGAGCATCCGCTGGCGGAGGCGATCGTGGCCGCGGCGCGCGAGCGCGGGATTGCGCTCGCGCCGGTGCAGGATTTCGAATCGACTTCGGGCATCGGCGTGCGCGGCACGGTCGAGGGCCGCCGGCTCGCGCTCGGCAACACCGCCCTGATGCGCGAGGTCGGCGTCGATCCCGCGCCCCTGGCCGATCGCGCCGAAGCGCTGCGCGGCGAGGGCGCCAGCGTGATGCATCTCGCCGTCGACGGCGCACTGGCCGGCCTGCTGTCGGTCTCCGACCCGGTGAAGGCGAGCACGCCGGACGCGCTGGCGGCGCTGCACGCGGCCGGCCTGCGCATCGTGATGGCGACCGGCGACGGCCTGACCACGGCCAACGCGGTGGCATCGAGGCTCGGCATCGACGAGGTCCACGGCGAGGTGCGGCCCGAGGACAAGCTGGCGCTGGTCGAGCGCCTGCAGTCGGAAGGCCGCGTGGTGGCGATGGCCGGCGACGGCATCAACGATGCCCCGGCGCTGGCGCGCGCGGACGTGGGCATCGCCATGGGCACCGGCACCGACGTGGCGATGGACAGCGCGCAGGTGACCCTGGTCAAGGGCGACTTGCGCGGCATCGCCATCGCACGCGCGCTGTCGCAGGCGACGGTCGCCAACATGCGCCAGAACCTGGGCTTCGCGCTGGTCTACAACGGCCTCGGCGTGCCGCTGGCGGCCGGCGTGCTGTACCCGTTCACCGGCCTGCTGCTGTCGCCGATGATCGCGGCGCTGGCGATGAGCTTCAGTTCCGCGTCCGTGGTCGGCAACGCGCTGCGCCTGCGCGGGCAGCGGCTCGCGGTGCCCGATGCGGTGAAGGAGCGTCACGCATGAGCCGCGCCAGCGACCGCCATGCCACCCGGGGCGACCTCGTCCTCGTGCTCAACTGCGGCTCGTCGAGCATCAAGTTCGCGCTGTTCGACGGCGGACAGGACCCGCTGCCGCGCGCGCCGGCGTGGAACGGCAAGGTGCAGGGCATCGGCGGCCCGTCGCCGACCTACGGCGAGACCGGGATCGAACCGGCGCCGGTCGAACTCGATGCCGATCATCCCTACCGCTCGGCGCTGCAGCGCATCCGCGAAGGCGTGCTGGCGCGACTGGACGGGCGCCGGCTGGCCGCGATCGCCCACCGCGTGGTGCACGGCGGCAGCAAGTACTTCGCGCCGGTGCGCGTGGACGCCGGCGTGCTCGACGACCTCAAGGGCTACATCCCGCTGGCGCCGCTGCACCAGCCGTTCGCGCTGGAGGCGATCGACATCCTGCTGCGCGAGCGGCCGGACCTGCCGCAGGTGGCCTGTTTCGACACCGGCTTCCACCACACCCTGCCGATCGTCGAACAACTGCTGCCGCTGCCGTGGGACGCCTGGCAGCGCGGCCTGCGCCGCTACGGCTTCCACGGCCTGTCGTACGAATACATGGCGACCGCACTGCCCGAGCGCCACGGCGACGCCGCGCGCGGACGCACCGTGGTCGCGCACCTGGGCAGCGGCGCCAGCCTGTGCGCGATGCAGGGCCTGCGCAGCGTCGCCACCACGATGGGCTTCTCCGCGCTCGACGGCCTGATGATGGGCACGCGCACCGGCGCGCTCGATCCGGGCGCGGTGCTGTACCTGATGGAGATCGAGAAGCTGTCGCTGGAGGAGGTGGGGCGCATCCTCTACCACCGCTCCGGCCTGCTCGGCGTGTCCGGCATCTCGTCCGAACCGCGCGTGATCGTGGGCCACGAGGACGACGACGGCGAGGCCGGCGAACGCGCGCGCCTGTCGCTGGCGCTGTACGTGCGCCGCATCGTGCGCGAGATCGGTGCCATGGCCGCGGTGCTCGGCGGCCTCGACCTGCTAGTGTTCACCGCCGGCGTCGGCGAGCACAACGCCTTCGTGCGCGAGCGCGTCTGCGCCGATCTGGCCTTCCTCGGCGTTGCGCTGGATCAAGGCGCCAACGCCGGCAACGCGGCGATCATTTCCGCGGCCGGCAGCCGGGTGCTGGTGGGCGTGGAGCCGACCAACGAGGAGTGGATCGCCGCCCGTCAGGCCATCGCCATCGTCCGGGACCGGACGCACTGAAGCGGATCATCCGCCGGCCGCCGGACGGCCGGTTTTCATCCGGGTTCTCGCAAAAAAGGCCGTCATTCCCGCGAAGGCGGGAACCCAGTGTCTTTGCCCTTTGTCCTTGTCCTTCCAGCGCTGGAAGACACTGGATGACCAGCGCTTCGCGCTGTTGCAAAGCGCTTCCCGCCTTCGCGGGGATGACGATCACGCGGTCGACGGGAAGCTCAGGGCGCCTCCAGGTAGAGCGCCGCAATCCGCCGCGCCAGCGCATACGGCTCGGGATCGTTGCGGTTGCTCAGCAGCACCACCGTCAGCCGCCGCTCCGGCCAGCGCAGGATCACGTTGCGGAAGCCGATGGTCTCGCCCGAGTGCCAGAGCAGGCGGCCGTGGCCGCTGTCGTGGATGCGCCAGCCGTAGCCGTAGCCGTCCACGTCCGCCTCGCCGGTCGGCGTGTGTGCGGTGAACGCCAGCCGGCGCGAGGCGTCGGAGAGCAGGCGGTCGTCGTGCAGCGCCGCATCCCACTTCGCGAGGTCGTCGATCGAGGAATAGATGCCGCCGTCGCCGAGCACCGCGCTGGTGCTGCTCTGGTCGGTGCGGACCCAGGCGCCATCCACGTCGCTGTGGCCATAGGCGCGCTGCGCGACGGTCGACACGCCGTCCTCGAACGCGACCGTACCGTCCATGCCCAGCGGCCCGAAGATGCGCTCGCGCAGGAAGGTGGCGAAGTCGCGGCCCGAGGCCTTGCCCACGACCAGGGCCAGCAGCGCGTAGCCGCTGTTGCTGTAGCGATAGTCGCTGCCCGGCGCGAAGTACAGCCGGTCCTGCGCCTCCAGCAGTCGCAGGACGTCGGCGTCGTGCAGCTGGCCGTCGACATGGTCGGGCATCACGTCTTCGTAGTCGACGAGCCCGGAGGTGTGGCTGAGCAGGTGGTGCAGGGTGATGCCGTCGGCCGCGGCGGGCAGCGAGGGCAGCCACTTGCGGACCGGATCGTCCAGCGACAGCGCGCCGTCCTGCGCCAGCAGCACGATCGCGGCAGCGGTGAACTGCTTGCTGACCGAGGCGAGGCGGAAGTTGGTCCCGGGCGTGACCGGGACCCGGCCCCCGACGTCGGCGAGGCCGTAGCCGCGGCGCAGCAACGGCTCGCCGTCGCGCACGACCAGCAGCGCCGCACCGGGCGCATCGCCGGCGTAGGCGGACATCATCGAATCGACCCGTTCGTCCACGGACTGCATCGTGCCACCTCCGCTGGCGCAGGCCACGAGCAGGCAGGTCAGCAGTGCGGCGGCCGTTCGCATCGGCCCATTGTAAGCACCTGCCGCGGATTGCAGGTGCTTCCAACAGAATGTCATTCCGAGCGTAGCGAGGAATCTGCTTCTGCTGTTGCTCGCAGTGAAGAAGCAGATTCCTCGCTGCGCTCGGAATGACAATGGTGGCGTGTCGGATGCGCAGGGCATGGCATGCCGCATGCGCGATCCGTCGCTCAGTCCCCGCGGTCGCGCCGGAACGGCAGCACCACGCCGCGATCCTCCTGCGGAGGCTGGCGATGCCACAGCACCGGCACGTCGCGCGGCGACCCGGGTTCGTAGGTGTCGCGCTCGGCCTGCGCGGCGCGCTCGGCTTCTTCTTCCTCGATCTCCCAGCTGTAGCGCTTGCGCGCCGGCACCGGGTCGCTGCGGCGGAACGCGAAGGCGGCCACGATGCCGCCGAGCGCGCCGCCCAGGTGCGACTGCCACGACACGCCCGGCTCCTGCGGCAGCACGGTCAGCAGCATGCCGCCGTAGAACAGGAAGGCGATCATGCCGGCGGCGATCGACGGACGGTCGCGGCGCAGCAGGCCGAGCACGAACACCAGGAACATCAGCCCGTGGGTCACGCCGCTGGCGCCGAGGTGGTAGGAGCCGGCGTCGCCCAGCAGCCAGGCGCCCAGGCCCGAACCCAGCCACATCAGCGGCAGCGCGCGCCACGTCGCACGCGGGTACACCGCCAGCGCCAGCGTGCCGAGCAGCAGCAGCGCGCTCGCGTTCGCGACCAGGTGCGCGGGCGAGCCGTGCAGCAGCGGCGCGGTCAGCAGCCCGGCCAGGCCTGCCGGCGACAGCGGTGCAACCGCCAGCGGATGCCAGTCGAACAGTCCCTGCGCGCCGAACGCGATCACCAGCAGCAGGACGAAGGCGATGCTGGCCTGCAGCGCGCGGTTCAGGCGGCGGCGGTCGGCGGCGCGCTGCGCGGCGGGATCGATGGGCGCTTCGGGGGTGTCGAGATGCATCAGGGGAGGATGGCGGCGAAAGCGGGGGATGCAAGGGTTGGGACGGGAGCCGCCGGGACACGCGTAAAATTCCCGCCATGACCGACCCCCTCCCCACCGTCCGCCTCAGGAACGCCTGGCGCTCCAGCCACCCCTGGATCTTCCAGAAGCTGGTCGAGAAGCCGGCGCAGCGCCCGAAACCCGGCAGCATCGTCGACATCGTCGGCGTCGACGGCGCCTGGATCGGCCGCGGCTTCTACAACGGCCATTCGCGGATCGCGCTGCGCATCCTCGAGACCGATCCGGACGTGGCGGTCGACGCCGGCTGGTTCGCAGGGAAGATCGCCGCCGCCGTGCAGCTGCGCCGCGAAGGGCTGGACCTCGACGCCACCAGCAACGCCTGGCGCGTGGTGCACAGCGAGGGCGACGGCCTGTCCGGCCTCGTGGTCGACCGCTACGACGACCTGCTGGTGGTCGAGTTCTTCAGCGCCGGCATGTTCCGCCATCGCGAGTGGATCTACGACGCCCTGCGCGAACAGTTTCCCGGCTGCCGCTTCCACAGCTTCGCCGACGAACACGTGCAGAAGCAGGAATCGTTCGACTTCCGCGGCAGCGAGCCCGCGGCGCCGGCGATCATCACCGAGAACGGCATCCGCTTCCGCGCCGATCCCGCCGGCGCGCACAAGACCGGCTTCTTCGCCGACCAGCGCGACAACCGCGAATGGCTTTCGCACCGCTGCGCGGGCAAGCGCGTGCTCGACCTGTGCTGCAATACCGGCGGCTTCGGCGTGTACGCGGCCGCGCGCGGCGCCGGTGAGGTGGTCGGGATCGACATCGACGAGGCGGTGCTGGAGATCGCCCGCGGCAACGCGAAGTTGAACAACGTGCGCCCGCGTTTCGTGCAGGCCGACCTCTTCCCGTGGCTGCGCGACGCGGCGAACAACGGCGAGCGGTTCGACGTGGTGATCCTGGACCCGGCGAAGATGACCCGCGACCGCGACCAGGTCATCAACGCGCTGAAGAAATACCTCGACATGAACAAGCTCGCGCTGGGCGTGGTGAAGCCCGGCGGGCTGTTGGCGACGTTCTCCTGCACCGGCCTGGTCAGCGAGGAACAGTTCCTCGACATGCTGCGCCGCGCCGCGTTCTACGCCGGGCGCAGCGTGCAGGTGCTCAAGGTCGCCGGCGCCGGCGCCGATCATCCGTTCCTCGCCAACGTGCAGGAATCGCGCTACCTGAAGGCGGTGTTCTGCCGCGTGCTGGATTGAACCGGCGCGCCGGTCGCCGCGTGCCGACGGGCGTGCGGCGCGCGCTGGTCGCGGTCGCTGCCCTGACCGCGCTCGCGCTTGCGGCGACATTCCTGTTCGGACCGCTGCGCGACTGGCTGCGCGGGCCGTTGCCGCCACCGCCGCCGACCTCGTTCGACTGGCGCGCGCGCATCGCGCCGCTCGCCGGCACCGGCCTGCGCGGCGTGCGCGACGGCCACGCGCTCGAAGCGCGCTTCGACGAACCCTGGGGACTGGTGCGCGGCGCCGACGGCAGCCTGTTCGTCGCCGACGGCGGCGAGGCCAACCGCATCCGCCGGATCGCGCCCGACGGCAGGGTGGGCACGTTCGCCGGTTCCGGCGAAGGCTTCGCCGACGGCATCGGCGCGCAGGCGAGGTTCCACACGCCCTCGTCGCTCGCGGTCGATCGCCTGGGCAACCTCTACGTCGCCGACACCGGCAACCACGCGATCCGCAAGATCACCCGCAACGGCGCGGTGACCACGCTCGCCGGCACCGGCATCGCCGGCTTCCGCGACGGCGACGCGGCATTGGCCCAGTTCCACGCGCCGATGGGCGTGGCGGTCGACGACGCCGGACGCGTCTACGTCGCCGACACCTGGAACGACCGCATCCGCGTGATCGAGCGCGACGGCCGCGTGCGCACGCTCGCGGGCGGCGAGGGCGCGGGATTCGCCAGCGGACCGGGCATGCTCGCGCGCTTCGACACACCGACGGCGCTGGCGGTCGCGGGCGACGGCACGCTCTGGGTCGCCGATACCGGCAACCGCGCGCTGCGCAGGCTCGACCCGGACGGCGAGGTGCGGACCTGGGTGCCTTCGGTGCGGGAAGGCGGGATCGATCCCGGTCGTCCGCTCGCGGTCGCGGTCGCGCACGACGGCGTGCTGTACGTCGCCGACCTGTCGCCCGGCCGCGTGCTGCAGGTCGATCCCGATGGCCGCGTGCGCGCGCTGACCGGCGTGGATCCGGCGCAGTGGTTCGCGCGCCCGTCCGCGCTGTGGCTCGAGGCCGACGGCAGCCTGCTGCTCGCCGACGCGGCCGGGCACCGCCTGCACCGCATCGTGCCGCGCGTCATCGGCGACAACGCGCTCGCCGATGGCCCGGTTGGACCGCGCCCGGACCGTCCGCTGCCCGACACGCGCGGTCGCTGGCCGCTGTTCCCGCAGGACGCGTGGCACGAAGTGGTCGGCACCCTGGGCGAGGTGCGCGGCAACTTCAGCGGCGAGCGCCGCAGCCACCTGCACAACGGACTCGACGTGCGCGGCGACGTCGGTGCGAGCGTGCTATTGATCGCCGATGCCAAGGTCACCAGCCCGCTCGCGGCCTTCAGCTTCGGCGGACAGGCCGAGGGTGTGTCGGTCGACGAGCTCACCTACCTGCACATGCGCGCCGGGCGCACGCCGCAGGGCCGCAATCTCGATCCCGCGCGCTTCCTGATGGAGCAGGACGAAGACGGCCGGCCGTCGCGGGTGCGCATCGCGCGCGGCACGCGCTTCCGCGCCGGCGAGCCGCTGGGCACGATCAACGCGCAGGCGCACGTGCACCTGATCGTCGGCCCGCATGGCCATCAGCACAACGCCATCCGGCTCGGCTTCCGCGGCTATGTCGACACCGTGCCGCCGCGCATCGACGGCATCGCCCTGCTCGACGAGGACGACCGACCGATCGCCACGCGCGCCAACGGCCGCGTGCGGGTGCCGCGCAACGGCGGTGGCGTGCAGGTCGTGGTCGACGCCTGGGACCAGGTCGACGGCAACCTGCCGCGCCGCCGCCTCGGCCTGCACCGCGTCGGCTACCAGGTGCTGCGCGCGGACGGCACACCGGCGCCGGGATTCGAGGCGCCGGCGATGAACCTTGATTTCTCGCGCATGCCCGCGCACCCGGACGCGGTGAAGCTCGCCTACGCCGCCGACAGCGGCATCACCGTGCACGGCGCCGCGCGCACGCGCTTCCTGTACGTGGCGAGCAACCGCGTGCGCGCAGGTGAACTCGCGGCGTCGCACTGGCAGCCGTCGCAGCTGCCGCCGGGCGACTACCTCGTGCGCGCCTTCGGCGAGGACGCGAGCGGCAATGCGGCCATCGGCGCGCGCGACCTGCCGGTGACGCTGGTCGACGAGGCCCTGCCCCTGCCCGAAACGGAAACCGGTCGCGCATCGCGCTGACCCGCGCCGATGGTCACGGTGACCATCAGGTCATGCCCGCGGCGCGTGGATACGCTGGAATCGAGTCCCGCCGCGCCTGTCGCTTCGGCGTGATGGATGCCGGGACCACATGCCATCCCGCGCGCTGCATGCCCAACCTGTCATCCCGAACGCAGTGGGGGATCCCGCTCCGGCGCAGCGGCGAAGGCGACACCGGGAAGAAGATTCCTCACTGCGTTCGGAATGACACCTCCAAGCATCGGATTGTCGAAACCGGAACCCTGCGACCGCCACCGTCCGCGAGGAGAAGCATGAAGCATCGAACCATCCTGCCCGCCCTGCTGCTTGCCGCCTGCCTCCCTGTCGCGGCGCAGGCGCAGCTCGACCTGTCCACGCTCGACGACGCCATGCCCGGCCCGCGCACGCAGGTGCTGGTGCTGGGCACGGTGCACCTCGCGCAGGGCGACCGCGCGGACGCGTTCGATCCGGCCGCGCTCGTGCCCGTGCTGCAGCGGCTCGAAGCGTTCCGGCCGGAGATCATCACCGTCGAGTCGATGCCGGGAGAGACCTGCGACCTGATGGCGCGGCATCCCACGGTCTACGATCCGGAAGGCGGCGCGAGCTACTGCCCCGACACCGCCGCGGCGCAGGCGGCCACCGGGCTGGACGTGCCGGCCGCGATCGCGGCCGTCGAACAGCAGCTGGCGACCTGGCCGGACGCACCGACGCCAGTTCAACGTCGCCACCTCGCCGCACTGTTCTTTGCCGCCGGCGATCCCACCTCGGCCCTGGTGCAGTGGCTGTCCCTGCCCGAAGCGGAGCGGATCGAGGGCGACGGACTCGGCGCCGCCCTCGTCGCGGCCCTGCGCAAGCGCGCCGCCTCCGCCAGCGAGAACACCCAGATCGCCGCGGCGCTGGCGGTGCGCCTCGGCCTGCCGCGCGTGCATCCGGTCGACGACCACACCGGCGACAACCTGCGCATCGACGACATGGCCGGATTCGAGAAGGCGATCCGCGGCGCATGGGATAGCGCGCCGGCCGAATGCGTCGCCCTGCGCGAGCGCCAGGAGACGCTGCGTGCCGCGCCGGACCTGCTGCCGCTGTATCGCCTCACCAACAGCCGTGACTACCAGCGCATGCCGGCCGCCTGCGACTTCGGCATGGCGCTGAAGGAGGCCTCGCCGCAGCGTTTCGGTCGCCAGTACGTCGCCGGCTGGGACCTGCGCAACCTGCGCATGGTCGCCAACATCGGCGTCACCTTCCGCGAGCGCCCCGGCGCGCGCGTGCTGTCGATCGTCGGTGCCTCGCACAAGCCCTGGTTCGACCGCTGGCTCGCGCAGCTGCAGGGCGTGGACGTGGTCGACGTGGAGACGTTCCTGGCGGAGCGGTGAGCCCGCAGCGTATGCGTGTGCCGCCGCGAGGGCGGATCTGTCCGCGACTCCGGTGCAACCAGGGTTCCAGTGCAGCCGGGTTTCCGGTGCAACCAGGGTCCGTCATCCCAGCGAAAGCTGGGATCCATTTGTTTTTGCGCCAGGATCAAACTGGATCCCAGCTTTCGCTGGAATGACGGATGTTTTCCCGGCGTTCGGGCAGAACGTCGGCGGTTGCCGATCATGCCTCCACCGCCCCTACCGCCCCAGCAACCACGCCCTCAACACCACCGCCTGGTTGTGCTCCGGATCGCGCGCACCGTACAGCAGCGTGACGCGCCCCTTGCGCAGCCATGGCTGCAGTTCCGCGACCGTCGCGTCGTTGGCCTCCAGCTCCCTGCGATAGCGCTTGGCGAACTCGTCGAAGCGTTCGGCGCGATGGTCGAACCACTTGCGCAGGGCTGCGCTCGGCGCGATGTCCTTCAGCCACAGGTCCAGCGCCAGCGCCTCCTTCTTCACCCCGCGCGGCCACAGCCGGTCGACGAGGATGCGCGCGCCATCGCCGCGGGCGGGCGGCTCGTAGGCGCGCTTGAGGCGGACGTCCATGCCGCGACCCTGCGCCGGCGACGCGCAGGGCGCAAGTGGCGGCGCAGCATCCCGGCGCCCGGAGTGATCCGGATCAATGCGCCAGCGCCGTTTCCACGCAGACTGGGAACTCCCCCTCCCAGGAGACTCCCATGAGCCAGGACTTCAGCGGCAAGGTCGCCATCGTCACCGGTGGCGCATCGGGCATCGGCGAGGCGGTCTGCCGGCAGCTGTCGGCTGGCGGCGCCAGGGTGGTGGTCGCCGACTGCAACGGCGACGCGGCGCAGGCGCTGGCCGATGCGCTCGGCAACGCCATCGCGGTGCAGCTGGACGTGGCCGACGCCGACGCGGTGCGCGGTATGGTCGAGCGCACGGTCGAGGCCTTCGGCGCGCTGCACCTGGCGGTGAACAACGCCGGCATCGGCGGGCCCTCGCATCCGACCGCCGAGTACCCGCTCGACCAGTGGCACCGGGTCATCGACGTCAACCTGCACAGCGTGATGTACGCGATGAAGTACGAGATCCCGGCGATGCTCGCGGCCGGCGGCGGCGCGATCGTCAACATGGCCTCGATCCTCGGCAGCGTCGGCTGGAACGGTTCGATCGCCTACGTCGCGGCCAAGCACGCGCTGCTGGGCATGACCAAGACGGCGGCGATGGAGTACTCGGCCCGGGGCGTGCGCATCAACGCGGTCGGCCCGGGCTACATCGACACGCCGCTGCTGGCCGGCATGGACCGCGCCGCGTACGACGGCCTGGTCGCGCTGCACCCGGTCGGCCGGCTCGGCACCGCGGACGAAGTGGCGGCGCTGACCTGCTTCCTGCTCTCGCCGCAGGCCTCGTTCATCACCGGCAGCTACCACCTGGTCGACGGCGGCTATACCGCGCGCTGAGCCGCGGCGGCGCGGCCCATGCGCGGCCTCCCGGTCGCGAACGGGTGTCAGTGGCCCTGCTCGCGCAGCGTCAGCCGCACCTGCTCGTGCTGCGCCTGCAGCGCCGGCGAGGGCGCCTTGCCGAGCAGGCTGACCACCACGATCGCCAGCATGCCGGCGGCGAAGCCCGGCACGATCTCGTACAGCGCGCTGCCGGTCTGCTTCCACAGCAGCACCGTCAGCGCGCCGGCGAGCATGCCGGCGATCGCGCCGTCGCGGGTCATCCGCTTCCACAGCAGCGACAGCACCACCACCGGTCCGAATGCAGCGCCGAAGCCCGCCCAGGCGTAGGCCACCAGTCCGAGCACGCGGCTGTCGGGATCGCGCGCGATCCAGATCGCCAGCAGCGCCACCGCCAGCACCATCGCCCGGCCGACCCACACCAGCTCCGCATGCCCCGCCTTCGGGCGCACGAAGCCGCGGTAGAAGTCCTCGGTCAGCGCACTGGAGCACACCAGCAGCTGCGCCGACAGCGTGCTCATGATCGCGGCCAGGATCGCCGACAGCAGCACGCCGGCGATCCACGGATTGAACAGCAGCTCCGACAGCGCGATGAACACGCGCTCGGGATTCGCCTCCACCGGTGCGGCGGCCTCGGGGTGCGCGGCGAACCAGGCGATGCCGAAGAAGCCGGTCGCCACCGCGCCGGCCAGGCACAGGATCATCCAGGTCATGCCGATGCGGCGCGCGCGCGGGATCGTCGCCAGGCTGTCGGCGGCCATGAACCGCGCCAGGATGTGCGGCTGGCCGAAGTAGCCCAGGCCCCAGGCCAGCGCCGAGACCACGGCGACCAGGCCGCCGGCGCCGATCCACTGCAGCCGCGCCGGGTCGACCTGTTCGACCAGCGCGACCGCCTGCGCCGGGCCGTCGGCGCCGACGATCGCGAACACCGGCACCAGCAGCAGCGCGAAGATCATCAGCGTGGCCTGGATGGTGTCGGTCCAGCTGACCGCGAGGAAGCCGCCGATGAAGGTGTAGGCGATCGTCACCATCGCCCCCCACAGCATCGCCTGCGCGTAGGGCAGCCCGAACACGCTCTCGAACATGCGCGCGCCGGCGACGATGCCCGAGGCGCAGTAGATGGCGAAGAACACCAGGATCACCAGCGCCGACAGGATCCGCAGCACGCGGCTGTTGTCCTCGAAGCGGTGGGTGAAGTAGTCCGGCAGGGTCAGCGCGTTGCGCGTGCGCTCGGTGTAGACGCGCAGCGGCCCGGCCACGTACTTCCAGTTGGCCCAGGCGCCGAGGATCAGGCCGACCGCGATCCACGCCTCCGACGCACCGCCGAGGTACAGCGCGCCCGGCAGGCCCATCATCAGCCAGCCGCTCATGTCCGAGGCGCCGGCCGCCAGCGCAGTGACGTAGCTGCCCAGCGAGCGTCCGCCGAGGATGTAGTCGTCGAAGGTGCGCGTGCGGCGCCAGGCGACGAAGCCGACGCCGACCATCAGCAACAGGTAGGCGGCGAAGGTCACGAGCAGCGGCGTGCTGGCGGTCATGCGGTCGTCCTGCGGTTTGCGCTGGGTGCGGAGTGTGACCGAAGGCGGGGCAGCGACGCCAATGCCCTCAGGCGTGCGCGATCCACTGCCGCAGCAGCGCCTGCAGCGCGGGAATCCGCGCGCGCGCGTCGGCGGCGTCGGCGAACGCCACCTGCGCGCGGTCCCTGCCCAGCCACGCCAGCAGGGCGTCGGGATCGTCGATGCCCAACCCGCCTTCCGGCAGTTCGCGCGCTTTCGCGCCCAGGTGCAGGATCAACGCGATGCCGCGCTTCGCACGCAGGTGGAAGGTGGCGAAGTACTCGTGCGTGCGGAAACTCGGCGCATTCCACTTCACGCCTTCGGCGACCGCCGGATCGACCGCGAGGATCGCGCGGCGCAGCGCTTCGATGCCGGCCTTGTGCGGATGCTCGAGCCTGGCCATGAACGCATCGACCGCGGCGCTGGTATCGGCGGCCGTGGCGTGGCGCGTGGTGGCAGTGTTCTTCGTCGCCACGGCGGTCAGTCGGGCGTTTCGTTCGTGCGGACGTAGGCGCTGGCACGCTCGAGCTCCAGCGGCCGCAGTTCGTAGAACAGCCCGTGTTCCAGCGTCGGGCTGGTCGAGAGCAGCGCCGCGGCCTCCTCCAGCGTACGCGCGAGCACGAACCAGTAGCCGCCGACCAGCTCCTTGGTCTCGCCGAACGGGCCGTCCACGACGAAGCCCTTGCGCGACACCGTCGCGCCCTCGCGCGCCAGCCGCTCGCCGGTCTTCATCCGCCCGGCGGCGATGTGGCCTTCGAGCCAGGGATAGAACGCGTCGATCGAGGCCTGGATCGCTTCGGGCGCAGCGTCGCGTCGCCACTGGCCGCGCGAGAGGACGAGGAATTCGCGGAGATCGGGATCAAGGGGCATGGGCGTGAGCCGGACGGAGGAGACGGCGTGCCTGGAGGGATTCGAACCTGGCTTCGGAATGCGGAATGGAAGATCCGACTCCCGTGATTGCAGGCGAAGGGTAGCCAGCACGGGTTCCGGCTTCAATCTCCCGCCAGTCTCCTTGCCTCGCGCGCCAGCCCCCGCAAGATCAGATCGGCGACGTGTTCCGGGAATCCGGCCGGCAGCATCGCTTCGATCGAGGCAACCACAGTCGGTGTCCGCTCGACGATATCGTCGATGAGCGTTTGCACCGTCCGCCCCTCGTCATCCAGCACGCCGTATCGCTTGCCGAGCGCCAGCCAATGCCGGGGCAGGATCTCCCGCATCTTCCAGTGGGCATTGGCGGAACGGATCGCCATGGCCATCCTGACCTTGTGGTCGGACAGCTTGTCCGGCGCATCGCCGATGATCGGCCAGGCCGACATCACGTCGTACAGCGGCGTCAGCGCGTAAGCGCCCCCGGGGCGGATGGACAGGCTGAAGTTCTTGGCATGGCCGTCGGGCGCGCGCAGCATCCAGAACAGGAGCTGGGCCAGGAAGAAGGTGCGCCGATCCCGCTGCGGGGACGCGGAAGTGGCCAGCAGGCCCATGATCCGGTCGATCCCGGGGCCGCCATCGGCCTCGTATTTCAGGTTGGCCGGCGTGCCGGTGGCCTGGCAGAAGTCCTCCTGCGGCAGCCGCGCCAGCCATTTGCCCCGCGGGCCATCCAGCCAGGTGCGGTCGAAGCGCGTGACTGACAGGATCTTCATGTCCTCGAACTGGAGAGGCTCGCATTCGGCGATCGGAAGCCCGTACGCGCGCAGGATGAGCGAACACAACCATTCGTTCTCGATGGAATGGCGCAGGTCGAGTCGCATGTTGCCGACCAGGCCCATCGGCAACTTGAGGATGTGCGTGGTCGGCGTCGAGCCGTGCGGCCGGCACCATTGGCCGTCGATGTTCGTGAGGGCTGTTTTCTCCTGCGCCCCGGCGATGGAGACCCTGAAGTCATCGTCTTCGGAGGTGCCGCCTGCAAACGCCGATGGCGCCACCGTGCCCCGCAGGAGGGCGGCAACTTCGTGTTCGACCAGGGGCGTTGCCTCCACGGTGTCCACGTTCTCAGGGGTCATGTCATCGGGCAGGATCTGCAGTGCACCGACGCAATCCCGTCCGATCTGGGCAAGCAGGTCGAAGGCGTCGGTGGACCGGGCACGAAAGCGGTTCGCGGCCCGGGCGCGGATCTCCTGGCTGTCCGGCAGGAGGTTGTCGAACCACGCCCGGACGACTTCGCCGCGGTGTGGCGTGCTTCCCGGGGTGAACGGCAGCGAGAGCGACAATGGCCGGCCTTGTGGGGAGGTTTTCCAGTCCGCGTCGTACTCGAGCAGATCCTCGGAGCCGGACCCAATTCGCCATGTGCCGACGAACCCGCCGTTCATCCACAGGCCCAGCGCCTTCCGGCGCGAAGACCGTCGCGTGCCGGCCGTCACCATCCGCCTGCCCCTTCGTCCGAGCCGGACGAGGCAGGCGGCGCTGTCTCCCTTCGCCGCAGGGCCATTTCCACGCCCAGGATGCCCAGCAGTTGCAGCAGCCGATCGGCGCTGACCTTCTGCGCGTTGCGCTCCAGCGCGGACAGCGTTTGCTGCGTGACCCCCAGGCTTGCGGCCACTTGCGCCTGGGTCAGCCCGCTCTCCTTGCGGAAGGCTTTCAGCAGGGCGGGAAGTTGTTCGGCGGTCTGGACGGCATAGTGGCGCATGGGTACAAATCCGAAGCTGTATTTCTATAATACAGCTTATAGGCTGTTTTCAGAAAAAACACAACAGAATCTGTATTCATGGGAACCAGCGCTGACTAGTTCGGCCCATGGGGAAGCCATGACGCGTTGCGGGGGGAGGGCGATCGGGAAGTGGAGTGCCTGCGGAACGGTGTCCCGGCAGTGTCCCGATTTCGTTAGCAGGACAGATGGCGCGCCTGGAGGGATTCGAACCCCCGACCAATGGCTTCGGAAGCCACTACTCTATCCGGCTGAGCTACAGGCGCGAGCCGCGCATTCTCCCATGACCGGCGTGGCGGCGCGAGTCTTGACGGGCTTGCTACGCTGGCGGGAATGGCCTACGAACGCTACAGCGCCCCGATCCCGCAGCCGCTGCCGCCCTGGCGCCAGCGGCTGGCGCTGTACTGGAAGCTGGTCCGCGGCGATCGGCCGATCGGCTGGCTGCTGCTGCTGTGGCCGACCTGGTGGGGGCTGTGGATCGCCGCCGGCGGGGTGCCGCCGCTGTGGACGCTGTTCGTGTTCAGCGCGGGGGTGTGGCTGACGCGCTCGGCCGGCTGCGTGATCAACGACTACGCCGACCGCTGGCTCGATCCGCAGGTCGAACGCACGAAGGACCGGCCGCTGGCGACCGGTGCGGTGTCGGGGCGCGAGGCGCTGGCGGTGTTCGCTGCGCTGATGCTGGCCGCGTTCGCGCTGGTGCTGACGATGAACCGGCTGACGGTGCTGATGAGCGTGGTCGGCGTGGTCCTCGCCGCCAGCTATCCCTACCTCAAACGCTACACCTACCTGCCGCAGGTGTACCTGGGCATGGCCTTCGGCTGGGGCATCCCGATGGGCTTCGCGGCGGTGCAGGGCGAGGTGCCGCCGGTGGCCTGGGTGCTGTACGTGGCCAACATCTTCTGGGCGACGGCCTACGACACCTGGTATGCGATGGTCGACCGCGACGACGACATCCGCATGGGCGCGAAGTCGACCGCGATCCTGTTCGGTGAGCTCGACCTGGTGGCGCAGGGCGTGCTGTATGCGATGACCTTCGCGGCGCTGGCGCTGGTGGGGCGCGAAGCGGGGGTCGGTGCGTATTACTGGTATGGACTGGGCGCGGCGGCGCTGCTGGTGGCGTGGGAGTTCTTCCTCGCCCGCCATCGCGACCGTGACGCCTGCTTCCGCGCGTTCCTGCACAACCACTGGGTGGGGGCGGCGATCTTCGCGGGGATCGCGATCGACTTTCTGCTGCGCTGACGACGCGCAGACTCATCCGCCGAATCCTCACGGCACCCGCGCGCAGACCCATGCGTCCACGCGCCGCACGCCGGCCCGCCGCAGCGCCTTTGCCGCGGCGTGCAGGGTCGCGCCGGTCGTCATCACGTCGTCGACGAGCACCACGTGCGCGGGCAGGGCGGCGCGCGGGTCGACGACAAACGCGCCGCGCAGGTTGCGCCTGCGCGCCGCGGCGTCGAGCTCCGACTGCGGCGCGGTCCCGCGTCCGCGCACCAGCGAGCCGGTGAGCAGCGGCAACTCCAGTGCGCCCGACAGCGGCTTCGCCAGCTCCAGCGCTTGGTCGTAGCCGCGGCGGCGCAGGCGCGTGCGGTGCAGGGGCACCGCCAGCAGGGCGTCGGGGCGGGGCAGCGTCGCGAAGCGCTCGGCCATGCAGCCCGCAAGCAGGCGGCCCGCGGCGAGGTCGCGGTGGAACTTGAAGCGCGGCAGCAGCCGGTCCAGCGGGAAACCGTAGGCGAAGGCGGCGCGCGCTTCCTGCAGCGGCGGCGGGCGGCGCAGGCAGTCGCCGCAGGTCTCGCCGGCCGCGGCCAGCGGCACCGCGCAGCGCAGGCAGGCGACGTGGTTCCAGGGCAGGCCCGCGCTGCAGGCGCGACACAGGTCGGCGCCCGGCGGCGCGGCTTCGCGGCAGACCAGGCAACGCGGCGGACACAGGCGCACGCCCAGCCGTCGCCACCAGCCGTCAACCGGGGCAGGGTCGGTTCGGTTGACAGGCCCGGGCATGCTTTCCAGACTGCCCGGCCAGGCCCCCGCCCGTCCGTCAGGGAACCCCGATGTCCGCCGTCAGCCCGCTCCGCCCCGCGACCGTCCCACCCGCCGGCGACGCGCCCCTGCGCCACGACTGGAGCCTGCGCGAGGTCGAGGCCCTGCTCGACCTGCCGTTCCCGGAGCTGCTGTTCCGCGCGGCCGAGGTCCACCGCCGCCATTTCGATCCGGCCGAGATCCAGGTCAGCACCCTGCTGTCGGTGAAGACCGGCGGCTGCCCGGAGGATTGCGCCTACTGCCCGCAGGCGCAGCGCTACCACACCGGGGTCGAGGCGACGAAGCTGATGTCGACCGAGGCGGTGGTCGAGAAGGCGAAGCAGGCCAAGGCCGCCGGCGCCTCGCGCTTCTGCATGGGCGCGGCCTGGCGCTCGCCCAAGGACCGCGACATCCCCAAGGTCGCGGCGATGATCCGCGAAGTGAAGGCGCTGGGGCTGGAGACCTGCGCCACGCTGGGCATGCTCAGCGGCGAACAGGCGACCGCGCTGCGCGCCGCCGGCCTCGACTACTACAACCACAACATCGACACCGACCCCGGGCTCTACGGCGACATCATCCACACCCGCGAACTCCAGGACCGGTTCGACACGCTCGAACACGTGCGCGACGCCGGCATGAAGACCTGCTGCGGCGGCATCGTCGGCATGGGCGAGACCCGGCGCCAGCGCGCCGGCTTCCTGCGCACCCTGGCCAACCTGCCGGCGCACCCGGACTCGGTGCCGATCAACCGGCTGGTGCAGGTCGAGGGCACGCCGCTGCACGGCACGAGTGCGCTGGATCCGTTCGAATTCGTGCGCACCATCGCGGTTGCGCGCCTGCTGATGCCGCACTCTATGGTCCGACTCTCTGCGGGGAGAGAGGACATGAGCGATGAACTGCAGGCGCTGTGCTTCAGCGCCGGGGCGAACTCGATCTTCTACGGCGAGAAGCTGCTGACCACCAGCAACCCGGACACCGGGCGCGACCTGGCGCTGTTCGAACGGCTGGGCCTGCGGCCGATGCAAGTGACGGTCGATGCCGAAGCTCACGACCACGGCGGCACCGTGCACGCCGACATCTCGGCAAAGCTCGATGCAAGCATCTCGGCTGAGCTCGATGCAGGCATCGTCCAGGCCGGCACCGCCGACTGCCGCGGCGCCGCCTGACGGGACCGCCGCCATGCCCGATCGCCCCGACCTGCACGCCCGCGTGGTCGCGCAGCGCGAACAGCGCAGCGCCGACGCCGGACGGCGCACGCGCCGCGAGGTGCTGCGCCGCGACGGCGTGCACTGCGAAGTCGCCGACGCGCAGGGCAACACGCGCAAGCTGCTGAACTTCTGCAGCAACGACTACCTCGGTCTGGCGCAGCATTTCGCCGTGGTCGGCGCGCTGCAGGACGCGGCCGCGCGCGACGGCGCCGGCGCCGCCGCCTCGCACCTGGTCTGCGGCCACCATGCCGTGCACGGCGCGCTCGAGCGCGAGATCGCCGACTGGCTCGAAGTGCCGCGCGCGCTGCTGTTCGGCAGCGGCTACCTCGCCAGCCTCGCGGTGCTGCAGTCGCTGCTCGGCGACGACGACCTGTGCGTGCAGGACCGCCTCAACCACGCCAGCCTGATCGACGCCGCGCGGCTCGCCGGCTGCCGCCTGCGCCGCTATCCGCACGGCGACGTCGAGGGCGCGCTGCGCCAGCTGCGCAGCATGGCCGAGGGCGCGGCGATGCTGGTCACCGACGGTGTGTTCAGCATGGACGGCGACGTCGCGCCGCTGCGCGAACTCGCGGTCGCCGCGCGCGTGCAGCAGGCGCTGCTGTACGTCGACGACGCACACGGCATCGGCGTGGTCGGCCCGGAAGGCCGCGGCTCGATCACCGCGGCGGGACTCGACGTCGCCTCCGCGCCGCTGCGCCTGGCCACGCTCGGCAAGGCGCTGGGCGGCTACGGCGCGGCGGTGGCCGGCGACGCGGACCTCGTCGACCACCTTGCCGAAACCGCGCGCCCCTACGTCTACACCACTGCGCTGCCGCCGGCGCAGGCCGCGGCCGCGCTCGCGGCGGTGAAGCTGGCGCGGCGCGAACACTGGCGGCGCGAGCGGCTGCAGGAACTGGTGCAGCGCTTCCGCGCGCGCGCCGAGCGACACGGCCTGCAGCTGCTGCCGTCGGACACGCCGATCCAGCCGGTGCTGTGCGGCAGCAACGCCAATGCGCTGGCGATGTCGGACTCGCTCGAGCGCGACGGCTACTGGGTCGCTGCGATCCGCCCGCCGACGGTGCCCGACGGCCAGGCGCGCCTGCGCGTGACCTTCACCGCCGCGCACGAACCGGTGCAGGTCGATGCGCTGGCCGATGCGCTGGCCGTCGCCCGCGACCGCGCCGTCGACGCCGCCTCCAGCCGCGTCGCATGACCCGCCCCGACGGACACGGCCGCGTCGCGCTGGCGGCGGTCGGCCTGGCGCTGCTGTCGGCGCTGTTCTTCACCATGACCTACGTGCTCAACCGCGCCAGCGCATCGGGCGGCGGCCACTGGGCGTGGCTGGCGTCGCTGCGCTACCTGATCACGCTGCCGCTGATGTTGCCGCTGATGCGCTTCCAGGGCGGGATGCGCCCGGTGCTGCGCGCGATCGCGGCGCATCCGTGGGCGTGGCTGCGCTGCGCCGGGGTCGGTTTCGTGTTGTTTTACGTGCTGCTGTCGTTCGCGGCGTCGAGCGGGCCCTCGTGGCTGGTCGCCGGCTCGTTCCAGTTCACGGTGATCGCGGGGATGCTGTGCGCGCCGCTGCTGTACCGCGATGCGCGCCGTCACATTCCACCGGCGGGGCTCGCGGTGGCGGCGCTGATCTTCGCCGGGGTGCTGACGATGCAGTTCGGCCACGCCAGCGGCGCGCTCGATCGCGCGGCGTGGATCGCGCTGGGCTGCGTGTTGGTCTCGGCGATCGCCTACCCGCTCGGCAACCGCCTGCTGCTGCTGCACCTGGAGCGCAGCGGCGAGGCGCTCAACGCCACCCAGCGCGTGTTCGGCCTGACCCTGGCCAGCCAGCCGCTGTGGTTCGCGGTCGCGGCCTGGGCCGCCTTCAGCGCCGGGCCGCCGACGCTGGCGCAGGTGTGGCTGGCCGCCGGCGTGGCGCTGTCGGCGGGGATTGTCGCGACCATCCTGTTCTTCCAGGCCACCGGCATGGTCCGCGACCAGCCGCTGGCGCTGGGCGCGGTGGAGGCGATGCAGGGCGCGGAAGTGGTGTTCGCGGTGCTGCTGGGCGTGCTGCTGCTGGGCGAGGCCTGGCCGCGCGGCACGACGCTGGTCGGCGCCGCGATCGTGGTCGCGGGCATCGTCGCCTTCGCATGGGTGGTCGCGCGCCCGGCCGCGGGCAGCGGGCGCCAGACGCAGGCGCTGCGCACGGACAAGGGCGCATGAACGCACTGCACGTCGACACCACCGGCCACGGCCCGGACCTGGTGCTGCTGCACGGCTGGGCGATGCACGCGGGCGTGTTCGCCGGTCTGGCCGAACGCCTGGCGTCGTGCTTCACCCTGCACCTGGTCGACCTGCCCGGGCACGGCCACAGCCGCGACAGCGCGCTGCCGCTGGCGCTCGAACCCGTCGTCGACGCGCTCGTCGCGCGCGTGCCGCGGGCGCCGTGGCTGGGTTGGTCGCTCGGCGGGCTGTTCGCGCTGCACGCGGCGGCGACAAGGTCGGAGGCGGTGCCGGGCCTGGCGATGCTGTGCGCGAGCCCGCGCTTCGTGCGCGGCGACGACTGGCCGCTGGGCATGTCGCCGGAGATCTTCCGCGGCTTCGCGCTGGGACTGCGCAGCGACTACCGGGCGACGCTGGAGCGCTTCATCGCGCTGGAAGCCTTCGGCTCGGACGATGCGCGCCACGAGATGCGGATGCTGCGCAATGAGGTATTCGCGCGCGGCGAGCCGGCCGCGCACGTGCTGGCCGACGGGCTCGGCCTGCTCGAAACCAGCGACCTGCGCGAGGTGCTGCCGTCGCTGCCGATGCCGACGCTGTGGCTCGGCGGTCGCCGCGACCGGCTGGTCGATCCACGCGCGATGCGCGCGGCGGCCGAACGCGTGCCGCGCGCGCAGGTGGTGGTGGTCGAACACGCCGGGCACGCGCCGTTCCTGACGCACGTCGAGGACGTCGCCGGTGCGCTGGAAAAATTCGCCGACGCCGTGCACGGTGGCGCGCGATGAGGCGACCCGCCACGCCGCTGTTCGACGCGCGCCAGGTGCGCCGCGCGTTCTCGCGCGCGTCGGCCGGCTACGAATCGGCGGCGCAACTGCAGCGCGAGGTCGAGGCGCGGCTGCTGGAATCGCTGGACTTCCTCGCGCTCTCGCCCGATCGCGGCGAACGCTGGTCGCCCGGGGTCGTGCTGGACGTCGGCAGCGGTCCCGGCCACGCCTCGCAGGCGATGCGCAGGCGCTGGCCGAAGGCGCGCATCGTCGCGCTCGACCTGTCGCTGCCGATGCTGGGCGAGGTGGCGCCGCGCGAGGGCTGGGGGTTCCGGGAAACGCTGGGCCTGCGCCGCCCGCTCGACCGCGTCTGCGCCGACCTGCGCGCGCTGCCGCTGATGGATGCCAGCGTCGACGTGCTGTTCTCCAACCTGTGCCTGCAGTGGATCGAAGACCTGCCTGCCGCCTTCGCCGGTTTCCGCCGCGTGCTCAAGCCCGGCGGCCTGCTGCTGTGCTCGACCTTCGGGCCGGACACGCTGTGGGAGCTGCGCGAGGCCTTCGCCCGCGCCGACGACGCGCCGCACGTCAGTCCGTTCGCCACGATCGCGCAGTTCGGCGACGCGCTGATGCACGCGGGCTTCCGCGATCCGGTGCTCGACCGCGACCTGCTGCTGCGCGGCCATGCCGACCTGTCGGCGCTGATGCGCGAGTTGCGCGCGATCGGCGCCACCAATGCGCTGCACGCGCGCCGGCACACGCTCACCGGCCGCGCGCGCTTCGCGGCGGCGGCGGCGGCGTACGAACCGCTGCGCGGCGCCGACGACCTGCTCCCGGCAAGCTGGGAGGTGATCACCGCGATGGCCTGGGCGCCCGAGCCCGGTGCGCCGATCCGGGAAGGCGGCGGCGAGATCGCGAGCTTTCCGGCGGACCGCATCCGCGTGCGCCGGCGCTGAGCCGGCTTGCGCGAGCGGGCCTGCACGCGATGCCTCCTCCTGTCGTCTTCGCCCCCTCCCCTTGTCATTTCGACCGAAGGGAGAAATCTCGCATTTCCCCTCCGGCGCCGATTCCATCGCCGCTCCACGGGGCGGAAGGCGCGAGATTTCTCCCTTCGGTCGAAATGACAAGGGACGGAGTGTCGATATCCCGCAGGCCCCGATTCAGATCGCCCCGCCTAGACTCGCGTCGACGCCCCCGCCGAGGATGCCCCCGTGAAACCGCTGCTCGCCGCGCTATGCCTGTTCGTCGCACCGGTCGCCGGCGCGCAGGCGCAGTCCTCGCGCATCGACCTGTCCGGCATCGACCCGGTCGAGGTCCTCGCCGGCGCCAACGACGTGCTGCTGCGCGCGCCCGACGGCGACATCGATCGCCTGTTCAAGGCCGTGCACGCCGCATCCCGAAACGACGCAGAAGCGCGCGGCCTGTGCCAACTGTTCGAACCCGACGCCGACCGCAGCCTGATGGGCCTGCAGCGCGCGGCGAACGCGCTCGGCGAAGCCAGCCGCGTGCGCTTCGTCGAAGCGGTGACGGCGGTCGCGGTCAACGGCCTGCAGGGCCAGCGCCAGGCCTACGATCCCGCGGTCGGCGCGCAGGCGCTCAAGGCCGCGACGGTGACCGGGATGATGCTGCACGACGGTTTCCTGCTCGGCCTTTCCGGCACCGGCCGCGACGCCGCCAGCCGCGACGCGCGCTGCACGGCGTTCCGGCAGCTGGTCGACGTGCTCGACGGCTTCAGCTCCGGCGAGCGCGTCGCCGCGACCCGCTACCTGCTCAGCGAAGGACTCACGCGCTACGGCGGCGAGCTTTAGGGCGATTCCGTCATCCCCGCGAAGGCGGGGATCCAGCGTCTTCAGGGCGTCGAGGGCAAAGACACGGGATCCCCGCCTTCGCGGGGATGACGGCCTTTACTTTCCGGCCTCGCTAGGGAATCGCGCGCCGTTCATGGCGCTCCGGCCCGGCCGCCGGCCGTTCCATGACGCGTGGCGCGAGTGCGGGTCGTGCCGGCGCGGTCGCCGGCGAAGCGGCGGCACGCGGCGGTGCCAGTGGCTGGCTGCCGACGCTGCGTCGCCGCGGCCCGGGCGCCTGGTAGACCCGCACGTAGTCCACGTACATCCGCTGCGGGAACACGCTGCCCGCATTCGGGCTGCCGGGCCAGTTGCCGCCGACCGCGACGTTGAGCAGCAGGAAGAACGGCTGGTCGAACACCCACGGGCCGCGCGCCTCGACCTGGGCGCGGGTGACGCTGTAGAACGGCTGGCCGTCGACGAACCAGCGGATGCCGTCCGCATCCCACTCCACCGCATAGACGTGGTAGGCCGCATCGACCGACTGCCGCAGGTCGTGGGTGCCGGCGAACGGCGTATTGCCCGAGTAGCCCGGCCCGTGCAGCGCGCCGTGCGTCAGCGTGGGCTCGGAGCCGACGTGTTCCATGATGTCGATCTCGCCGCTCTGCGGCCAGCCGACCTGGCCGATGTCCGCACCCAGCATCCAGAACGCGGGCCAGATGCCCGGCGTCTGCGGCAGGCGGATGCGCGCCTCCATCCGGCCGTACCGGAACGCGTGCTTGCCGAGCGTGATCATGCGGCTCGACGAGTACTGGCAGGCACCGTACCAGCAGCTCGCGCCGGCGGGCGCGCCGCGCCGCGCCTCGATCACCAGCACGTTGCTGCCGGCCGTGGCGTCGTACTGGATGAAGGCGTTCTGGCCGTTCGTGTAGTACTGCAGCTCGTTGTTGCCCCAGCCGCCGCCGCCGGTTTCGAAGGTCCAGTTGTCGAGATCGGTGGTGTCGAACTCGTCGGACCAGACCAGTTCGGTGGCCGCGGACGCGGCGGTCGGCGCGGCATGGCGGGTCGCGGCGGGTTCCGCCGGGAAGATGGTGGCGGCCACGGCCGGCGCCGCAGCGACGCCGAGCCAGCACAGTGCGGATGCGAGAAGGCGGATCGAAGCTGTCGTGCGCGGCATGCGTGCTCCCGTGTCGATGCAAGGCCGTGTCAAACCGCCGCGCGCTGCGGCTTGTCGTTGCCGGCAACGCGGGTGCGGAACCGTTGTTCGCGACCTGTCCATGCGTCGTGCCTCCAGGCGCGCCCGCAGACTCATTGCACCTGCCGCAGCCAGTCTTGGAGGTTGTAGTAGTTGGTCACGCGCGTGATCCTGCCCGCGCCGGCTTCGCCGAATTCGATTTCGAAGAACGCCCCGCCCGGCAGCACGTAGCGCTGGCCGCGCGCGGCAGGCAGTCCTTCGTCGGCGACGAGGTACTCGCCGTGCACCACGTACTCGGCCGCGGCGCGGGTGCCGTCGGCGGTCGCCATCACCACGATCTCGCGCAGCTGCTCGCGGTAGCAGCGGTCCATGCGCTGCAGGAACGCGGCGAAGGCCTCGCGGCCGGTTTCGCGCGGGCCCTCGTTGAGGTCGTGCACCACGTCGTCGGCGAGCAGCGACAGCATGCCGTCCCGGTCGCCGCGGTTGAACGCCGCGTAGTAGGCGAGCACCAGTTCGGTGCCGCGGTCGTGGAGGCGGTTGCCGTCGATGCGCATCGTGGTGCTCCCTGCGGGCGCGGCGTTCGCGCACGGGGATGATATCGATCCGGGCCGCAACGTGCAGGAGACGCCTGTCTGCTCCTTCCCCCGCTTGCGGGGGAAGGAGCAGACGGTTGCGCCTACGGGTCGACGAACAGGTCGCGGTGGAAGAAGTACACCTCGCGCGCGAGGAACTCCCAGCGCGTGCGCAGCGAGCGGAAGCGCGTGCTCGGCGTCGGCGAGCCGAGCGCGTCGATGCCCAGGCCCCGGCACAGCCGCAGCGCGCGCGCCATGTGCAATGGGTCGCTGACCACGATCGCGCGCTTCAGGCCGTGCTCCTGCATCAACCGCCGCGCTTCGAACAGGTTCTGGTAGGTGGTCTGCGAGGTCGATTCGATCAGGATCGCGTCCTCCGGAATGCCTTCGCGGATCGCGTAGCGCCGCGCCACCTGCGACTCGGCGAAGCGCGCGCCGCCGCCGCCGTAGCCGCCGGTGAAGAGCAGGGTGCCGGCGAAGCCGCTGCGGTACAGGTCGAGGCCGTGCTCGATGCGCGCCTTGAACACCGGCGACGGCGCGGCGTCGTAGGCGGCGGCGCCGAGCACGATGATGGCGTCGGCCCTGGCCGCCTGGTCGCGCTCGCCCACCCAGGTGATCCACGCCGCGACGCCGCCCAGCCACAGCGCGCACAGCAGCGCCAGCCGCAGCAGCAGGCGGGGCAGGCGGCGCGGGGGGCGCTGTCGCTTCAATGCGCCACCCACGGCAGCCGGTCGGGATCGACGTTGCCGCCCGAGAGCACGATGCCGACGCGGCGCCCGGCGAAGCGTTCGCGGTTGCCGAGCACGGCCGCCAGCGCGATCGCCGAAGAGGGCTCGACCAGCAGCTTCATCCGCGCCAGCAGCAGGCGCATCGCCGCGACGGTGGCGGCGTCGTCCACCGCCAGCACCTGCACGCGGTGGTCGCGCAGGATGCGGAAGTTCGGTTCGCCCAGGGTGCCGCGCAGGCCGTCGCAGACGGTGTCGGGCACGAAGTCGGTGACGCGCTCGCCACGCTGCAGCGACAGCAGCGTTTCCGCGGCGCCGGCGGGTTCGGCCAGCACCAGCTCCACCGCGGGCGCGCGGCCGGCGAGCGCGATCACGGTGCCGGAGGCCAGGCCGCCGCCGCCGACCGGGACCACCACCACGTCCAGGTCCGGCGCCTCGCCCAGCAGCTCCAGCGCGGCCGTGCCCTGTCCGGCGATTACCCGCGGATCGGCGTAGGGATGCACCAGGGTGGCGCCGGTCGCCTGCTGGACCTGCGCGCAGGCCGCCTCGCGCGCGGCGATGGTGGGCGCGCAGCGGTGCAGCACCGCGCCCTGGCCCGCGATCAGGGCCAGCTTCGAGCCGACCGCGCCCTCGGGCACGACCACGTGGCAGGCGATCCCGCGCAGCCGCGCGGCCAGCGCCAGTGCCGCGCCGTGGTTGCCGGAGGAGTGGGTGACCACGCCGTTCGCGGCGCTGGCCGGGTCCAGCGAGAACACCGCATTGCAGGCGCCGCGGAACTTGAACGCGCCGCCGTGCTGCAGGCATTCGGCCTTGAACGCGAGCGTGCAGCCGGCGTCGGCGTCGAGCGCGGCGGCGCGCAGCACCGGGGTGGCGCGGGCATGCGGGGCGATGCGCGCCGCTGCGTCCAGCACGTCGTCGAACTGCGGGAGCGGCGCGTCCGGGGGCATGCCCAGAGACTATCCGATCGACGCAGGACCGTGTTCAGCTACCGCAACCGCGGGCCCGGACGATTAAGCACGGATTCAATGCCCCGGGCCGATGCTGCAGGCGTTGTACGAACAGGGGCTCGTCATGATCCGCAAGCTGTTGATCCCGCTGGTGGCCGCGGCCGCGCTGTCGGGCTGCGCCAGCGATTACTACTACCGCGGCCACGGCGGCGGCGACTATTACTACAGCAGCCCCGGTTCTACGACCTATTACGGCGCACCCTACAGCTCGCTGGGCTACGGCTACGGCGGCTGGTATGGCGGCGTCGGCTATGGCTACGGCTACGGGTCGCCCTATCGCTACGGTTATGGCTACGGCTACGGCCCCCGCTACGGGTATTCGCCCTATTACGGATACGGATGGCCGTACTACCACTACCGTCCGCGCCCGCAGCGCCCCCCGCACCGCCCGGAAACGCCCGAGCCGCCGCAGACGGTGGAGCGCGGCACCGGTGGCCGCCAGCCGCCGCGCCGCGTTGCCGTTCCGCAGCCCCAGCCGCAGCTGGCCCAGCCGATCCGCCGCAACAGCGGCCAGCCGCTGATGCGGCCGCCGCGTCCGGTCGAGGCCGCGCCGCAGCCGCAGCCGCGGGCCATCCAGCGCCTGCCGTCGCGACCGCTGGCGCCGATGCCGGCGCCGCGGGCCGAGAGCCGGCCGGCGCCCGCGCCGCGGATGTCTGCGCCGCGCGCCGCGCCCCAGCCCCGCAGTGCGCCGCGGGGCCCCCGGATGGAATCGTCGGAACGAGGCCGCCGTCAAGAAGATTAGGCCGCAAACCCCTTGCATGGGGCGCGGACGGAGTTCAAGCTACGCCAACTGACCGGTTGCGTCGGAATTCGACGTATCAGGTCCGGAACGACAAAAGTTTTCGCTTGTCGACACCCGGCGGGGGATACCGGATCCCCCCTGTTCCGCTCCCGCCGGGCGTCGGCGCCTCCCGTGGACACCGTCCCGAGGCGCCGGGCCCCGCCCCTTTCACCGGGGCCCACCCAAAAGAATGGGGCCGGATGTCCCCCGACATCCGGCCCCTTTGCTTCCCCGGGTTGTGCATGGCCAGCCCTGTTCCAATCTCCGGCCGCGCCCCCCTTGACGCTTGCCAGCCCGGGTGCGAAGTGGATGCACGCAGGAAGCGTGCCAACCTTGGCCCCACCCGCGCGATAATTCCGCCATGACCCCGGATTTCCATCGCCATGACGTGATCGTGATCGGCGGCGGCCACGCCGGCACCGAAGCCGCGCTGGCGTCCGCGCGTGCCGGCGCGCGCACCCTGCTGCTCACCCACGGCATCGAGACCGTCGGCGCGATGAGCTGCAACCCGGCCATCGGCGGCATCGGCAAGGGGCACCTGGTCCGGGAGATCGACGCGCTCGGCGGAGTCATGGCCAAGGCCGCCGACGCGGCCGGCATCCAGTGGCGCCGGCTCAACGCCTCGAAGGGGCCGGCGGTGCGCGCGACGCGCTGCCAGGCGGACCGTTCGCTGTATCGCGCCTTCATCCGCCGCGCGGTGGAGCAGCAGCCGAACCTGACCGTGTTCCAGTCCGCGGTCGACGACCTGGTCATCGACGGCGACACCGTGCGCGGCGCGATCACCAACACCGGCCTGCGCTTCGACGCGCCCGCGGTGGTGCTGACCGCCGGCACCTTCCTCGCCGGCAAGGTGCACATCGGCGAAACCCAGTACGCCGCCGGGCGCATGGGCGATCCGCCGGCGACGACGCTGGCCGCGAGGCTGCGCGAGCGGCCATTCACCGTCGACCGCCTCAAGACCGGCACGCCGCCGCGCATCGACGGGCGCTCGCTCGACTACTCGGCGATGACCGAACAGCCCGGCGACGATCCGCGCCCGGTGTTCTCGTTCATGGGCTCGCGCGACGACCACCCGGCGCAGGTGTCGTGCTGGATCACGCACACCACCGAGCGCACCCACGCCATCATCCGCGGCGCGCTGCACCGCTCGCCGATGTACTCCGGCCAGATCGAGGGCATCGGCCCGCGCTACTGCCCGAGCATCGAGGACAAGGTGGTGCGCTTCGCCGACAAGCCCAGCCACCAGATCTTCGTCGAACCCGAAGGGCTGGACGTGGTCGAGATCTATCCCAACGGCATCTCCACCTCGCTGCCGTTCGACGTGCAGCTGGAACTGGTGCGTTCGATCACCGGTTTCGAACGCGCACACATCACGCGCCCGGGCTACGCGATCGAATACGACTTCTTCGACCCGCGCGGGCTGAAGGCCTCGCTGGAAACCAAGGCGATCGCCGGCCTGTTCTTCGCCGGCCAGATCAACGGCACCACCGGCTACGAGGAAGCCGCGGCGCAGGGCCTGCTCGCCGGCGTCAACGCCGCGCGCTTCGTGCGCGCGCTGGAGGCGTGGTCGCCGCGCCGGGACGAGGCCTACCTCGGCGTGCTGGTCGACGACCTGATCACGCACGGCACCAGCGAGCCCTACCGCATGTTCACCAGCCGCGCCGAGTACCGGCTGCAGCTGCGCGAGGACAACGCCGACCTGCGGCTCACGCCGGCCGGACGCGAGCTTGGCCTGGTCGACGACGCGCGCTGGGCGCGTTTCGAGGCAAAGCGCGAGGCGATCGCGCGCGAGTCGCAGCGCCTGGGCGGGCTGTGGGCGTCGCCGAACAACGCCGCCGGCCGCGAGGCGGTCGCGACGCTCGGCATCGAGCTCAGCCGCGAGAACAGCGCGCTCGACCTGCTGCGCCGGCCCGAGCTCGACTACGCGGGACTGGCCTCGCTGGAAGCGTTCGCGCCGGAATCGCCGGTCGACGCCGAGGTGGCCGAGCAGGTCGAGATCGAGACGAAGTACGCCGGCTACCTGCAGCGCCAGCGCGACGAGATCGCGCGCCAGCAGCGCAACGAGGGCACGCCGGTGCCCGATGGCTTCGACTACGCGCAGGTGCGCGGCCTCTCGGCCGAACTGCTGCAGAAGCTCGAACGCGTGCGCCCACAGACGGTGGGGCAGGCGCAGCGCATCCCCGGCATGACGCCGGCGGCGGTGTCGCTGCTGCTGGTGCACCTGGAGCGTGCGCGGCGCGCCAGCGCCGCGTAGGAGCAGGCCACGCCCGCGAACTGTCGCGACGCAATGCGACGGTAGCCATGTTGTTCGCCGCTCCTCGCGCGTGGCGACGCGTTCATCCGTGTCGCATCGTCCGGTGTTTCGCAACGCGGTAGCGCCACAAACGAACGGGCGACCGCTCGTCGCGGCCGCCCGTGTCGTCCCCCCGGTTCAGTAGACGTCGTTGACGGTGTTGTAGACGTTGAACTTGCCGGTCGGCGTGATCAGGCGCTTGTCGTCGAGCACCGCCTTGAGCTTGCGGGTCTTGTCATCGACCACCACCAGGGCCGAGCGCTGGTCCTTGCCGTTCCACACGGAGAACCAGACCTCGTCGCCGGCCTTGTTGTACTCCGGCTGCACCACGCGCTTGGGGCCTTCGCCGAGGTTGGCCCATTCGGCGATCGGCAGCACCTCGAAGCCCTTGTCGAGGTTGTCGATGTCGAACACCGCGATCGACTGGCTCATCTCCGCGGACGGGTTGAGCGTGGTGTCGACCCAGAGGTTGCGCGACTCCGGATGCGTCTTCACGAACAGCGAGCCGCCGCCCTGGCCCTTGAGCACCTGGACCGCCTTCCACGCGTGCTGCGGGTGCTTCTCCGGGTCGGTCGCGATCAGGGTGATGTTCTCGTTGCCCAGCGCCGAGGTCGCCCACACCGGCCCATAGGTCGGGTGCACGAAGTTGGCGCCGCGGCCCGGGTGCGGGATCTTGTCGACGTCGACCAGCGCGGCCAGCTTCTGCTCGCGCGAGTCGACCACCGCGATCTTGTCGCTGTTGTTGGCCGCGGTCAGGAAGTAGCGCTTGGTCACGTCCCAGCCGCCATCGTGCAGGAAGCGCGCCGCTTCCAGCGTGGTGGTCTTGAGGCTGTCGAGGTCGGAATAGTCGACCAGCAGGATCTGGCCGGTCTCCTTGACGTTGATGATGAACTCCGGGTGCTCGTGGCTGGCGACGATCGCGGCCACGCGCGGTTCCGGGTGGTACTCCTGCGTGTCGACGGTCATGCCGCGGGTGGAGACGATCTTCAGCGGCTCCAGCGACGGCCCGTCCATGATCACGTACTGCGGCGGCCAGTAGGCGCCGGCCACGGCCAGCTTGTCCTCGAAGCCCTTGAACTTGGAGGTCTCGACCGAACGCGCCTCCAGCCCGATCTTGATCTCGGCGACGCGGTCGGGAACCTTCATCCACAGGTCGACCAGGTCGATCTTGCCGTCGCGGCCGATGGTGTAGATGTAGCGGCCCGAGTGCGACACGCGCGAGATGTGCACCGCGTAGCCGGTCTTGAGGATGTTGATGATCTTCTTGCTGTCGCCGTCGATCAGGGCGATCTCGCCCGAGTCGCGCAGGGTCACCGCAAAGATGTTGTCGAGGTTGTAGTTGTTCATCTTCCGGGTCGGACGCTTGTCCTCGGGGATGAACACCGTCCAGCTGTCGCGCATCTCCTTCAGGCCCCACTCCGGCGGGTTGGGCGGGGTGTGCTGGAGGAAGCGCGCCATCAGGTCGACCTGGGCCGCGGTGAGTTCGCCGCCGGTGCCGAAGTTGGGCATGCCGCCGGGCGAACCGTAGTTGATCAGCGCCTTGAGGTACTCGGTGCCGCGCGGCTGGGTCAGGTCGGGGGTGAGCGGCTTGCCGGTGGCGCCCTTGCGCAGCACGCCGTGGCAGCCGGCGCAGCGCTGGAAGAAGATCTCGCTGGCCTGGGCGAACTCGGCCTCGCTCATGTCCGGCGCGCCGGGCGTGCGGATCTGCGCGACCTCGGCGCCGGTGATGGTCGAAGGCGCGCCCTCGTAGGCCACCTGGGCCTGGCTGGTGCCGGGGTGGATCTGGCCCTGGGCCGGATCGGTCGAGACCGCCAGCGCGGTGCGCTGCGCGGTGACCTCGGCCGCGGTGACGCTGCCGCCCGGATTGCCCCAGGAGTTCAGCACGTAGGTGGTGATCGCGGCGATGTCGGCGTCGCTGATGTGGCTCTGCGCCGGCATCAGGCTGTCGTAGGTGACGCCGTTGACCACGATCTCGCCTTCGATTCCGGTGAGCACGGTGCTGGCGACGTCGGTCGCGGTCTTGCCCTGCAGCCAGTCGGAGCCGGCCAGCGGCGGGAAGGCGCCGGCCAGGCCCTTGCCGTCTGGCTGGTGGCAGGCGGCGCAGTTGTCGAGGTAGGCCTTCTGGCCGTCGCTGGCGGCATCGGCGGGAGAGCCCTGCGCCAGCGCGCGGTAGGCGCCGCCGGTCAGCAGCAGGGGTACGGCGACGGCGAGGGCAAGGGTCGTGCGCTTCATCTACATGCTCCTGATGGCAGGGACGGACGTCATGGTCGGATCATGTCGACGCCCAGTGTTCGCCCCGGCCGGCGCAGGAACATTGATCTGGATCAAGCGCCGTTTCATCGACAATGGCGATCCTGTGCAACCCCGCTTCCGGAGCCCGGCGTGGCCGCACCCCAGACCCTGCTGTTGCCCCTGCCCGTGCTGCTCGCCCTGGGCGCCGGCGCCGACCCGCAGCCGGCCGACGTCGCGACCACGACCCTCGACACCGTGGTCGTGGTCTCCAGCCGCGTGGCCGAGCCGATCAGCCAGGTGGTCTCGAGCGTGGCCGCGGTCGAACGCGAGGACCTCGACCGCCACCTGGTGCGCGACCCCGAGAGTCTGGTGCGCTACGTGCCCGGCGTGGAGGTGGTGTCCGAGGGCCATCGATTCGGCACCCGCGGCTTCTCGATCCGCGGTCTGGACGGAAATCGCGTCAGGATCGTGGTCGATGGCATCCCGTTGGCCGACGATTACAGCATCGGCCAGTTTGCATCGGCCGGCCGCGACCTGGTCGACCTGGAGGCCGTGGAGCGGGTGGAGGTGCAGCGCGGCCCGGCGTCCACGCTCTACGGCAGCGATGCGCTGGCCGGCGTGGTCGCGTTCCGCACGCTCGATCCCGACGCGCTGCTGCTGCGCTCCGATGGTGACCGCCACGTCGGCGCGCGCCTGGGCTACGACAGCGTCGACAGCAGCCGGCTGCTGTCGGCGAGCTGGGCCGGCGGCAGCCGGGACGGCTGGCAGGCGATGATGATGGCGGCGCGGCGCAGCGGCCATGAGGCCGACAACCGCGCCTGGCGCGCCGAGGACGGCCCCAACCCGCTCGATTTCGAGCGCGAGAGCGTGCTCGCCAAGCTGGTGCGCGATGCCGGCGCCTCCGGCCGCTACGTCTTCACGCTCGAGGGCACGCGCGAGTCGCGGCAGACCGGGGTCAACTCGCTGCGCTTCGGCAGCGGGCGCTTCGCCACCACCTACCGCCTCGACGCCGACGACCGTCAGCAGCGCCTGCGCGCGAGCCTGGCCGCGCAGTGGCAGCCCGGCTGGCGCTGGCTGGATTCGCTGGAGGCACAGGCCTGGCACCAGAACACCGAGGTGCGGCAGGACAGCGACCAGTACCGCCTGCCCGATGTCGCCACGCCCTTCGAATCGCTGCGCTCGCGCCGCTTCGACTATGAAAGCAGCGCCCTGGGCCTGGGCCTGCTCGGCCAGGCGCGGCACGATGGCCGCTTCGGCCGCCACTGGCATGTCTTCGGCGTCGACGTCGCGCGCCAGGACTACCGTGGCCTGCGCGACGGCCTCGAGACCAACCTCGCCACCGGCGAGACCGGTCGCGTGATCCTCGGCGAGCCGCTGCCGGTGCGCGACTTCCCGAACTCGCGCAACTCCAGCCTGGCGCTGTTCTGGCAGGACGAGATCGCCATCGGCGAACGCTTCGCGGTGATCCCGGGCCTGCGCGCGGAGTGGAACCGCCTGCGCGCGCATCCGGATGCGGTCTACCTGGAGGACTTCCCGGACAGCGTCCCGGTCGACGTCGACACCGACCAGGTCACGCCGCGGCTGGCGCTGCGCTGGACGCTGGGCAACGGCCACAGCCTGTTCGCGCAGTACGCCCGCGGCTTCCGCGCACCGCCGTTCGGCGACGTCAACATCGGCCTGCTGCTGCCGGTGTTCAACTACGAGGTGCGCGCCAACCCCGACCTGCGGCCGGAGCGCAGCGAGGGGCTGGAGCTGGGCTGGCGCTACGTCGGCGAGGCCGCGCGCGCGAGCCTGTCGGTGTACGAGAACCGGTACACGGACCTGATCGAATCGCGCGCCAACCTCGGCATCGACCCGGCCACGCGCGCGCTGGTGTTCCAGTCGGTCAACCGCGACCGCGCGCGCATCCGCGGCGTCGAGGGCGACCTGCTCTGGCACCTGCCCTGGAGCGATCCGGCACAGCCCGGCGGCTGGCAGCTGCGCGGCGCGGTGGCCTGGTCACGCGGCGACGACACCCGCCGCGACCAGCCGCTCAACAGCGTCGACCCGCCGCGCGCGACGCTGGGCCTGCGCTACGAATCCGCCGGCAGACGCTGGGGCGTGGAAGGCGCGATGGCGGCGGTGCGCGGCCAGGACCGCATCGACCACAGCGTCGGCGAACTGTTCGCGCCGCCGGGCTACGCGCGCTTCGATCTCTACGCCTGGGCCGAACCGCGTCCCGGCATCCGCATCAACGCCGGCCTGCTCAACCTCGGCGACCGCAGCTACTGGAACTGGAGCGGCGTGCGCGGACTGACGGCGGACGAGGACAACATCGGCTTCTACACCCGGCCCGGGCGCAGCGCGGCGGTGAACGTGTCGCTCGACTGGTGACGCAGCCATTCGGCCGCGCCGGTGTTGCGGGCGACACGGCAGCCACGCAGACCCGCCTGCATTCGCCTGGCGCCGGGCGCAACGTGCAAGGGTCGGCCATGAAATCAATACCGAGCTTTCCGAACGCTGGTTGAAGCGTCACCCGGAGTCGTTGACCCGCGCCCAGCGGCGGGTGCTGCAAAGCGCGGTCGAGCGCACGCCGATCACCCGCAACACCAACGAAGCGGTCGATCAGCGCAGCTCGCTGGGGGATCGCGTCGCGGACGGCGTGGCCCGCTTCGGCGGATCCCGGGGCTTCATCATCGGCTTCATCGCCTGCCTGGTGTCCTGGGTCGTGCTCAACGTCGTGCTGCCGGGTCGGAAGACGTTCGATCCCGACCCCTTCACCTTCCTCAACCTGCTGCTGTCGACGGTGGCCGCGATCCAGGCGCCGATCATCAAGATGGCGCGGAACCGGCAGGCCAGGCACGACCGCGTCGACGCCGCGCACGACCACGAGGTCAACCCCAAGGCCGAGATCGAGAGCATGGCGCTGCACGACACGCTCGACCAGCCCAGCAACGACCAACTGGTGACGATCCTGGACCGGATCGAGGCGCTGGCCGGGAGCATCCGCAGGCTGGAGGGTGAAGGGTCGCGTGGCAATGACGGGACTGCAGGCACTTGATACCAACCCCTGACCAGCCGCGAACTTCAGCGCGAGCCCCCTCCCCCTGCGCTACGCGCAAGGGAGGAGGCAGCAGCGCACCCGCCTCGCGCTAGAGCTTGACGTCCTCGTAGCTGCGCGGATCGGCGATCGGCTCCAGGTGCCCGGTCACGACCATGGCCGGGAACTGCGCCACGATCTCGTCCACCAGGTCCTCCAGCGCGTCGTGGCCGCGCTGCACCGTCCATTCGCCGGGGACCAGCATGTGCATCTCCATGAACTGGCGGGCGCCGGACTCGCGGGTGCGAAGGGCGTGGAACTCGATCCGGTCCTTTTCGGTGTGGGCGTCGAGGATGGCCTGGATCCGGGCGACATCCTCGCGCGGCAGGGCGGCGTCCATCAGCCCGGCGGTGGATTCGGACATCAGCCGGTAACCGGTGATGAGGATGTTCACGCCCACCAGGATCGCGATCACCGGGTCCATCCACTGCCAGCCGGTGAGCCACGCCAGCGCCAGGCCCACCACCACGCCGACCGTGGTGTAGACATCGGTCATCAGGTGCTTGCCGTCGGCGCGCAGGGTGATGGACCGGTGCCGGTTGCCGACGCGGATCAGGACCCGGCCGACCACGCCGTTGGCGACGGCGGCCACGATCGAAATGGCCAGGCCGAGGCCGAGCGACTCCAACTGCCGCGGGTTGAGCAGGCGCTCCACGCCCAGGTAGATGATCGAGGCTGCGGCGACGAAGACCATGATCCCTTCCAGCGCGGCGGAGAAATACTCCGCCTTGCTGTGGCCGAAGTGGTGGCCGTCGTCGGCCGGCCGGGCGGCGATGGTCAGCGAGATCAGGGCGACGATGGCGGCCACCAGGTTGACCAGCGATTCGGCGGCGTCGGACAGCAGGCCGACCGAACCGGTGATGGCCCAGGCGCTGCCCTTGAGCAGGGCCGTCGCCACCGCGGTCGCGATCGCCAGCCAGGCGTATTTTCTCAGGTCCGGCGGGCGCGCGGCCGCTGCGTTGGTGCTCTTCATTGCGCCAGTGTGCCGTGTGCGCATCGGCGTGGCCAAACGCGATGGCGATGGTGACGGTGCGCGCGAGCGACGAGAACGGTGGTGCCCTGGCGCATCGAGAACAGCGCCTGGTGGAACCGCGTCTCCAGCGGGAACCCGTGCCCGTTGCGCTGCTTGCGCAGGGCGAACAGCAGGCTGGCGACCAGACAGTTGGCGACCGAGGGCAGCAGCAGGCGGGCGGGATCGGGGCCGCGGTCGGCACCCAGCGGCGAGGGTTCGTCGCTTGGCAGCGGCTCCAGTTCCGTGCAGTCGAACCGGATGCGGCAGGCGTAGTCGCCGTCCTGCTCGAGGGTGATCCGGATCGGGGCGTCGATGCTCATGCGATGGCGCCTGTCAGGGCGTGGCCTCGGGCACTTCGACCCACAGCGCGGCGTGCAGCGGGATGCGCCGGTTCATGCCGTGGTCGCCTTCGGTGATTGGTGCATGAGCAGGGTGTAGTAGAGCAGCGGAATCACGACCAGGGTCAGCACCGTCGACACCAGGATGCCGAAGATCAGCGAGATCGCCAGGCCGTTGAAGATCGGGTCGTCGAGGATGAAGAAGGCGCCTGCCATGGCGGCAAGCGCGGTCAGCGCGATCGGCTGCGCGCGCACCGCGCAGGCGTCGACCACCGCCTGCGCCGGCGTGCGCCCGCGCGCAAGCTCAAGGTTGATGAAGTCCACCAGCAGGATCGAGTTGCGCACGATGATCCCGGCCAGCGCGATCATGCCGATCATGCTGGTGGCGGTGAACTGCATGCCCATCAGGGCGTGCCCGGGCATCACCCCGATCACGGTCAGCGGGATCGGCGCCATGATCACCAGCGGCACCAGGTAGTTGCGGAAATGCGCCACCACCAGCAGGTAGATCAGCACCAGGCCGGCGGCGTAGGCGATGCCCATGTCGCGGAAGGTCTCCCAGGTGATCTGCCATTCGCCGTCCCACTTGATCGCAAAGCCCGCGGTGTCGGCCGGCTGCGCGATGTAGTGCTGCGACAGCCGCTCGCCGGCGACGGCGTGGTCGGCCACCTGCCCGACCAGGTCGAACATGCCGTACAGCGGGCTGTCGATGTCGCTGCTCTCGTCGCCCGTCACGTAGACCACCGGCAGCAGGTCCTTGTGGTGGATGGCGCCGTCCCAGCGCGCAGGTTCCACGCGCACCAGCTCCGACAGCGGCACCAGCTGGCCCTCGCCGCCGCGCACGCGCAGGGCGAGCACGCCGTCGAGTCCGGCCTGGTCGGCCACCGGCAGGCGCAGGCGCACCGGGCGCGGGTACTTGGAACTGCCGTCGATGACGTGGGTGGCATCAAGGCCGGAGAGCCCCGCGGCGATGGTCCGGGTGATGTCGGCCTGCGACACGCCCAGGCGCGCGGCGCGCTCGCGGTCGATCACCAGCAGCTCGCGCGCGGCATCGGCCTCGATGCTGGTGTCGACGTCGACGATGCCGTCGGTGGCGAGGAAGCGCTGCTCCAGCGCGCGGCCGACCTCGCGCATGCGCGCGTAGTCCGGACCGTAGAGTTCGGCCACGATCGGCGAGAGCACCGGCGGCCCGGGTGGCACCTCGACCACCTTCACCGAGGCACCGTGGCGGCGCCCGACCTCGGCCAGCGCCGGGCGCAGCGCCACGGCGATCTCGTGGCTCTGGCGACTGCGCTCGCGGCGATCGACCAGGTTCACCTGCAGGTCGCCGACGATGGCGCCGGCGCGCAGGTCGTACTGGCGCACCAGGCCGTTGAAGTTGATCGGCGCGGCGGTGCCGGCGTAGGCCTGCCAGTCGCGCACCTCGGGCACGCGCGCGATCACGGTGGACAGTTCGGTGAGCAGGGCGCTGGTGTCCTCCAGCGTGCGGCCCTCGGGCAAGTCGACCACCACCTGCAGCTCGGACTTGTTGTCGAAGGGCAGCATCTTCAGCACCACCAGCTGGAACACCGCCAGGCTCGCGGCCAGCACCACCAGCGCGCCCATCGAGGCGAACAGCAGGCCGCGCCGGCGGCCGCCGCGCTGCGGATCCAGGAACGGCGTCATCAGGCGTTCGAACAGCCGGTGCAGGCGCGCGGCCATGCTGCCTTCGGCGTGGCCGTGGGCAGGCGCTTCGCTTGCGCCATTGCCTTCGCCCGCGTGCGACGCGTCGTCGCGATGGCGCTTGAGCAGCTTCAGCGACAGCCACGGCGTCACGATCAGCGCGATCAGCAGCGACAGCAGCATGCCGACCGAGGCATTGACCGGGATCGGCCGCATGTACGGCCCCATCAGGCCGGTGACGAAGGCCATCGGCATCAGCGCCGCGATCACGGTGAAGGTGGCGAGGATGGTCGGGCCGCCGACTTCGTCGACCGCCGGCGGGATCGCCTCGCGCAGGGTCTTGCCCCCGCGCGTTCCATTGGAGCCGGCCATGTGCCGGTGGATGTTCTCCACCACCACGATCGCGTCGTCGACCAGGATGCCGATGGCGAAGATCAGCGCGAACAGCGAGACGCGGTTCAAGGTGAAGCCCATCGCCCAGGACGCGAACAGCGTGGTGGACAAGGTCAGCACCACCGCGCTGCCGATCACGATCGCCTCGCGGCGGCCGAGCGCGAACAGCACCAGTAGCACCACCGAGGCGGTGGCGAAGAACAGCTTCCTGATCAGGGTCTGCGCCTTGTCGCTGGCGGTCAGGCCGTAGTCGCGGGTGACGGTGACTTCGACGCCTTCGGGGATCACCTGGCCGCGCAGCGCCTCGACGCGTTCGAGCGCGGTGCGGGTGATGTCGGAGGCGTTGCTGCCGGGCTTCTTGGCGATCGCCAGGGTGACCGCGGGGGCCATGCCGTCGCCAGGGCCGGCACGGCCGATCGGCGCGCCGTGCCAGACGTAGCTCGACGGCGCATCGGCGGCGTCGGTGACCGTGGCCACGTCCTGCAGCCGCACCGGCTGGCCGCCGGCGACGCCGAGCACCAGCCCGGCAACGTCCTCGCGGCTGGCGAGGAAACTGCCCGAGGTCACCTGCACCACGCCGTCGGCACCGACGCGCTCGCCGGCCTGTCGGGCGAGGTTGGCCGCCTGCAGCGCGCCGATCAGTTCGTTCACGCCCAGTCCGTGGCTGGCCAGCCGGGCCGGATCGAGCGTCACCATCAGCGCCCGCTCGGGCGCGCCGATGGTGTAGACGTCGCGGGTGCCGGGGATGCGCTTGAGCTCGGTCTCCAGCGTGTGCGCGACCTCGGCCAGCTCGCGCGCGCCGCGCCAGGGCGAGCCTTGGCCCGCCGCCGACGGCACGTCATCGTCGGTCCACAGCGTCAACGCCATCACCGGCACGTCGTCGATGCCTTTGGGCTTGACCAGCGGCTGGCCGACGCCGAGCTTGGCCGGCATCCAGTCCTGGTTCGAGAACACCTTGTCGTACAGCCGCACCAGCGCCGGCTGCCGCTGCACGCCGACCTCGAACTCGACCGTGGCCACGACCATGCCGGGGCGGCTGGTCGAGTACACATGCTTGACCTGCTCGATCTCCGAGAGCACCTGGTCCAGCGGGTAGGCCAGCATCTGCTCGACCTGGCGCGCGTCCGCGCCCGGGAAGGGCACGATCACGTTGGCCATGGTCACGTCGATCTGCGGCTCTTCCTCCTGCGGCGTGATCACCACCGCCACGATCCCGAGCAGCAGGCCGAGCAGGGCCAGGATCGGCGTCAGCGGATTGTCCTGGAAGGCCGCGGCCAGGCGTCCGGCGATCCCCGGTCGCGGGGTCTGCGACGCGGCCACGTCAGTCGTCCCTGCGCGCCGCGACCAGGGCCTGGCGCGCTGCCACCGGATCGACGGCAATGGTCTCGCCGGGCCTGAGGCCGGCGATCACCTCGACCTCGCCGCCGCTGCGCTCGCCCAGGCGCAGCTGGCGCAGCGCCAGTTGGCCGTCGCCGAGCACGTAGGCGGCATTGACCTCGCCGCGCACGGCCACGGCCGCGGCCGGGATGCGCGGGAAGGCCGCGCCGGCCACCGCCGGGAACACCACCTTGGCGGTGCTGCCGGGCGCCGGCACCGGGTCGAGCGCGGGCAGGTCGATGCGCACGTGCACGGCATGGGTCGCAGCGTCGGCGGCCGGGAACACCGTCACGCCGGCGGCGTCGGCGCTGCGCCCGTCGTGGAAGCGCACGCTCGCGACAGGATTGATGCGGATCGCCTCGGCATCCGACTGCGGCACGCTGACCTCGATGCGCAGCGCGTCGGGCGCGAACACCGTCATCAGCGTCCGGCCCACGCCCACGCTCTCGCCCGGCTCCACGTCGCGCGAGGCGACGATGCCGGCATAGGGCGCGCGGATGCCGGTGTAGTCGACCTGCTGGCCGACGTTGGCAAGCTGCGCGCGCGCGGCGTCGCGCGCGGCACGGGCCGAGTCGCGCGCGGCGTGCACCTGCTCGAGCTGCGAGCGCGACACGTACTGCGCCTGCGACAGCTCCAGGTAGCGCGCGTAGTTGCCGTCGGCCTCGCGGGCGCGGGCATCGGCCGCGTGCAGCTGCGCGCGCGCCGCTTCCACGCCGGCCTGCTGTTCCACCGCGGTCAGCCGCACCAGGAGTTCGCCTTCGGTCACGCGGTCGCCGACATCGCGCCGCACCTCGGCGACGCGGCCGCTGGTCTGTGCGGCCAGCGTCGCCTGGCGCACCGCCTCGACCACGCCGTCCCAGGCGCGCCCCGGGGCGGCGTCGGCGGCCGGCACCACGAGGGTGTCCAGGCCTTCGATCGCCGCAGGCGCAGGCGCCTCGCCGTTGCCCGCGCAGGCGGCCAGCGTGCTACCCAGCAGCATCGCCAGGAGCAGCCGCAGCCGGATGCGGACGGGGCCGGGCCGGCCGGTGGCGCGATGCGTCATGATCGTGCGCTTACTTGAATGCGCAGCCGCTGCGCACGCCCAGCTTGCTGAACAGCTTGGCCGCCGGGCAGAAGCCGGTGAAGCTGGCCTGCAGCAGGTTCAGGCCCACGAAGGCGGTCAGCAGCAGCCACCAGGGCGAGAAGAAGTGCGCCAGCGCAAGGCTGGCCAGGATCATCACGCCGGCGAAGGCGAAGACGGCACGGTCGAGGTTCATGGCGGTTCTCCGGCAGGGGGTGTATGGACGCCGGCAAATGCCAGCAATTACTAAATTAGCATTTACTTATATTAGAGTCAACTGATATGATTCGCCCATGTCGCTGCTGCACGGCGCGATGTGCAACCGGGGAACCCGGGTGGAATGACGATGGCAAAGGCACAGGCAAAGGCAAAGACCGGCTTCGACCTGGAAGCCATGCAGGAACACGCCGGCGATGCGGCGCAGCTGCTCAAGGCGCTGGCGAACGAGCGCCGGCTGCAGGTGCTGTGCCTGCTCGCCGGCGGCGAGCGCTCGGTGGGCGAGATCAACGAGCTGCTGGAGCTGAGCCAGTCGGCCCTGTCGCAACACCTGGCGGTGCTGCGCGACGAGGGCCTGGTCGACACCCGCCGCGAGGCGCAGACCATCTATTACTCGCTGGCCCCGGGCCCCGCCGGGGCGGTGATGGAGACGCTGCACGACATCTTCTGCGGCGGCAAGCGCTGACCCCGGTTTTGCCCCTCAGGCCTGGTCGGGATGCCGCTCCAGCCACCGTGCCAGCCGCTCGCGATAGTCCTGCAGCTGTTCGCTGTAGGTGTCGTTGACGCAGGGGTCGCAGCCGCTGTCGCAGCAGTCGCTGGGCAGGGGCGCCTCGGGCGGCTGAGGCCGGGGGTCGGGGTCGGGCGTGCTGGAGGCGTTCACGACGCCTATTTTCGCACCGGCCGCCAGGAATAGATGAGTAGCACCAGGCCGGTGATGGCGAAGATCGCCGCGCCCGAGAGCAGGAAGGGGTCGGTGATCCACGGCTCGGCGAACTTGAACTCGCCGGCGTTGATCCGCCGCCAGCCGGCGAAGTGCTGGGTGCCGGCCACCACCAGGCCGAGGCTGGCGAGCGCCGCCGCCAGCCAGCGCAGCAGCCAGTGGCGCAGGTCGGGCAGCAGCATCAGCAGGCCGAGCAGGCCGATGATCGTGCGCTGGGCGCGGCAGAAGGGGCAGTTGTAGACCAGGCCGGCGATGTCCACGGACCAGGTCGCCAGGCTGGCGAGGATGGCGAACGCGGCGATCAGCCGGATGCGGCGGTGCAGGGTTTCCAGCGTGGGCATCGGGGGCTCCGGTGAAATCCGCGCAGGGTGCCCAAAACCGGGGTCGGAGTCGACTTTCCCCTTGCTTTCGTGGCGGCCGACGATGTCGAAAGAAGGTCGAACCAGACCCCGGCTCCGGCACGGTGCTTGCTAAACTTTCGCCTAGACGTGAACAGGGGCGCGTTGAACAGCATGCCGGGCATGGAGGCATCCATTCCGGCCGCGCGCGCGCGGCCGATGCATCGCGTTGGCGCGTGGCTGCTGGCCTGCGCCTGCGCCTGCGCCTGGCTCGCGCCGTTTGTCCACGCTGCCACGCTCGATCCCGCGCTGCCGGCCGAGCGCTATACCGTCACCCGCTGGAACGCGGACGACGGACTGCCGCACAGCCAGATCCACGCCATCGGCCAGGACGCGGACGGCTTCCTCTGGGTGTCGACCTGGGAAGGCACCGTGCGCTTCGACGGGCGCGAGTTCCGCGAGGTCGGGCGCCTGGCGCCCGCGGACGGCCATCGCCTGGCCTCGCGGCTGCTGTGGCCGGATGCCGACGGCGGCATGCTGGTCGGCGTCGAACACCTGGGCCTGATGCGCGTGCCCGCCACGGGCGAGGCGCGCCCGGCCTGCGACCGGTTCCCGGTGCTGGAGGCCGTGCGCATGGCCCGCGGCATCGACGGCGTGCCCTGGGTCGCGGCGCGGGACGGGCTGTACCGGCTGCTGCCGGGCGGCGATTGCACCCGGGTCGAGCACGGCGAGCAGCTGACCGGCCAGGACGTGCTGGCGCTGATGCAGCACGCGGACGGCAGCCTGTGGGCCGGCAACCGGCGCGGGCTGTACCGCTGGCACGAGGGGCGGCTGGAGGCGCTGGGCGAACGGCTGGGCCTGCCGCCGGGCGAGGTGCGCGGCCTGGCGCAGACCGGCGAGGGCGACGTCTGGATCGTCGGCGACCAGGGCGTCTGGCGCCATCGCGAGGGGCGCCTGGAACAACTGCGCGGCGAGCGCGCCGAGGGCCTGCTGCAGGACCGGCAGGGCGCGCTCTGGGTGGCGCTCACCGACAGCCAGGTGCTGCGCTACCGGCACGGCCAGTGGCAGCTGCTGGACCAGCGCCACGGCATCGAGGGTTTCGCCTCCGGCGCGCTGTTCGAGGGCCGCGAGGGACTGGTCTGGTTCGGCACCACCCACGGCCTGTTCCGCATCGCCGATGGCCCGGTCCGCGGCATCGGCAAACAGCACGGCCTGGCCAACGATTACGTCCGCAGCCTGCTGCAGACGGCCGACGGCCAGGCCTGGATCGGGCATTCGGGCGGGCTGAGCCGGATGCGCGGCAGCGCCATCGAACCGGTGTTCCCCAGGGCGGGCATGCGCGGCTCGTCGGTGCTGTCGCTGGCGCGCGCCGCCGACGGCGGGGTCTGGGCGGGCACCTACAACCGCGGCGTGCTGCATTTCGGCGCCGGCCCGCAGGCGCCGGCGACCCCGCTGGCCGACGACGACAGCCCGCTGTCCACCGAGCAGGTGCGCGCGCTGCTGGAGGATCCCGTCGGCACGCTGTGGATCGGCACCGAGCGTGGGCTGGTGGCCTGGCGCGATGGCCATCTGGATCCGCAGCCGCTGCCCGGCCTGCCGGCGCTGCCGGTGCGCACGCTGCACCGCACCGCGGCCGGCGAGCTGTGGATCGGCCTGCTCGGCGGGCTGGCGCGGCGCGAGCCCGACGGCCGCCTTGTGGTGCTGCGCCCTGGCGAGGATTTCCCGGCCCTCTCCGCCTTCGACTTTCACGCCGATCCGGACGGCACGCTGTGGATCGCCAGCGACCGCGGCCTGCTGCGTCATCGCGATGGCACCTTCCGCCTCTACGGCCACGAGCAGGGGCTGTCGGGCAGCGCCTTGTTCCGGGTCCTGGCCGACGATCTCGACAACCTCTGGGTGAGCAGCAACGGCGGCGTCACCCGCATCCCGCGCAAGGCCATCGATGCGGTGGACCGCGGGCAGGCGACGCGGCTGGAGCTGCAGGCCTTCGAGCGCGACGACGGCATGCCCAGCCGCCAGGCCAACGGCGGCAGCGCGCCGGCGGGCTGGCGGATGGGCAACGGCGAGCTGTGGCTGCCGACGGCGGCGGGCATCGCGGTGTTCGACCCCGGCCGGGTGATGGAGGCCTATCGCGGCGAGGTCTCGCTGGTGGTCGACCAGGTGGCGGTGGACGGCGTTGGCCGGGACGCGGCGTCGAGCCACGCACTGGCGGCCGGCGCGCGCCTGGGCCTCCGCTTCACCGGGATCAGCCTGCGCAATCCCGGCAGCCTGCGCTACCGCTACCGGATGCACGGTCTGGACCATGACTGGATCGAGGCCGCGCAGGCGGGGGAAGTGAGCTACACCAACCTGCCGCCGGGCGAGCTGCGCTTCGAGGTGCAGGTGGCGCGTGCGCCGGCCGACTGGGCCCATCCGGCCAACGTCGTGCAGGTCCGGTTCGAGGTCGCGCCGCCGTGGTGGCGGCGGCCCTGGGCCCTGCTGGCCGGCATCGTCGGCGCGGGACTGCTGCTGGCCGGCGTCCACCAGGCGCTCGGCCGCCGCCAGCGCCAGCGTGCGCGCGTGCTGGAGTCGAAGGTGGAACAGCGCACGCAGGAGCTGCACGCCAAGAACCGCCAGCTCGAGGACGCCTCGCGCCAGCGCGAGCTGCTGATGGAGCAGCTGGTCCACCAGGCCAGCCACGACCCGCTCACCGGCCTGCCCAACCGCCGCGCCAGCGACCAGCACCTGGCCGGCGCGATCCAGCAGGCCGACGCGTCGGCCAGGCCACTGTGCGTGGCGATCATCGACCTCGACCGCTTCAAGCACGTCAACGACCGCTACGGGCACCAGGTCGGCGACCGCGTGCTCGCGCGCGTCGCGCTGCAGCTGCAGGCCTCGCTGCGCAGCGCCACGGTCTTCGTCGGTCGCACCGGCGGCGAGGAATTCCTGGTGGTGATGCGCGAGACCGGCCTGGCGCAGGCGATCGCCCTGCTCGAACGCGCGAGCGCGGAGGTGGCCGTGATGCAGGTCGCGCCGAACGACGCCAACACGCTCACCTGCACGATCAGCGTCGGCGTGGTGGAGCGCAGCCGGCAGGAAGGCCCCGACGCCCTGCTGCAGCGCGCGGACGTGGCCTTGTACGAGGCCAAGCGGCAGGGGCGGGACCGCGTTGTCGCGGGCTGAAGCGCGCACGACGTCCATCCCTGTCCCGTAGGAGCGCCTTCAGGCGCGACGGACGTTGCCGATGAGCCCGCACATCGCGCAGATCGCGGCTGAAGCCGCTCCTACGGGGAGAGATGTTTCCACGGCTCAGCCGCGCTTCGCGCGGGCGAACGCCTCGGCCAGGGCGTTGTTGGCCGGCGCTGCGGAGGGCTTCGGCGCGCCACCGCGCGGGCCGTTGCCGGAGCGGCTGCGCGGATCACGCGCGCCGGCATCGCGGCGTGCGTCCTGCCGCGCCTCGCGCGGCGCCGGTGCGTCGTCCAGGCGACGCGTGAGCGCGATGCGCTTGCGCGCGACGTCGACCTCCAGCACCTTCACCTTGACGATGTCGCCGGCCTTCACCACCTCGCGCGGATCCTTCACGAACCTGTCGGCCAGCGCGGAGATGTGCACCAGCCCGTCCTGGTGCACGCCGATGTCGACGAAGGCGCCAAACGCCGCGACGTTGCTGACCACGCCTTCCAGGATCATGCCTTCGCGCAGGTCCCTGATGTCCTCGACGCCCTCGGCGAACTTCGCCGCCTTGAACTCGGGGCGCGGGTCGCGGCCGGGCTTTTCCAGCTCGGCGAGGATGTCGCGCACGGTGGGTTCGCCGAAGCGTTCGTCGACGTAGTCGCGCGCCCTGAGCGTGCGCACGAAACCGCCGTCGCCGACCAGCGCCTGGATTGGCCTGCCGGTCGCGGCGACGATGCGCTCGACCACCGGATAGGCCTCGGGGTGCACGGCCGAGGCGTCGAGTGGTTCGTCGCCGTCGGCGATGCGCAGGAAGCCGGCGCACTGCTCGAAGGTCTTCTCGCCCAGGCGCGGCACCTTGAGCAGGTCCTTGCGGCGCTTGAACGGGCCGTTGGCGTCGCGGTGCATGACGATGTTCTCCGCGACCGTCGACGACAGTCCCGACACGCGCGCCAGCAGCGCGCCCGAGGCGGTGTTGACGTGCACGCCGACCGCGTTCACGCAGTCCTCCACGCGCGCGTCGAGCGCGCGCGCGAGGCGGTACTGATCGACGTCGTGCTGGTACTGGCCCACACCGATCGCCTTGGGTTCGATCTTCACCAGTTCGGCCAGCGGGTCCTGCAGCCGGCGCGCGATCGACACCGCGCCGCGCAGCGAAACATCGAGGTTCGGGAACTCCTTCGCCGCCAGCTCCGATGCCGAATACACCGATGCGCCCGCCTCGCTGACCACGATCTTCTGCATCTTCAATTCGGGTACGAGCTTGAGCAGATCGCCGGCGAGCCGGTCGGTCTCGCGCGAGGCGGTGCCGTTGCCGATCGCGACCAGGTCCACACCGTGCGCGCTGCACAGCTTCTTCAGCGTCGCGAGCGAAGCGTCCCACTGCTTGCGCGGTTCGTGCGGGTAGATCGTGTCGGTGGCGACCAGCTTGCCGGTGGCGTCGACCACCGCAACCTTGACCCCGGTGCGCAGGCCGGGATCGAGCCCCAGCACCGCCTTCGGGCCGGCCGGCGCGGCCAGCAGCAGGTCCTTGAGGTTGTCGCCGAACACGGCGATGGCCTCGGCCTCGGCCTTCTCGCGCGCCTGCGCGAACAGGTCGATCAGCAGGTGCAGGTGCAGCTTGGCCTTCCACGCCAGGCGGCAGGCGCCGCGCAGCCAGGCGTCGGCGGCGCGGCCCTGGTCGCTGATGCCCGCATGCCGCGCGACGCGGCCTTCGGCATACAGGTGGCCGGCGTCGGGATCGGCGCCGGGTTCGAGGTCGAGGCTGAGGAATTCCTCGCGGCGGCCGCGGAAGAGTGCCAGCAGCCGATGCGAGGGAATTTTCGCCAGCGGTTCGGCGTGGTCGAAGTAGTCGCGGAATTTCTCGCCGGCGGCCTCCTTGCCTTCGGCCACCTTCGCGCGGATCACGCCGTTGGCGTCGAGCCACTGGCGCAGTTCGCCGATCAGCGCGGCGTCCTCGCCCCAGCGTTCGATCAGGATCGCGCGCGCGCCTTCGAGCGCGGCCTTGGCATCGGCGACGCCCTTGTCCGCATCCACGAATTGCGCGGCGAAATCCTCGGGCGCGCGCGTCGGGTCCTCGATCAGGCCGTCGGCCAGCGGCTCCAGCCCGGCCTCGCGCGCGATCTGCGCGCGGGTGCGGCGTTTCTGCTTGTAGGGCAGGTACAGGTCTTCGAGCCGCGCCTTGCTGTCGGCGGCCTCGATGTCGGCGCGCAGTGCGTCGCTGAGCTTGCCCTGCTCGTCGATGCTCGACAGGATCGCGGCGCGGCGGTCCTCCAGTTCGCGCAGGTAGGTCAGGCGCGTTTCCAGCGTGCGCAGCTGGGTGTCGTCGAGGCCGCCGGTGACTTCCTTGCGGTAGCGCGCGATGAAGGGCACGGTCGCGCCCTCGTCGAGCAGGGCGATGGCGGCGGTGGCCTGCTCGGGCCTGGCGCCGATCTCGTCGGCGATGGTCTGCGAAATCTTGCGCGCGAGCGCCGTGGAAATCTCGGGCATGTCGTCCGTGCTGCGTGCGGCGTCGCGCCGCGGAAGCGCGATTGTGGCAACCGCGGGCGCGTGCCGGAACCCGTTGACAGGCGCGGCAAAACCGGGGTCAGGGCCGATGCTGCCCCCGACGCTCAGGCGTCGCGCACCACCGCAGGGCCCGCATTGCGCCGCCGCCACGGCAGCGGGATGTTCAGCAGGATCAGCGCCAGCCACGCCAGCCGGCTGGAGGCCGACTCGCGATCGGGCGCGCGCAGCTGCGCATCGGCGGGCGCGGCCTCGTCGTCGATCGCGTACTCGCCGGCCTCCATCGCCTGCAGGATGGCGCGTGCGCGCACCGCGTCGGCGTCGGCCACGCGCACGCGGGTGCCGCCGATCGCCAGTCGCCATTCCCAGTTGGCGATGGCCAGGTGTTCGTCGCCGATGTGGGCGTCGATGCCCTCGGCCACGAGCAGGCCGCGCGCGATCTGCGCTTCGACCGGATCGAGATAGCTGGCGACGGTGGTGAACATGCGCAATGCGGTACGGATGCCTGTGGTTGGCGGACAGGCTACGCTAGTGCGGGACATCGCGGTGAACGGCGTCGCCGTTGCGGTGTCGTAGGCTCCCGGCAAACATCGTCGGCGCCATTCCGGCGCCCTTGCCGTCATTCCGGCGAACGCCAGGGTCGTCATCCCGGCGAAAGCCGGGATCCATTTTGATCCTGCCGTTCGGCGTGGACAGTAACAGCCAAATGGATCCCGGCTTTCGCCGGGATGACGGAAAGGGGGCTGGAACGGAAAAGGACTGGAACGGAAAAGGACTGGGACGGAAAGGGACTGGGACGGGAAGGCAGCCGCGACAGGAGCCGCGGCGGACACGGCGCTGAAGCGGGACAATGGCGGAACGGGAGGCAACCTTCATGCACAACCAACCGATGATCCGACAGGCATTCCAGGTCCCGTTGCTGGCCGCCGCACTGGCGCTGGCCGGCTGCGACGGCAGCGACGGCGACGCCGCATCCGCGCCTGCCACCACCGCCGACGTGTCCGCCCCCAGCCGCATCGAGGCCTGGGCGCTGCCCAGCACCCTGCCGGGATCGGCCTCGCCCAGCCTCGCCGTCACGCCCGACGGCAAGCTGCTGCTGGGCTGGATCAACTCGCAGAAGGGCCGCCGCCACATCTATCAGTTCAGCAGCTACGAACCGGCGTGGGGTCGCTGGATGCACGCGATGACCACCATCGCGGTCGGCAACAGCATGTTCGTCAACTGGGCCGACGTGCCGCACATGGCGGCCACGCCCGACGGCGCGCTGTGGGCGCACTGGCTGCAGAAGAGCGGCGAGGCGCCCTATGCCTACGACGTGGTGCTGACGCGCTCGCGCGACGGCGGCGCGAACTGGGCGGCGCCGGTGATGCCGCACGACGACGGCACCCGCACCGAGCACGGCTTCGTGTCGATGTGGGCGCAGGGCGAGGGCACGCTGGGCGTCGCCTGGCTGGACGGGCGCAACACCGGCGGTGGCGGGCACGACGGCCACGCAGGACATGCCGGCGGCGCGGGCGCGATGACGCTGCGCGCCGCGCTGTTCGACGCCGACCTGCAGCGCAGCGTCGAGGCCGAGATCGACGCACGCGTCTGCGACTGCTGCCAGACCGCGGTCGCGGTGACGGCGAAGGGCCCGCTGCTGGTCTACCGCGGCCGCAGCGACGACGAGGTGCGCGACATCCTCGCCACGCGCTTCGACGGCAGCGCGTGGAGCGCGCCGAAGCCGGTGCACGCCGATGGCTGGATCATGCCGGCCTGCCCGGTCAACGGTCCCGACGTCGCCGCGCTGGGCGAGGCAGTCGTGGCCGGCTGGTACACCGAGGCGACGGGCGTGCCGGAAGTGCGGCTTGCCGCCAGCAGCGACGCCGGCGACGGCTTCGCCGCGCCGGTGTCGCTCGACAGCGGCGCGGCGGTGCTGGGGCGCATCGCGCTCGCGCTCGACGCGCAGCAGGCCTGGGCGCTGTGGCTGCGCGAGGAAGGCGGGCGCCAGTCGCTGTGGCTGTCGCGGCGCAGCCACGACCTGTCCACCGAATACGAGCGCATCGAAGTGGCGAAGGTGGGCGGCGAAGGCCGCGGCACCGGCTTCCCGCAGCTCGCGGTGGTGGACGGCGTGGCCTTCGTCGCCTGGACCGACGTCGCCAACGGCGTGCCCAACCTCAAGGGCGTGCGCGTCGTGCGCGGGGACTGATCGGCGCCTGCAGCCCCGAGCCATGTCATCCCGAACGCAGAGAGGGATCTGCTTTCCCCGCGCGCGGACAGAAGATCCTTCGCTGCGCTCGGGATGACATCTCATAACAACATCAAACAGCGCTCTGCCGGAGAACAGGATCTGTCGACACGGATGATCCAGATACTGCACGTGGATGCATGGCTCGCCGTCGTCGACAAGCCCGCCGGCCTGATGGTGCACGACAGCGCGCTCGCGCGCGGCGAGGACGACTTCCTCGCCGACCGCCTGCGCGAACAGTTCGGCCGCCCGGTCTTCCTCGTGCATCGCCTCGACCGTGCCACCAGCGGATGCCTGCTGCTGGCCTTCGATCGCGACACCGCGTCCGCGCTCGGCAAGACGCTGATGTCGGGCGAGGTCGAAAAGCATTACTTCGCCGTCTGCCGCGGCTGGCCGGACGAACGCTTCACGATCGACCATCCGCTCGACGGCGGCCCCGGCAAGCCATTGAAGAAGCCGGCACTGACGCATTTCGAACGGCTGGCCACCTGCGAGCTGGATCTGCCCTCGACGGGCTTCCCCACCTCGCGCTACGCGCTGCTGCGCGCAATGCCCGAGACCGGCCGCTTCCGCCAGATCCGCCGCCACCTCAAGCACGCCTCGCACCACCTGATCGGCGACACCAGCCACGGCGACGGTCGCCACAACCGCCATTTCCGCATGCTCGGCATCCACCGCATGCTGCTGCACGCGCAGCGGCTGGCGTTCGTGCATCCGCACACCGGCGAGCGCCTGGTGGTGGAGGCGCCGCCGGACGCGGAATTCTCGAAGGCGCTGGCGCTGTTCGGCCCGGCCCTACAATCGCCGGCATGAGCATCGCGATCCCCGAGGACGAACTGGTCGAACGCTTCGTCCGCGCCAGCGGCGCCGGCGGGCAGAACGTCAACAAGGTCGCGACCGCGGTCGAGCTGCGCTTCGACGTGGCGGGTTCGCCCTCGCTGCCCGAACCGGTGCGCGCGCGCCTGCTGGCCAGGCGCGACCGGCGCGTGACTGCCGACGGCGTGCTGGTGATCCAGGCGCAGCGCTTCCGCACCCAGGAGCGCAACCGCGAGGATGCGCGCGAACGGCTGCAGGCGTTCATCGAAAGCGGCCTGCACGCGCCGAAGCAGCGGATCGCCACCAAGCCGTCGCGTGGCGCGAAGGAGCGACGCCTGGGCGAGAAGCGCCAGCGTAGTACGATCAAGCAGTCGCGCACCCGGCGCGAATGGGACTGAAACCGGATCGGGACGGCCACGGCGTGGGAGGCGCATGACCGCAAGCAACGAGGTGGTGCCGCCGCTGCCGCCCAGCGCGCCGCGCGTGAAGCCCAATGCGTTCACCCGCTGGATCGGCCGCAGCGTGCTGCGGCTCGGTGGCTGGCGCGTGGTCGGGCCGCTGCCGGACGTGTCGAAGCTGGTGCTGATCGTGGCGCCGCATTCGTCGAACTGGGACGGCATCTGGGGCTTCGCCGCCAAGCTCGCGCTCGGCTTCGAGGCGAGGGTGCTGGGCAAGGCGCAGCTGTTCTGGTGGCCGCTCGGCCCGCTGCTGCGCAGGCTCGGCGTGATCCCGATCGACCGCAGCTCGCCGCAGGGCACGGTCGGGCAGGCGGTCGACATGATCCGCGGCAGCGAGCGCATCTGGTACGCGCTCACGCCCGAGGGCACGCGCAAGCGGGTCGAGAAGTGGAAGAGCGGCTTCTGGAAGATCGCGCACGAGGCGCAGGTGCCGATCCTGCCGGCGTACTTCCACTATCCGGAGAAGCGCATCGGCGTCGGACCCCTGTTCACCACCAGCGGCGACATGGCCGCGGACATCGCGGCGCTGCGCGAGTGGTACCGGCCGTGGATGGGGAGGAATCGCGGGACGGTTTGAGGCGGTCCCGTTGCCGGGAAAACGCCATCCCCAAAGCGTGGCATGCGTCGCGGATTCGCCGCGGAAGCATTTCCGAATGCCACCTGTCCGGTTTGAATCCGCCCGCCCGGAACGCTAAGGTCCGGATCTGGAACCCGCCCGCGGTTCCGGCGCGGACACGGAGGTTTGCATGGACGGGACACCAGGCGCAGGACGCACGCCGCTGCGTCCGATCATGGCGGCCGTGATGGCCGCATCATTGGCGACAACCGGATGCCAGGGCATGGCAATGACGACACAGGACGTGGCATCGCAAGGGGCCGCACGGCCGGACAATACGGTCGCCGACTGGCCGCTGAAGTTCGTGCAGCACAACTTTGGCGCTTTCAGCCATTCGACCTACGGCTGCGTCGTGGACTACAACGGTTTCCGGCACCTGTCGGAACCGGACGACGTGCTGCAGCCCGCCGTGGAGGATGTTCACCCGGACAGCCGTGGGAACATGCCGTCCGGCTACATCGGGGTCATGAACTTCCCGGCGCCGGCGCGCGTGCGCTGGCGTTCGAAGGATGGCTCGGCGCACGAGGTGGAAGTCGACATCGCCGCGATCTTCCGCGACCAGCTGATCCTGCACGAAGTCCCCCGCGAGGATGTCGCCGAGGGCGTGTCGATCCTCAATCCGGACATCCTGCTGGAAGTGGACGATCGAACCATCAATGTCCACATGCGGGCGCGAATCCCGACGAAATCCCTGAGGACGCCGGGGAATCCACACAGTGATTTTCGCAGGGACTTGGTCCTTGCCTGGAGTCGGACCTACTGATCCGGATCGACATGGAGGTTGAAGATGGGAGGGGAAAGGCATCCCGACGGCGTGGCGACATACCCGGCCACGGAAGAAGATCTGGCGAGCTATGACCGCGCCAGTCGCGAACTGGCCATGTTCAAGGCGCCCGCACTGGTGGATGCGGCGCAACCCAACGAGCGATTGTTCTTGGCAGCCTTCGACGGCACGGGCAACAGCCGGCTGAAGGATGCAGCGGAGAACCGGACCAACGTTGCGGAGATCTACGACCAGGCCGTGGAGCACGCGAAACGGGAAATCCGGTTCCGGGGCGACTCGGCGATCCATGCCGGCTATGTCGAGGGCGTCGGGACCCAGGGTGGACTGGGTGGCACGCGGGATCTGATTTCGGGACGAACGTACGAAGCGCGCCTGGAGGAGATGTATCTCCAGTTCGTGACCCAGGCAAAGGACTGGATCGACAGGAACCCGGACGCCGACATCCGCATCGCCGCCATCGGCTTCAGCCGCGGCGCCGAACAGGCGGCGGGCTTCACCCGTCTGGTCGAGGAGCGCGGCATCCTGAACCCTGAAGGCGTGGAGGTGGTCCGCGGCCGCGACGGCCTGATCGAGCGCGTGACCTACGCCGGACCGCCGCTGCGCGAGCCGGGCAGCGTGGTGCAGGCGGTCGGCCTGTTCGATCCGGTCGGCACGGGCGTGCCGCGCGACCACGACCGGCGTCCCGCCGCGTCGGTGGTGTCGGGTTTCCAGATCACGGCCGACGACGAGCGCCGCAACCTGTTCCAGGGCACGCGGATCACGGATTCCGGCATCACCGAGGACGGCCGCTTCCTCAATGTGACCGTCGCCGGCGCGCACAGCGACATCGGCGGCAGCTACCGGCTCGACGGCCTGTCCGTCCGCAGCGGCAACCTGATGATCGACTACCTCAACGCGCTTGGTGACCGGCCGTTCCTCGTCAAGCGCGAGGTGCCGTCGGATCCGGCGCGCAACGTGATCCACCGCTCCGAGCAGCACCAGTTCTTCTATCGCACCTCGGAGTTCGATCGCCACGGCGCGCGCGTCCACCAGGAGGAACTGGCTCCGCCGGCCCTGTGCCGGATCGACTGTCGCGACGCGGTTCCGCGCAACGAGGCGATGGCGGCCGGGCTGGCGTGGCGACAGGTGGAGATGGGCCCGGTGCCGGGCGCGAGGCAGGCCGCAGAGCCCGCGATCTCCGGGCACGGCGACGTCGTCCAGCGCCTGCTGGAGCAGGCGAAGCAGGGCAACGCGGCGACCATCGACGCGACGGCCCGCGACTACCTGAACGGCGAAGCCGGACAGGCCTGGCTGCAGCAGGCGCAAACACGACTACAGGAGATGGAGCACGCCCGGATGATGGATGCCCCTGCCCACGCGATATCGACGCCGGAGCCCGCGCAACGCTGAAAGATCGATCCCGTCATCCGACCGACAGGCGCGATCGGGCGCAACCTCAGCGCTCCGAATGCCCGCCCTCGTAGTAATCGCGGCGCAGGAACAGGTCGGGGTGGATCATGTCCATGAAGGCGCGCGCCTGCGGCGAGGGTAGCTTGCCCTTGCGCATCACCACGCCGTAGCTGCGCGCAGGGAAGAAGCGGTCCAGCGGGCGGGTGACGATGCGGCCGCGGTCGGCCTCGGTCAGGCAGATCGAGGACAGGATGCTGATGCCCATGCCCATCGCCACGTACTGCTTGATCACCTCCCAGCCGCCGACCTCCAGCGCCACGGTGTAGGGCACGCGGTTCTGCTGGAACACCAGGTCCACCAGCCGCCAGGTGATCTGGCGCTTGGGCGGCAGGATCAGGCCGTGTTGGCCGATGTCGGCCAGGGTCAGGTCGTCCTTGTCGGCCAGCGGGTGCCCGGGCGGCAGCACCAGCTGCTGTTCGAAGCGGTGCAGCGGCTCGTAGACCAGGTCGGTCGGCACGTCGTGCATCGAGCCGACCACCAGGTCCACGGCGTCGGTGCGCAGCAGGTCGGTGCCGTCGGCGCTGACGGTGTTGTGCAGGCTCAGGCGCACGTCGGCGTGGCGCTCGCGGAAGCGCTCCACGATCCGCGGCAGCAGGTAGAGGATGGTCGAGCTGTTGGCGGCGATGTTGAGCTCGCCCGCGTCCAGGCCCTTGAGCTGGTTGCGGAAGGCGGTGGGCAGGGTGTCGATGCCGTCGACCAGCGGCCGCGCCAGTTCGTACAGCGCCTCGCCGGCGCGGGTCGGCACCAGCCGCCGGCCGCTGCGCTCGAACAGTTTCTGCCCCAGCTCGCGCTCCAGCGCCTGCAGCTGCAGGGTGATCGCCGGCTGGCTGACGTACAGCGCCTCGGCCGCGCGCGACACCGATCCCAGCCGCGCGGTCTGGCAAAACGCCCGCAGCGGCTTCAGACGATCGGCCTTGTAGGCGAATCTGGGGGTCGAAGGCATTGATTCGCAACGTTTATTTGAAAAACTTATGAATTACATTGAAAAAACTGTGTTGTCAAATAATTACGCCGGGCGGATGGTGCTGCTGCACCGCAATATCCACTGGAGCCCGCAATGTCCGCCGTCCTGAAGCCCTCCCCGATCGCTCCCGGCATCCAGCTGCCGGATTCCGCCGCCACCGCCGACCTGATCGACGACGGCGCGCAGGCCTTCCTGGCCGGGCTGCATCGCCGGTTCGAGCCGGAGCGGCAGGCGCGGCTCGCAGCCCGCCGCCGCCGCCAGGCCGAGTTCGACGCCGGCGCCCTGCCCGACTTCCGCGAGGACACCCGCGCGATCCGCGACGGCGACTGGCGCGTGGCGCCGGCGCCGGAGGCGCTGCAGGACCGCCGGGTCGAGATCACCGGCCCGGTCGATCCGAAGATGGTCATCAACGCGCTGAACTCGGGCGCGAGCTGCTACATGGCCGATTTCGAGGATTCGACCACGCCGACCTGGGAGAACCTGGTCACCGGCCAGCGCGCTCTGCGCGAGGCGATCGAAGGCGCGCTGGCGTTCACCGGCGACAATGGCAAGCGCTACGAACTGCGCCCCGAGGACGAGCGCGCGGTGCTGATCGTGCGTCCGCGCGGCTGGCACCTGGACGAGAAGCACGTGCTGGTCGACGGGGAACGCATGTCCGGCGCCCTGTTCGACCTGGGCCTGTACGCCTGGCTCAACGCGAAGGCGCTGGCGGCGAAGGATCGTGGCCCCTACTTCTACCTCCCCAAGCTGCAGTCGATGGAGGAGGCCGCGCTGTGGAACGCCGTGCTCTCGCACGTCGAGCGCGAGCTGGGCCTGCCGCAGGGGCAGATGAAGGTCACGGTGCTGATCGAGACGCTGCCGGCCGCGTTCGAGATGGACGAGATCCTGCACGCGCTGCGCGAGCGCATCGTGGGGCTCAACTGCGGACGCTGGGACTACATCTTCTCCTACATCAAGACCCTGCGCGCGCACCGCGACCGCGTGCTGCCCGAGCGCGGCCAGGTGACGATGGTCCAGCCGTTCCTCAAGGCCTACTCGGAGCTGCTGATCCAGACCTGCCACCGCCGCGGCGCGCACGCGATGGGCGGCATGGCCGCGCAGATCCCGATCAACAACGACGCCGAGGCCAACGAGCAGGCGCTGGCGCGGGTGCGCGCGGACAAGCTGCGCGAGGTCACCGCCGGCCACGACGGCACCTGGGTCGCGCATCCGGCGCTGATCCCGCTGGCGCGCGAGGTGTTCGACGAGCGCATGCCCTCGAAGCACCAGCAGCACCTGGGCCGCGAGGAGGTCATCGTCACGCAGCGCGACCTGCTGGCGCCGTCGCTGGGCACGATCACGCGCATCGGCTTCGAGAGCAACGTCGAGGTCTGCGTGCGCTACCTCGCCGCCTGGCTCGACGGCAACGGTTGCGTGCCGATCCACTGGCTGATGGAGGATGCCGCCACCGCCGAGATCGCGCGCACCCAGCTGTGGCAGTGGCTGCACGCCGGCGACAAGGGCGGCACCCCGCTGCACCTGCACGACGGCACCGTCATCGACGAGGCGCTGTTCGACCGCGTGCTGCTCAACCTGCCCTCGCGCCTGGCCGGCCAGCCGATGCCGGGCGCCGCGCGCGTGCAGGAAGCGATCGCGTTGCTCGAGGAGCTGACCCATCGCCGCACGCTCGAGGACTTCCTGACGCTGCCGGCTTACGAGCGGATCTGAAGAGCGGTGATTGGTGATTCGTGATTGGTGATTGGAAAAAACCGATCCCGTTCGCGAACGCCAGCCATCCGCTCTTTCGGATCACCAATCACCAATCCACGAATCACGGCTCCACCGGAGACCCCCATGACCACCCAGAAGAACCAGATCAACGCCCTGCAGCAGCAGTGGAACACCGACCCGCGCTGGGCCGGCGTCGAGCGCCCGTACTCGGCCGCCGACGTCGTGCGCCTGCGCGGCAGCCTGCAGCCCGAATACACGCTCGCCAGGCGCGGCGCGGAGAAGCTGTGGACGCTGGTCAACGGCGGCGCGAAGAAGGGCTATGTCAACGCCTTCGGCGCGATCAGCGCCGGCCAGGCGATGCAGCAGGCCAAGGCCGGGCTGGAGGCGGTGTACCTGTCGGGCTGGCAGGTCGCGGCCGACGGCAACACCTCCGAGGCCATGTACCCGGACCAGTCGCTGTACGCCTACGACTCGGTGCCGACGATGGTGCGCCGGATCAACAACACCTTCCAGCGCGCCGACGAGATCCAGTGGAAGAACATCTGCGACGGCAAGATGAAGGAAGAAGATGCCATCGACTTCTTCCTGCCGATCGTCGCCGACGGTGAGGCCGGCTTCGGCGGCGTGCTCAACGCCTACGAGCTGATGAAGAACATGATCGGCGCCGGCGCCGCCGCGGTGCACTTCGAGGACCAGCTGGCCGCGGTGAAGAAGTGCGGCCACATGGGCGGCAAGGTGCTGGTGCCCACCCAGGAGGCGGTGCAGAAGCTGGTGGCCGCGCGCCTGGCCGCCGACGTGCTCGGCGTGCCGACCGTGGTGCTGGCGCGCACCGACGCGGAAGCCGCGAACCTGCTGACCTCCGACTTCGACGCCAACGACAAGCCCTTCGTCACCGGCAACCGTACCGCGGAAGGCTTCTACAAGGTGAAGAACGGCCTGGAGCAGGCGATCAGCCGCGGCATCGCCTACGCGCCCTACGCCGACCTGGTGTGGTGCGAGACCGGCACGCCGGACCTGGGCTTCGCGCGCGAGTTCGCGCAGGCCGTGCACGCCAAGCACCCGGGCAAGCTGCTGTCGTACAACTGCTCGCCGAGCTTCAACTGGAAGAAGAACCTCGACGACGCGACCATCGCGAAGTTCCAGGACGAACTGGCGGCGCTGGGCTACAGGTACCAGTTCATCACCCTGGCCGGCATCCACATCAACTGGTTCAACACCTTCAAGTTCGCGCACGACTACGCGCGCGGCGAGGGCATGAAGCACTACGTCGAGCAGGTGCAGGAGCCGGAGTTCGCCGCGCGCGAAAAGGGCTACACCTTCGTCTCGCACCAGCAGGAAGTGGGCGCGGGCTACTTCGACGACGTGACCACGGTGATCCAGGGCGGCGCGTCGAGCGTGACCGCGCTCAAGGGATCGACCGAGGAGGAGCAGTTCGAGCGCTCGCACGCGGTTGCGGCCTGAGGACGCGGCACGGCGAGGGCTAAGGAGTGGGAGGGAGGGAACGGCCGGGCGTGATGCCCGGCCGTTTTCTTGTCGGGACTTCGGTGGCCCCCACCCCGGCCCTCCCCCGCAGGCGGGGGAGGGAGGAGGAGCCGGCCGCTTTTGGCTCCCTCCCCCGCCTGCGGGGGAGGGCCGGGGTGGGGGCCAGCCGACGCCAGGATTCCTACTCCAGGTCCGCCTCGCCCACCGCCGCCTCCAGCGGCACGCCATTGGCCTTGAGCCAGGCGACGACCTGCCGGCGTTCCTCCAGCGCGCGGTCGTTGAGGATCGCGCGGTTGTAGCCGAAGTAGTACGACTGGAACGTCGCGCCGCCCGAGTTCTTCGCCAGCGGCGACGCGCCCTTGCCCAGCAGGGCCAGGATCGCCCCGCCGTTGTTGGTGCGCGCGGCGACGTGGAGCGGCGTGTCGCCGTTGTCGTCGGCGACGTCGGGATCGGCGCCGGCGGCCAGCAGCGCCGCGTACTGCCCCGCGTCCGGCGACAGCAGCGCCTGCACCAGCGGCGTGGCGCCGGTATGGGTGTTGCGTGCGTTGGCATCGCCGCCGTGGGCGAGCACCGCCTGCAGCAGCTCCGCCTTGCCGGAGAACGCGGCCGCATGCACCGCCGTATCGCCGCGTGGATCGGCACGATTGGGATCGGCGCCGCCTTCCAGCAGCACTTCCACGCTCGCCGTGCGGCCGCGCTTGATCGCCGCCATCAACAGCGTGCCGCCGTCGCTGCCGGGCGTGTCGGCGTCGATGCGTTCGAGCTGGCGCCGGATCTCGGGCGCGTCGCCGCGGTCCACGGCGTCGGCGAGCGCGGACAGTTCGGGATTGGAGAAGGCGTCGTTGCTCATGGACGGTCGGGCGCACCCAGCGGCGCAACAGAGGAGGAGCGCGGACACGATCGCGGGAAGGCGGCGCATGCGCGACATTTCAGGCCCGATCATAGCGCCGCGCAAGTGGGCATCGGCTTCACCGTGGCATCCGGGCGACTACCTGCCGAACAGCCCGCCGATGAAGTTGCCCACGCCCTGGGCGGCATCGGTCGCGCCCTGCGCCAGCCAGCCGGCGCCGTCGGCGAGCGTCTCGACGACCTGTCCGCCGGCATCGGCCACGAACTCGACCGCGTCGCCGCCGAAGTCGACCGTGCCCGACAGCACGTCGCCGACCCAGCCGTCCACATGCTCGTCGATCGTCGCGGCGAGCGAATCGGCATAGCGATCGACCGTATCGCCGGTGGAGTTGAAGGCGCCCTCGGCGAAGTCGCCGATCAGGCTTGCGCCGCCCTGCACGTAGCGGCCCTCGGCGAAGTCGCCGGCGACCACCGCGTCGATGTCGGTGGCGAAGTCGTGCACGTTGCGCGCGTAGTCGTCCTTGAGTTCGTCGGGCAGCAGGTTCTGCGCGTCGCGGCCGACATTGGACGGATTCTCGTAGCCCGCCTGCCAGGGCTCGCGCTCGATCATCGCTGCGGTCAGCGCATTGGGGCTGTGGCTGATCGCGGCGTAGCCGAGGGTGCCGGCGAGGTTGGCGGCGCCGGTCAGGACGCCCGTGACCGGGTTGATCGGCAGGAACGGGGTATGGCGGCCGACCTCGACGCCGGTGTTGATCAGCTCGCTCTGTTCGGGCGAGAAGCCTTCCATCGGCCCGTAGTTCGTGAACATGTTGTGTTCGTCCGCGGCCGCGGGATCGACCACGATCTGGGTGCCGATCGCGTCGGGCGCGACGATTCCGGTGATCCAGCTGTCCTGCGCGTTGGTCAGGGCGTCGCCCGACAGCGAATAGGCGCGGATCTGGCCGCCTTCGGCCAGGTCGCGCGCGCGCTGCGGGTCGATGCCCATGCGGTCGAAGGTGTTGGGATGGATGCCGGAGGCGTCGAAGGTGACCGCCGGCACGCCGCTGGCGATCGAACCGACCGAGGCCAGCCCGCCGCCCTGCGAATGGCCGGTGATCGCGAGGTTGCGCGATTCGCCACCCGGGTTGTCGCCGAACACGCGCGCGAACTCGACGGCGGTGTTGACCGCGGTGACGCTGAACTTGTCGCCGTCGTTGGTCTCGTAGCCCAGCCCTTGGCGGAAGTTGTTGTCCCAGTCGTCGGCGCCCTCGGCGGTGCCGCGGTAGGACAGCACGTAGTTGCCCTCGCCGTCGGTGTAGACCTCGGCGCGGAATTCCTGGTCGTTGCTCGGCACGCTGTCGTTGGCGCCGAGGTACTGCAGGCGCCAGGCCTGCGGGTCGGCCACGCCCATTTCCTGCAGCTGCGGGTCGGTGACCGCGCTCCAGCCTTCCGGCGGATCGCCGCGGGTGCCGTAGACCGCGGTCGCCAGCTGCGACAGGGTCACGTCGAAGGGTTGCGCCTGGGTGCCACTGGTGACGTCGCGCAGGGTGCTGCCGGCAGGGATGCCGTACTGGCCACCGGCCGCGGACGGCGGCGTGCCACCGGCGGGGGAGGTGGCCGGCGACTGCAGCTGCGGGTGGTAGCTGGTTTCGGGGCGATAGCCGCCATGGGTCGTGATCGGCGACACCAGCGGCGTCGTGGCGAACAGCGCCGACGGCGGCAGCTGCCAGCGCGAGCCGGAATCGATGACGGGTGAAATGCCGACGCCCATGGCGGTCTCCGTACCAACTGGTATGGCAAAGCTAGCGCGGCCGGGCGTTCCGTACAGCTAGGGCGTGCCCGAGGGCGAGGGCGGTTGCTGCGCCCGCGCACGCTGAATGAGCTTCCGCCGCGGGAAGGTGGACCGGGATGCCGCCAGGCCGCCCGGTCCGTCAGCCGCGCGTGTCGATCCCGAGATCCCCGGGCGACAGGCCGAGGTCGTCGATCGAATAGCGCTGGATGTGGTCGAGCGGATCGTCGACGTTGTCGCGGTATTTGTCGGCGGCGCTCTCGTGCGTCACCCACAGTTCTCCGTCGATGACGTTCAGGCCCTGCGCGTAGTGCGGCAGGTGGCCGACCTCGCGCGCGTCGCCGTCGGTGGAGAAGGTGGCCGGCGTGTCGGTCGTGGGCTGGAACACCAGGTCGTCGGCGGGCGCGGTCACGCCGCTGCCCAGCGAGGTGGAGAACAGCACGCCGGTGTCGGTGACCACCGCGCCCTGGGCGTATTTCGGCGCCTCGATGGAGCGGTAGTCGGCGGGGTCGAACAGGCCGGTATCGGGGTCGAGCGCGTAGCGACGCAGCTCGGCGTCGCGGGTCGGATCGTTGCGTCCGGAGAACGTGTTGGTGATGCCGGTGGAAGTGAAGTCGCCGACGTACAGGTGGCCGTCGTGCAGGGTGAGGTAGCTGGCGGAGATGTCGTTGCCGTCGCCGGCGTCGATCGGGATGCGTGCGATCGCCTCGACCGTCGGCGTCACCGGGCGCTGCAGCAGTTGCGAGGTGGACGGCTGTGCGTCCGGCCGCAGCGGCGGTCGCGGCGCTTCCGGCTGCAGGGCGGCCTCGACGTCGGTGCGTCGATAGACGTACACCTCCTGCGTGTCGGCGACATAGATGTATTCGCCGTCGGTGGCCACGCCGCCGCCCTTGGACGGCGCGCCGGCGTCGGGATCCTCCGGATCGCCGCCCAGGATGACCGAGACCTCGTCGGTCGCCGGATCGCATTCGGACACGATCTTCTGGAACGACAGCAGCACCTGCCCGCCGTCGTTGTAAGTCGACAGCACCTCGCCGCGGCCCGCGTCATGGCCCTGGCCCTGCGGGATCCAGTCCGAACCGGGACCCGAGTGCAGCAGGCGCGGGCCGTCCGTGCCCTGCAGGTGCAGGTCCAGCACGCGCTGGTTGAGCTCGCGGTTGAAATCGATCAGCGGGATCGGCGGAATCGGTGGGATCCAGGGATTCGTCGGGAACGCCATGTACTCGTGCCTCGGATGGATGGTCCTGTCACCGAGGATAGAAAGCCGCGCCGGCCCGCGAACCCTGGGGCAGACCCTTGCCTGGAGAAAAGGGGCCAGGTTCACTTGTTCGAAGACCTCGGGCGCCCGCGCGGTCCGATTCCCGCGGAGCAATCCTTCCATGCCCCGACTATTGCCTGGACATCCGTCTGGCGACCTCATCCAGCCTCTCGGGAGAAGTTCGGAAAGTTCTGAAGCAGATGTCAGAAGGTGACTCTGACACCGTCCTTCTCCCCCGACACCGTCCTTCTCCTCGGGCGCCGAGGCAGTTCATTCATGATGGTGTCCGGCCGATCGGGCGCGCCGATTACACGATCCGCATGCAGTGCCGCTACAATCCCGGCGGGAGGTCGTTGCCGTATACAGGGGATTACCGGGATGAAATCCAAGACACGTGCGTTCTCGCACGCGTGCATCTTGTTGTTGCTGGTGGGTTTTTCCGCCGTCGCCTCGGCGCAGTCAATGCCGAAACCCGAGGAGTTCTATTTCGACGAGGATCCGGGCGTGACGCGCGCCATCGTCGCCATTCCCGGCAGCGACGACGCGACCGTCGAGCAGCTCGCGCGCCAGATGAAGCGTGGCGGCCGCAATGCCGACGAGGTGGTCGCGCAGCTCGCGCACCTGTCGATGGCCTCTGGCCGCATCGACAACGGCAAGGCGCTGTACGCACGCGCCGTGGAGCTGACCACCAGCGGCAGCACCCTGCGCCGTGCCGTGCACTGGAACCAGGCCTGGGACCTGTACCGCGCGGGCGACGTCGAGGGCGCGCTGGCGCAATGGCCGCAGGCGTTCAGCAACCGCATCGTCCATCCGGCATGGGTGCCGCCGACGCTGGCGTTGGCCCTGTGGAAGCTCGATCGCCGGGAGGAAGCCGTCGCGTGGTACGCCGCCGCCGTGCGCACCTATCCCGAGCGCTGGTCGAACCCGTCCGCGCTGCCCGGCCTGCTGCCGGACTGGAGCGAGGCCGACCGCGCCGTGCTCGCCGAAGTGCTGGCGGCCTGGCGCGAGAATCCGCCCGCCTGGCCCTGACCGGTCCGGAGATCCGCGATCGATCCGGTGCCGATCATCGCGATCGGCTTGACGGCCTGCGCGATTGAAGGTCGTCATCCCCGCGAAAGCGGGGATCCAGCGTCGTTGCGTAAAGCCAAATGGATGACCAGCCATTCGGCTGTTGAAAAGCGCTTCCCGCTTTCGCGGGGATGACGATGGCGTCTGCTTCCGCGACCGCGAAAAGGCCCCTTGAGGGGTCGGCGATCGTTCTGCCGGTCACGGCCATGCGTTATGTTGCCGCCTTCCCGGATTCACGAGGTCCATCGATGAAGGCAAGAGCGCTCGTCCTGTGGGCCGCGCTGCTGTCCGCGCCGGCACTGCACGCCGCCGACCGCATCACCGGCCAGCCGTTCGCGACCCGCAGCGAGGTCCATGCCCCGCACGCGATGGCGGCGACCTCGCATCCGCTGGCCACCCAGGTCGCGCTCGACGTGATGAAGGCGGGCGGATCGGCGGTCGACGCCGCGATCGCCGCCAACGCGGCGCTCGGGCTGATGGAGCCGACCGGCAACGGCATCGGCGGCGACCTGTTCGCCATCGTCTGGGATCCGGCGACGAACAAGCTGCACGGCTACAACGGCTCCGGGCGCTCGCCGAAGTCGCTGACCCTGGCCGAGTTCGAGCGCCGCGGGCTGACCGACATCCCGCCGCACGGCCCGCTGCCGGTCACCGTGCCGGGCGCGGTCGACGGCTGGTTCGCGCTGCACGCGCGCTTCGGCAAGCGCACGATGGCGCAGAACCTCCAGCCCGCGATCCGCTACGCGCGCGAAGGCCATCCGGTGCACGAGGTGATCGCGTACTACTGGGATCGTTCGGTGCCGCGGCTGTCGAAGTGGCCGGGCTTCAGCGAACAGTTCACGATCGACGGGCGCGCGCCGCGCACCGGCGAGACCTGGAAGAACCCCAACCTCGCCAACACCCTGCAACAGATCGCCGACGGCGGCCGCGACGCGTTCTACAAGGGCGACATCGCACGCACCATCGACGCCTACTTCAAGGCCAACGACGGCTTCCTCTCCTACGACGATCTGGCCGCGCATGCCGGCGAGTGGGTCGATCCGGTGTCGACGAACTATCGCGGCGTCGAGGTCTGGGAGCTGCCGCCAAGCGGGCAGGGCATCGCCGCGCTGCAGATCCTCAACCTGCTGGAACCGCATGACCTGAAGTCGTACGGCTTCGGCAGCCCCGAGCACGTGCACCTGTTCGTCGAGGCCAAGAAGCTCGCCTTCGCCGACCGCGCGCGCTGGTACGCCGACCCCGCCTTCCATCCGGCGCCGGTGGCCAGGCTCATTTCCAAGGACTACGCGCGCGAACGCGGCAAGCTGATCTCGATGGAGCGCGCGCTGCGCGAGGTGCAGCCCGGTACGCCGAAGCAGCTCGACGAGGGCGACACCATCTACCTGACCGTCGCCGACCGCGAGGGCATGATGGTCTCGCTGATCCAGTCCAACTATCGCGGCATGGGCAGCGGCATGGCGCCGCCGGGACTGGGCTTCATCCTGCAGGACCGCGGCGAGCAGTTCGTGCTCAGGGCCGACCATCCCAACGGCTACGCGCCGGGCAAGCGTCCGTTCCACACCATCATCCCCGCGTTCGCGACGAAGGACGGCAAGCCCTGGCTGAGCTTCGGGGTGATGGGCGGCGCGATGCAGCCGCAGGGCCACGTGCAGATCCTGCTCAACCTGATCGACTTCGGCATGAACCTGCAGGAGGCCGGCGACGCGCCGCGCATCCAGCACGACGGCTCCACCGAACCGGCCGGCCAGGCCGTCGCGATGCACGACGGCGGCGAGGTCGACCTCGAGACCGGCTTCCCGTACGAGACCGTGCGCGCGCTGATGCGCAAGGGCCACAGCGTGCGCTTCGCCGACGGCCCCTACGGCGGCTACCAGGCGATCATGGTGAATCCGCACGGCGGCTACGTCGGCGCCAGCGAGTCGCGCAAGGACGGGCAGGCGGCGGGGTATTGAGGTCACGTTCTTCCGTCGGGAACGTCGTGGAGGGAGTCCGGAAGCCGGCTTGACCGGTCTCCGGCTGCCGCAATGTGACGAGGTTTTCGGGAATCCCTTACGCTGCCTTCATGTTCACTGGATCTACCGCGATGATCAGAAGACTGTTGCTCTGCGCCTTGCTGGTGGTGCCCTCATTCGCGCACGCGCAGCACGACAATGTGGAATGGGGCTACGAAGCGTCCGCGCAGGAGCAGGCCCGCGCCGACGCCTACAGGAGTCATGCACTGCGCGTTGCCGATGGACTGGCGGATACGGGCGGGTCCCGGGAACTCGTGCTGGCGGCGATACAGCGCAGATCCGCGCTGACGATGATCCGCGATGGCGACGCGCCATCGTTCCGCGTGCCTCCCGATGCCGAGGCCGGGGCATGGATGCGCGCGGCGGCGGCGCGTGCAGGCGACGACGTGATCGCGAACCAGTTGCTCGTCGGCGCGGCCAGGGGGGAGGATTCTGCGATCCGCCGCGACGCGGCGCGGCGCTGGCAGGCGGCCGAGCCCGACAACCTCATGCCGCTGCTGTACCTGGACCTGCCCACGGACGAACTGCTGGTTCAGGCCAGGCGTTCCATCCACGTGGAAACGCATATGTACGACGGTGTGCGCTGGATGGTGTCGGCCCTGCTGCGGCATCCTCCGACGCCGATGGAAAGGGCGGCGATCGCCGATGGCGGGCCATACGTCGCGGAGGAGGCCGCCGCGATCTCGGCGATGGGCATTTGGCTCGCTTTCGTTGGGCCGAACCTGTTGCCGCTGAGGCAAGCGTGCGGGGACGCCGAACTGCGGGTGGTCCCTGCGCGCGCCGCCGATTGCCGTCACGTCGCGACCCTGTTGGCGGACCGGTCCGGATCCGCGATGGAACAGGGGATCGGGTTGCTCATGCTGCGTGAGCTGGCCGGAAGCCAGGCCGAGCGCGAAGCGATCGACGTGCGCAGGAAGCGCAGGGACTGGCAGATGCAGCGCTGGGGAGCATTGGCGGCGCAGCAACCTCGCGATGGCGCCGAGCAGTTCGTGCGCCTGCTCGCCGATCCCGCCATCCGCACCGAACAGCAACTGGTCGAGCGTGTGCTGCAGGAAGCCGGCGTATCGCTCGAACCGCCCGCAGGCTGGACGCCGCCCGGACGCTGAGCATGGCAGGCGCCTCGGTGCGGATGAATGCGTGCCGAAGCCTCGCCTCGGGACTCGTGATCGCCGCGCTGGCCGGCTGCGCGAGCACGGAGCGCGCCGTCGGGAAGCGGATGATCCTGCCCCCATCCGCGGCCAGGATGACGCTGGAGGACCGGCAGGCCTTTCTGATGGCGGTACCGATCGAGGCGCCGCTGCCGACGTATCCGCAGGACGATGCCCGCGGCGACGGCATGACCGAGGTCTGCGTCGAGTTCATCGTCGGCGAACAGGGCGCGGTGACCGAAGCCACGCCCGCCTACGGCGTGGACAGCTGCGCCGCGCAGCCGCATCCGGCCTTCGTCGCGGCCGCGGTCGACGCGGTCCGGCGCTGGACGTTCTTCGGCGCCGCGGTCTGCGAGTTCCCGGAAGGCGTCGAACGGACCGCCGATTGCTCGGGTGAGGACGTGGTCGTGCGCCCGGTGGCGATCCGGCTGATGTACGCCTTCTCGTTCGAGCGCCGCGGCGGCAAGGCGCGCGTCGGCGCGAGGCCGAGCGACGACTGAGGCCGGGTGCGGCACTCCGCCGCGGTCCGGGTCGATCAATCCGCCGGCACCGTGCGGCTGCCGGCCCAGGCGCGCAGTTCCGCCACCTGCTCGCGCATCACCACCGACAGCGGCCGCGTGGCGCGGATTTCCTCCAGCAGCAGCGCGTCGTCGATCGCGCGCGACTCGGCGTGGGCGACGTAGAGGGCGGCGACCACCGCCTGTTCGATCTCGGCGCCGGAAAAGCCCTCGGCGGCGGCGGCCAGCGCGCCGAGGTCGAAGCGCTCGGGCGAAAGTTCGCGCCGGCGCAGGTGCAGCTCGAACACGTGGGCGCGGGTGCCGGCGTCGGGCAGGTCGACGAAGAAGATCTCGTCGAAGCGGCCCTTGCGCAGCAGTTCGGCCGGCAGTTCGCGCACCTGGTTGGCGGTGGCGACGAGGAACACCTTCGACTTGCGCTCGGCCATCCAGGTCAGCAGGTAGCCGAGCACGCGCCGCGAGACGCCGCCGTCGCCATCGCCGCTGCCGGCGGCCACGCCCTTCTCGATCTCGTCGATCCACAGCACGCAGGGTTCGAGCTGGTCGCACGAGTCCAGCGCGGCGCGCAGGTTGGCCTCGGTTTCGCCGTGGTACTTGGCGTAGAGCGTGCCGAAGTCGAGCCGCACCAGCGGCACGCCGAATCCGCCGGCCACGGCCTTGGCCAGCAGCGACTTGCCGCAGCCCTGCACGCCCAGCAGCAGGATGCCCTTGGGCGGGTCGAGGCCGGGCGGCGCGTCGCCCTCGACGAACACGCGCCGGCGCTGCTCGATCCAGCGCTTGAGCCGGCGCGCGCCGGCGACGTCGGCGAAGCGCGCGGTGTCGTACTCGTAGTGCAGGTGGCCGCTCTTGTTGAGCAGGTCGAACTTCAGCCGCGCCAGCGCCGGCAGGTCGCCGGGGCCGAGCACGCCGTCGTCGTGGATCAGGTGGCGCGCGATCCGGCGCGCGTCGGTCGCCTCCAGGCCCTGCAGGTTGCGCACGATACGCCGCACCGTGGCCTCGTCGACCTCCACCCGCCGGCCCTCGTGCTCGCGCTGGTAGGCGGCGATCTCCTCGCGCAGCAGCTTGAGCAGGGCGTTGGCGTCGGGCAGGCGCGGGCGGAAGCGCGCGGCCTTGGCGTCGAGCTCGGGCGGCAGCTCGACCTTGTGCCCGACCAGCACGATCACGTGCGGCAGGCAGTCGCGCCGCTGCAGGATCTCGCGCAGCTGGCGCCGGGTGCTGGCGTAGCCGAGGTAGGGGTGGAAGTCGAGCAGCAGGTAGACGCCGCGCTGGTCGGCGTCGCGGATCGCGGCCAGGGTGGTGCCGGCGTCGGGCGGGGCCTGGGCCGGGTCCTCGCGGTCGAGGTCGATGCGGCGCAGCCCTTCGGTGATCGACCAGCGGTACAGCGCGCGCCACACCCGGGTCAGCGATTGCCGGAACAGTTCGACCGCGCGGGTTTCGTCGGGCGTCTCGACCACGATCAGCGGGGTGTCGGCGCGGATCAGCGCCACGAGGTCCTGCAGGTCGCTCATGCACGGTCGGCTGGTGGGGACGATCGACGATAGCAGACGCGCCGATGCGGGAGGACGCCCTGCGCGGGCCGCGGGCGGCGGATGCGGCGGCTGATTTGTAAAGAACTCGTCAAGCGCGCGCGGGCGCCTGCCTTGTGTTCGCGGCCTTGACGCGGCCGGTGTACGCTCGCGGCTCGTTCCCATGGCGGAGGCAGTGGATGAAGACCGTGCTGGTGGCCAGTTCCAAGGGCGGTGTCGGCAAGACCACGATCGCAACCCACCTGGCCGCGGAGTCCGCGCTGGCGGGCCGCAAGACCGTCCTGATCGATGCCGATCCGCAGGGATCGTCCACGCGCTGGGCCGAACGCCGCTCGGCGCTGGAGAGCGCGGTGCTGCCGATCGACGGCAGCAGCCGGCACAAGACGGCATGGAAATCGATTCCCGAGGGCACCGACCGCGTGGTCGTCGACGCCCCGGCCGGCGCCCACGCCGACACGCTGGAGGTCTACCTCGACCACGCCGACGCGGTGGTGGTGCCGGTGCTGCCCTCGGCACTGGACATCGACGCCACCGTGCCCTTCCTCAACGCCCTGGCCAAGCACCCGCGGGTGCGCAAGGGCGACCTGCGCGTGGGCCTGGTCGGCAACCGCCTGCGACCGTGGACCAACGCCTCGCAGCAGGCGATGGACCTGCTGCAGCAGTGGCCCTACCCGCTGGTGGCGCAGCTGCGCGACAGCCAGGCCTACGTGATGCTGGTCGGCTTCGGCAAGAGCCTGTTCGACTACCACTCGGCGCAGGTGCGCGACCACCAGGCCGACTGGCAGCCGCTGCTGAAGTGGCTCAAGCGCGCCTGACCCGCCTCCGGGCCGCCGAGCAACGCCACCGGGAGGAATGCGTCGATGCGTGAACTGATCCTGTTGCGCCATGCCCACGCCGAGCCGCCGCTGCCCGGGCAATCGGACTTCGACCGGCCGCTCTCGGCCGAAGGCCTGGCCGAGGCCGACGCGGTCGCCACCTGGCTGCGCGACAAGGCGCTGGTGCCCGACCGCGTGCTGTGCTCGCCGGCGCGGCGCGCGCGCGAGACGCTGGAGGCGGTGGTCGAGGCGGTCGGCAACCTCGACAAGCGGCTGGAGCCGTCGATCTACGAGGCCATGCCAGGCACCCTGGCCGGCCTGGTCGACGGCCATCGCGACGCCGACCGCCTGCTGGTGGTCGGCCACAACCCCGGGCTGGAGCGGCTGGTGGCGCTGCTGCACAGCGGCCAGTCGGGCGACTACCGCGGCATGCCGCCGGCCGCGATCGCGGTGCTGTCGCTGCCGGCCGGGGCCACGATCGAGCCCGGCATCGCCACCCTGTCCGCGTTCTGGTGGCCGTGAGCGCGATGGCATTGCGATGGTGGCCGGATGTCTGCGGGAATCCTCGAAGCTTCGCCATTCCGACCCCGGGCCTGATCCGGGAGGGAGATCCATGCGTCTGAAGGGAAGCTCTGGACATCCCGGATCCGTCATTTCGAACGCAGTGGGACCCCTTGTTTTTCGATCGTCTGCCTTCCCGCGATTTCCCGCGACGCTCGAAATGACGGATTCTGGACGTTCCCGGAAGGGCGGGGCGCCCCGCGGCGTCCGCAGCGACGGGACCCGGGCCATGGCGGGCAGGCGCCTGCGCTGGCTGGTGCTGCTCGGCGCCTGGTTCGCGATGGCGGTGCCGGCGGCCGAGATCGACACCGCGAAGTCGCGCATCGGCTTCTCCCTGAAGACGCGCTGGGGACAGGCGCTGGAAGGGCGCTTCCCGCGGTGGCAGGGCGAGATCGTGCCGGTTTCGGAGCTGCGCCGGCAGGTGCGGCTGCGGCTGCCGACCGACGGCGTCGAGATCCTCGGCCACCCGCAGTACTCGAAGATCACGCGCGGCAAGGGCTTCTTCGACGCCGACCGGCACCCGCACGTGGAGTTCGTCTCCGATCCCTACACCGACGAGCTGCTGCGCGAGGGCGGCCTGCTCGCCGGCGCGCTGACCATCCGCGGCGTGCGCCGGCGCGAGGTGTTCACCATCGAGCCGGCGACCTGCGACCGCCCGACGATCGACTGCGACGTGGTCGCCAGCGGCGTGGTCTACCGCAGCGACTTCGCGATGGACCGCTGGGCGTTCGCGCTGTCGGACCGGGTCGTGTTCTCGCTGCACATCCGCGCCCGGCCCGCGCCGACGCCATGACCGCGGCGGCGCGTGCGCTCGTCGCGCTGCTGGTCCTGGCCTGCAGCGCCTGCAGCAGCCTGTCGAACCTGCAGCGCGAGCAGGCCGCGGGAATCGCGGCCGCGGCGCGATCGACGCAGATCGACTGCGATGCGCCCGATGCCTGCGCGCGGCCCTCGCCGCTGCGCGAACTGGGCGTGCGCGCCTACGCGCAGAGCACGCCGCAGGCGCCGCGGCACTACGCGCTGCTGCTCGACTACGGCCAGGACGCGCTGGTCTCGCGCCTGGACCTGATCCGCGGCGCGACCACCAGCATCGACCTGCAGACCTACATCTTCGACGAGGACGACGCCGGCCACCTGGTGCTCGACGAGCTGATGGCCGCGGTGCGCCGCGGCGTGCGCGTTCGGGTGCTGGTCGACCAGCTGTCGGCGCTGCGCCAGGTCGACACGCTGGCGGCGCTGGCCTCGGCCCACGTCAACTTCGAGATCCGCATCTACAACCCGGTGCTCGAGCGCGCGCGCATCAGCTATCCGATGTACGCCTGGGCCGCGGCCTGCTGCTGGCGCCGGCTCAACCAGCGCATGCACAGCAAGCTGCTGCTGGTCGACGGCATCGTCGGCATCACCGGCGGACGCAACTACCAGGACGACTATTACGACTGGAACCCGGAGTTCAACTTCCGCGACCGCGACGTGCTGGTCAGCGGCCCGGCGACCGCGGACATGGCGGCGAACTTCGAGGCGTTCTGGAACGCGCGCCTGAGCGTGCCGGTGGAGCGGCTGGACGACGTCGGCCGCCACCTGCTGCGCGCCGGCGCGCCGGCGCTGCCGGACTGGCCGTACGAGGATCCGCGGCGGGTCGCGGCGGTGTCGCGCGCGGCAGACGACCGGGCCCTGGTGCAGCGAGACCTGGTCGAGGCCGCGATCCCGGTGGGCGATGTGGTGTTCATCGCCGACCTGCCGCAGAAGCACCGGCGCGACCGCGAGATCGCCGCCGGCGCGATCCACGCCTCGCCGCTGCTCAACGAACTGATCGAGTCGGCGCAGGAGGAAGTGCTGCTGCAGACGCCCTACCTGGTGCTGTCGAAGCAGGCGCAGGCCATGTTCGGGCGCATGCACGAGCGCGAACCGCCGCCGCGCGTGGTCGTGTCCACCAACAGCCTCGCGGCCACCGACTCGTTCATCACCTACGCGCTGTCGTACAAGTACAAGCGTCGCTACCTGCGCGACTTCGGCTTCGAGATCCACGAGTTCAAGCCGTTCCCGGAGGATGCGCCGATCGACCTGGAGGCCACCGGCGCGGTCGACATCTCGTGGAACGCCGATGGCAGCGTCAACATCGGCGAGATCGCGCGTGATGCCGCCGATGCCGATGCTGATGCCGACGCCGGCGGGGATGCCTCCGGCCGCCGCACGCCGCCGCTGACGCGCGAATACGCCGCGCTGCGCTACGCCGGCATCGGCGTGCACCAGCGCGTGCCGCTCAAGCGCGCCGGCGTGCGCTTCGGCCTGCACGCCAAGTCGCTGGTGATCGACAACCGCATCGGCGTGGTCGGCACCCACAACTTCGACCCGCGCGGTGACGACTACAACACCGAGAGCGCGGTGATCATCGACGACCCCGCGTTCGCGCGCGCGCTGGCCGACAGCATCCGCCGCGACATCGCCCCGGAGAACGCCTGGGCCATCGCGAGGCGCGACAAGCCACCGGTGTTCTCCGGGCTCGAATACTCGCTGGCCAAGGTGTCCGAGCACCTGCCGCTGTTCGACCTGTGGCCGATGCGCTACGCCACCAGCTACGAGTTCCAGCCCGGGCCGGCATGCCCCGCGCCGCTGTCGCCGTTCGACCCGGGCTTCCGCGCCTGCTACGAACCGGTCGGCGACTTCCCCGAGGTCAACCTCGGCTTCCGCACCCTGCTCACGCGCATCTTCACCGCCTTCGGCGCGGGACTCGCGCCGATCCTCTGAGGTCCTTCCGGACGCCTCCCGCGGCCCGGGTTTTCAGCCCCCTCCTCCGCGAAGCGGGGGAGGGGTGGGGTGGGGGCGCCTTTCGCGGTGAAAGCTCGGCGCTGCGCGCCTCGCACCCCCTCCCCAGCCCTCCCCCGCTTCGCAGGGGAGGGGGTCAAGAGCGGCATAGGTCGTCAGTCATGCCTCCCGGCCGCAACCGTCAGCCCCCGAAACCCATCCAAATCAACAGGTTCCATCGTGGACGCAAGAACGTCCCGAAGGGTATGACTTCCGGCCCATGCACGAACCTGTTTAGTGTATTACTTTACCAACACACCGAAACACAACGCCCCCACGAGGACCGCCATGAACACCGTTTTCCAGACCGCCCCCCGCCCGTCCCTTCCGCTGCAGGCGCGCACCGCCCTCCCGCTTCCCGCGTCCGAGCGCCGCGCACGCGGCTTCGGCATCGGCTATGGCAACAGCAGCGGCTATGCCAGCGACAGGCGCTACACCCCGGAATCGGGCAACGCGCGCTTCCGCTTCGCATGACGCACGCGGCCGCGTCGTCCGCCGCCGCCACGGCGCGCGGCGGACCCTGCGCGGCAGGGCGCAATTGACGCGCGCGCGCCGCGGAGCCTAGGCTGCGCATCTTTCCGTCCCCCGGTATCCCACCATGTCGCTTTCGCTGACCATCGACCTCAACGACCAGGACCTCGAGCACTTCACCAGCGCGCTGAAGGCCGCGCACAAGGCGGCAGCGGACAAGTCGCAGGAGGAGATCATCCAGGCCGCGGCCTCGCTGCTGGAGGGCGCGCAGAAGGTCGAGATGCCGGACTTCATCCGCGGCCGCCTGGAGCGGCTGGACGACATGATCGCGATGGTCCGCGACGAGGGCTGGCACCTCGACGACGAGGACAAGCAGCACGTGCTGTCGGCGCTGGTCTACTTCGCCGACCCGAAGGACGTGATCCCCGACCACGTCGAGGTGCTGGGCTTCCTCGACGACGCGATCATGATCGAACTGTGCGTGCGCGAGCTCAGGCACGAGCTCGACGCCTACGACGATTTCTGCGAATTCCGCGAGCGCGAGGCGAACAAGCGCGGCGTCGAACCCTCCGCCGTCGGCCGTGCCGACTGGCTGGACGGCCGCCGCGACGAACTGGTCGAGCGCATGCACGCGCGCCGCGAACGCGACGGCGGCGGGTTCGGCCTCGGCTACGGCAGCAGCAGCGGCTACGGTCGCGCGTCCTATTCGCGCGCCTGGCGCCCGAGCCTGTTCCGCTTCCGCTAGGCCGGGCGCGGATGTTCCGCGCGGACGTCGGCCTCGACCAGCTCAACGCGCTGTCGCGGAACACCGCGATGGAGCCGCTGGGCATCGTCTTCACCGAGATCGGCCCCGACTTCCTGCGCGCGACGATGCCGGTCGACGCGCGCACCCACCAGCCCTACGGCCTGCTCCACGGCGGCGCCTCGGTGCTGCTGGCCGAGACGCTCGGCAGCAGCGCCGGCGGCCTGTGCGCGCCCGAGGGCCACGGCGTGGTCGGCATCGAGATCAACGCCAACCACCTGCGCGGCGTGCGCAGCGGCACCGTCACCGGCACCGCGCGGCCGCTGCACGTGGGCCGCAGCACCCAGGTGTGGGAAATCTGCATCGAGGACGCCGCCGGCAGGCTGGTCTGCATCTCGCGGCTGACGCTGGCGGTGGTGCCGCGCGGCTGAGCGCCGGGCCGACAGGCGCGCTGCGCACCACCAGCGACCGGCGGCGTCGGACGACCCGGAAATTCCCCGTCATCCCCGCGAAAGCGGGGATCCATGGACGTTCGCCTTTGGAACGCAAGGTCCATGGATTCCCGCTTTCGCGGGAATGACGGCCTCGAGGGTGTCTGCCCGCGACTGGTCCGGCTTCCCGCCCGCTGCTGGCCGCGCCCGGCCCGCATTCGGTATCGTGTCCGGCTTCGGACTCCCCCGGTTCCGCTGCCTGGCCTCCTGTCGTGCGTGTCTTCCGTTACGCCGTGCGTTTCCCGTTCCTGCTGTGGCACGTGCTGGTGCACCTGCCGGTCACGCTGCTGCTGATGGCGCCGCCGTTCGGCCGCCTCCAGCTGGCCGGCGGCGGGCGCCTGCAGCACCGCATGGTGCGGCTGTGGTCGGGCGGGCTGATGCGCGTGTTCGGCATGCGCGTGCGCCGCATCGGCCACCCGATGCCGGGCGCGGTGATGTTCGTCGCCAACCACGTCAGCTGGATCGACATCGTCGCGCTGCACAGCCAGCGGATGATGGGCTTCGTCGCCAAGCGCGAGATCGCCGGCTGGCCGCTGGTGGGCTGGCTGGCCGCGCGCGGCGAGACGATCTTCCACCAGCGCGGCAGCCAGGAGTCGCTCGGCGGGGTGCTGCACGAGATGCTGGCGCGGCTGCGCGACGGCCGCGCGGTCGGCGTGTTCCCGGAAGGGCGCACGCGCAGCGGTCGCGAGGTCGGGCCGTTCCATGCGCGCATCTTCCTCGCCGCGGTCGAGGCCGGGGTGCCGGTGCAGCCGGTGGCGCTGCGCTACGGCGAGCACGGCAGCGCGCAGGCCGCGGTCGCGTTCGCGTCGGGCGAGAGCTTCTTCGGCAACTTCCTGCGCCTGCTCGGCGAACCGTCGCGCCCGGTCGAAGTGGTGTTCCTGGAACCGATCGCGCCCGGCGACGCCGAAGGCCGCCGCCGCATCGCCGAAACCGCGCGCGAGCGCATCGTCGCGGCGATGGCGCCATGACGCCCGACGGCGGCGACGGGCTGCCGGCCTACGCACCGCCGCGCTGGCTGCGCAGCCCGCACCTGCAGACCGTCCTCGGCAGCAGCCCGTGGCGGCGACGGCGCGGCGCGCAGGCGCTGGCCGCCACCGGCGCGGTGACCGAGGAACACCTGGTCGACGGTGGCGACGGCGTCCGCCTGCACGGCCTGCACAGCGCGGTGCCGGGCGAGCAGGCGCGCGGCCTGGCGCTGCTGCTGCACGGCTGGGAGGGCAGCGCCGAATCGAGCTACATGCGGCTGACGGCGGCGCAGCTGCTGGCGCGCGGCTTCGAGGTGTTCCGGCTCAACTTCCGCGACCACGGCGGCACCCACCACCTCAATCCCGACATCTTCCACTCCAACCGGATCGAGGAGGTGGTGCACGCCGCGCTCGACGTGTCCCGCCGTTTCACGCAGCGGCCGATGGTGGTGGCCGGTTATTCGCTCGGCGGCAACTTCGCGCTGCGCCTGGCGCTGCGCGCGCCCGACGCCGGCCTGCCGCTGCTGCGCGTGGCCGCGGTCTGCCCGGTGCTCGACCCGGCGCGCACGATGCGCAAGATGGAAGACGGGATGTGGTTCTACATGCGCTACTTCGAGCGCAAGTGGCGCAGCTCGCTGCTGCGCAAGCGCGAACTGTTCCCCGAGCGCGTCGGCTTCGACGACGCCACCCTCCGGCTCGGCATGCGCGAGCTCACCGAATGGCTGGTGCAGCGGCATACCGACCTCGGCACCATCGACGCCTACTTCGACGGCTACTCGGTCGCCGGCGACCGCCTGCGGGCACTGCAGGTGCCGGCCCACATCCTGATGGCGGCCGACGACCCGGTGATCCCCATCGACGAGTTTCGCGCGCTGGCCTTCCCGGACATGGCGCGCGTGGAAATCGTGCCCTGGGGCGGGCACTGCGGCTTCCTCGAGGACGCGCGCTTCGACGGCTACGCCGAACGCTGGACGGCGGCGCGCCTGGCGGCGACCGCGTCCGGCTGAGCCCGCGCTATCCTGAAGGCCGGCACCTCCGGGAGACTCCGATGCAGATCCGCAGCGACAGCTTCGAACCCCGCGGCGCGATTCCGGCCGAATTCGCCATGGGCGCGCCCGACGGCTTCGGCGGCAACCGCAATCCGCACCTGGCCTGGGACGACGCGCCCGACGGCACGCGCTCGTTCGCGCTGCTGTGCATCGACACCGATGCGCCGACCGATCCCTCGCTGGCCGGGAAGGAAGGCGTGGACATCCCGGTCGCGCACCCGCGCGGCGACTTCGTGCACTGGGCGGTGGTCGACATCGCGCCGGACGTGCGCGCGATCGCGGCCGGCAGCGCCAGCGACGGCGTGAGCAAGGGCGGCAAGCCTGCGCCATCCGGCCCGACCGGCGCGCGCCAGGGCCTGAACGACTACACCGGCTGGTTCGCCGGCGACGCCGACATGGGCGGCGACTGGCTCGGCTACGACGGCCCGTATCCGCCGCCCAACGACCTGCGCGTGCACCGCTACTTCTTCCGCGTGTTCGCGCTGGATGTCGCGGCACTGGACGTGCCGGAGAAATTCACCGCCGGCGACGCGCTGCGCGCGATGCAGGGGCACGTGCTGGCCGAGGCGGCGGTCTACGGGACGTATTCGCTCAATCCCGCGGCGCAAGGCTGAATCGCGGGCCTTCGCCAGTGCCTCAGGCCCCCGGATTCACGCTTTCCGACTCCACCACCATGTCGAGCACGTAGGCGATCGATGAACCATCCGCCGGCGGGTTCGCGACCTCGAAGCGCTTGAGCCGCAGCACGTTGCGCACGCCGGGTTCGTGGGTATAGCCCTCGATGTCCTGGTAGAGGTATTCCCATTCGCCGGTCTCTTGCTTGATCCCCTTGTCGTCGTAGGTGATCTCGCGCACGTGCAGGCAGCGGTAGTCCGGCATCATCGGGTGGTGGCAGGGCACGCGCTCGGCCGCGACCTCGAGGAATACGCGCTCGCCCTCGCCGCCGTATGTCGTCTCCGCGGTGGGCGTGCCCGCGAACGTCAGCCGGTCGCCGCCGGCGGTGGTCAGCACCAAGCGGCCGTCGTCGCCGGTCGCGAGGGTGCCCGCGCCGGCCAGGCGCGCGCCGATCGCATCGTCGGCGGCCATCAGCGCACCGCCGCCGCAGAACTTCTTGGTCTGCGCCAGCGCGCCGACTTCGAAACGATCGCCGGACAGGGTGTAGCCGCCGCTCATCTGGTTGCAGCCGCCGCTGACCGAGACGCGGCCGTCGGCGAAATCCAGCTGCAGCGGCTGGTCGGGGGCCGGGAACAGCGCGTCGATGCGCCGGCCGCCGGCATCCACCGCATCGGCGAGCCGCCAGTGCGAGGCCGCCAGCGCTTGCGCATCGACGGCGCGCGTGGCCGGCGCCGCCGCGACGCCGGCGGGCGGCGGTGTTTCCGCGGGCGGGTTCGAGGGGGTGCAGGCCGCCAGTGCAATGGCCAGCGACAGCAGGGGGATGGCGGGGCGCATGGCGATCTCCTTTCGGTCGGTTGCGTGCGGGAGCTTGGCGCCAGCGTACGCCATCGCGGGGAAACGGAGCGTGGCGTGGCGATTGTCGATCCGGCGCGTCGCCGTTCGTCGTCACCGTGAAAGCGCGATCCCGCCCTTCCACACAGGAGTCCACGATGCCCCGCCAGATCTTCGTCAACCTTCCGGTCAAGGACCTCGACGCCTCGGTGAAGTTCTTCACCGCGCTCGGCTTCGCCTTCAACCCGCAGTTCACCGACGAGAACGCGACGAGCATGATCGTCGCCGACGACATCTTCGTGATGCTGCTCGTCGAACCCTACTTCCGCACGTTCATCGACAAGCCGCTGGCCGACGCGCACGCACAGACCGAAGTGCTGGTCTGCCTGTCCTGCGACAGCGATGCCGAGGTCGACGACCTGGTGGCGAAGGCGGTTGCGGCCGGCGGCAAGGCGCACCGCACGCCGCAGGACCACGGCTTCATGTACGGCCACGGTTTCGAGGACCCGGATGGCCACGTCTGGGAGCTGGTGCACATGCGGGAAATGCCCGCGTGAACGCGAACCGGCCGGGGCGGCGTCGGCGGAAGGCATGGCGATGAGCCTGCTCGGCCTGCTGGTGCGGCGCGCCGGCGCGCACGCGTGCGTCGTGCCCGTCGACGCACCGCCGCGCGAGGAGCCGCCATCGCCGGCCGGACGAGATGGACCTGCCGCGTGGGCGAGTGAAGTGCGGTTATTTTCCGGCGAAGACTCGCCGCGCGATGCCGAACCTGACGCCCGCCCATGACTTCCGCGGCTTGCATCGCGCTCGCCCGCAGTGCTCTGATCCGGAGCCATGCACGCCCCGGACCCGCAGCGCAGCATCGACGCCGTCTGGCGCAACGAATCGCCGAAGGTGATCGCGGCGCTGATGCGCATGGTGCGCGACATCGACCTCGCCGAGGAGCTGGCGCAGGACGCGCTGGTCACCGCGCTGGAGCGCTGGCCCGCCTCGGGCGTGCCTGACAACCCCGGCGCCTGGCTGATGGCCGCCGCGAAGAACCGCGCGATCGACCACCTGCGGCGCAACCAGCTGCTGGCGCGCAAGCACGCGCAGATCGCGCACGAACTCGAAGGCCTGCATGACGAACTGCACGAAGCGCGCGAGGCGGCGTACGACGACGACATCGGCGACGACCTGCTGCGGCTGATCTTCGTCGCCTGCCATCCGCTGCTGTCGATGGAGGCACGCGTGGCGCTGACCCTGCGCCTGCTGTGCGGCCTGGCCACCGACGAGATCGCGCGCGCGTTCCTGGTGCCGGAGGCGACCGTCGCGCAGCGCATCGTGCGCGCCAAGCGCACGCTCGGCGAGGCCGACGTGCCGTTCGAGGTGCCGCGCCGGGAGGAGCTGCCGGAGCGGCTGTCGGCGGTGCTGGGCGTGGTCTACCTCGTGTTCAACGAAGGCTATTCGGCGACCGCGGGCGAGGACTGGATGCGGCCCGCGCTGTGCGAGGAGGCGCTGCGGCTCGGGCGCCTGCTGGTCGGGCTGGCGCCGGCGGAAGCCGAGGCATCGGGTTTGCTCGCGCTGATGGAACTGCAGGCCTCGCGCCTGCGCGCGCGGATCGACGCATCCGGCGAGCCGATCCTGCTGCCGGACCAGGACCGCGCGCGCTGGGACCGCGATGCGATCGAGCGCGGGCTCGAGGCGCTCGCCCGCGCCGAACGACTGGCGCGCGAACGCGGCCCGTACACGCTGCAGGCGGCGATCGCGGCCTGCCATGCGCGTGCGGCCGCTGCCGGCGACACCGACTGGACGCGCATCGTCGCGCTGTACGACGAACTCGTCGCGCTCGCGCCCTCGCCGGTGGTCGAACTCAACCGCGCGGTCGCGGTGTCGATGCGCTCCGGGCCGGAGGCCGGGCTGGCGCTGGTCGATGCGCTGGCGGACGCGCCGGCGCTGCGCAACTACCACCTGCTGCCGGCGGTGCGCGGCGACCTGCTGCAGAAGCTGGCCCGCCACGACGAAGCGCGCGCCGAGTTCGAACGCGCCGCCGCAATGACCCGCAACGAACGCGAGCGTGCGCTGCTGCTCGCGCGTGCTTCGGGGCCGTGAGCGGGCATCGGCGGGCGCGACCAGGGAGTACGCAGGCTTCGCGTCCAGCCCCGCCTACTGCATCGAATGCAGCCCGATCATGTTGCCCTCGCTGTCGAAGGCCAGCACGATGAAGCCGTACTCGCCGATCGACATCTTGCCGCGATGCACGCGCCCGCCGGCCGCCGCCACGCGGTCGCCGGTCGCACCGCAGTCCTCGCAGGCGAAATAGACCAGGCTGCCGCCCGGCCCCGAGGGCGCGCCGGGCATGTGGCACAGCGCGCCGTTGGCGCCGTAGCGGTCCATGTCGCCGGGGAAGGACCACATCTCCAGGCCGTCGTCCTGCCCGTCCGGCAGTTTCAGCGCTTCCAGCGCGATGTCGAACACGGCCTCGTAGAACGCGCGCGCCCGCGCCATGTCCTGCACGTAGATCTCGAACCAGTTGACGCTGTTGACCTCGGCCATGCCGTTTTCTCCTCTGCCGCAAGTGGATGGACCTACATCGCCACGATCGACTTGAACCCGCCCCACATCATGCGTCTGGCGTCGAACGGGGGCTTGCTCTTGTCCGGCATCATCGCCTCGATGCGCGGATCGGCCATGACCTTCCTGTTGACGCTGTCGCGATGCCGGCGCGAGCGGTAGACGATGTACGAGAAGGCCACCACCTCGCCCTTCTTCAGCTGCACCGCCTGCGGGAACGAGGTCAGCTTGCCGGACTGCACGTCGTCCTCGACGCACTCGATGTACTGCAGCGCGCCGTACTCCATCCAGACCTTGCCGGCCTTGCGCGCCATGCGCCGGTAGGCGGCGAGGTTCTTCTTCGGGATCGGGATCAGGAAACCGTCGATGTAGGCCATGTGGTGGCTCCGTGGGTTGCGGGATGGGAGGGCGCTCGCGGCGCCATGTCCCTGACGACGAACGATGGCGCACCGGATCGACAAGAGTGCCGCCTTCCGTCCGACGATAGCCCGTCATCCCCGCGAAGGCGGGGATCCAGCATCTTTGACCCCGGCAAGCGGGCCATGCGCAGTCCTTCCAGGGTCCGGAAGCGAAAGATCAAAGACACTGGGTCCCCGCCTTTGCGGGGATGACGGTATAGGGGGCGCGCGGGATCTTGTGTCTGCCGGCTCAGTCGCCCGCCGGCAGCCACAGCAGCAGGGCGGCGCCGAGCAGGATCCGGTACACCGCGAAGCCGGTGAAGCGGTGCTGCTTGATGTAGCCCAGCAGCCACTTCACCACGACGAAGCCGGTGACGGTGGCGGCCGTGAACGCCAGCGCCACGTCGCCCCAGGCCTCGCCGCCGAGGCCGCCGTCCTTCCACAGTTCGAGGAAGGCGTAGGCGCTGGCCGCGAACATCGTCGGGATGCCGACCAGGAACACGAATTCGGTCGCCGCCGAGCGCCGGCCGAGGCCAGCCAGCATCGCCATGAAGATCGCCGCGGCCGAGCGCGAGGTGCCGGGGAACACGCCGGCCACCACCTGCGCCAGCCCCACCAGCACCGCCACCGTCCAGGTGACGTGGACGCCGTCGCCGCGGCGCTCGGCCATGCGCTCGGCGAAGATCATCCAGACGCCGCCGAGGATCAGCGCCCAGGCGATCGGCGTCACCGTCTCGGGCAGCTCCCATCCCGCCAACCGCACCGGCAGGCCGACCAGGGCGGTGACCAGGAAGGCGGCGGCGAGCTTCATCGCGTAGTCGCGGTTGGCCGCGTCGCCGAGCCCGGTCGCCAGCTCCCGGATCCGCCGCCGGAACACCAGGGTGATGGCGAGGATCGCGCCGGCCTGGATGACGATGTTGAAGAAGTCCGAGCGCGCGCCCAGCCAGTGCTGGGCGATCAGCAGGTGGCCGGTGCTCGACACCGGCAGGAACTCGGTCAGCCCTTCGAGGAGGCCCAGCAGGAGGGCGGACAGCGGATCGGACATGGAGGCGGTTCGCGTGGGGGCTGGCAGGATAACGGAAAGCCTTCCCGCGTCCGGGCAGCCGGAGGGATGTCGTCATCCCCGCGAAGGCGGGGATCCAGCGTCTTTGGCAGCGCTCCCGGCGGGAACCGGAAGTCGATCCCTGCCCCGGCTCCCGACTTCACCTTTTTGGTGCAACGGTCACGAAGTCTTCACCCAAACCGTGCGTCCTCGACGGATGCTGCAATGCACATCCATTGAAAATCAGTGACTTGTGCGCTGCTGGAAGTTGGCACGGCGCTTGCGACATGTGAAGCAACCATTCGCCCACCAGAGGTTGCACCCAGATGTCGCTCGAGAATGTCGAAAAGCTGATCAAGGACCACAAGGTCGAATTCGTCGACCTGCGCTTCGTGGACATGCGCGGCGTGCAGCAGCACGTCACCTTCCCCGCCAGCATCGTCGAACCCGCGCTGTTCGAGGACGGCAAGATGTTCGACGGCTCGTCGATCAGCGGCTGGAAGGGCATCAACGAGTCCGACATGATCCTGCTGCCGGACGCGTCCACCGCCTTCCTCGACCCGTTCTACGCCGATCCGACCCTCAACCTGACCTGCGACATCCTCGACCCGGCGACGATGCAGGGCTATGCGCGCGACCCGCGCGGCATCGCCAAGCGCGCCGAGGCCTACCTCAAGTCCAGCGGCATCGCCGACCAGGCCTTCTTCGGCCCCGAGCCCGAGTACTTCATCTTCGACTCGGTGCGCTTCGCCAACGAGATGGGCAACACCTTCTTCCACATCGAGTCCGAGGAAGCGGCCTGGAACACCGGCAAGGAGTACGAGGGCGGCAACAGCGGCTACCGTCCCGGCGTGAAGGGCGGCTATTTCCCGGTGCCGCCGACCGATTCGCTGCACGACCTGCGCGCTGAGATGGTCAAGACGCTCGAGCAGATCGGCATCGAGACCGAGGTGCACCACCACGAGGTCGCGACCGCCGGCCAGTGCGAGATCGGCACCAAGTTCAACTCGCTGGTGAAGAAGGCCGACGAACTGCTCGCCACCAAGTACGTCATCCGCAACGTCGCCTTCCGCAACGGCAAGACCGCGACCTTCATGCCCAAGCCGATCGTCGGCGACAACGGCAGCGGCATGCACGTGCACCAGTCGCTGGCCAAGGGCGGGCAGAACCTGTTCTCCGGCGACGGCTACGGCGGCCTGTCGCAGATGGCGCTGTGGTACATCGGCGGCATCTTCAAGCACGCGCGCGCGATCAACGCCTTCGCCAATTCCGGCACCAACAGCTACAAGCGCCTGGTGCCGGGCTTCGAGGCCCCGGTGATGCTGGCCTACTCGGCGCGCAACCGCTCGGCGAGCTGCCGCATCCCGTGGGTGTCGAACCCGAAGGCGCGCCGCATCGAGGTGCGCTTCCCGGATCCGCTGCAGTCGGGCTACCTGACCTTCACCGCGCTGATGATGGCCGGCCTGGACGGCATCAAGAACCAGATCGATCCGGGCGGCCCCAGCGACAAGGATCTCTACGACCTGCCGCCGGAAGAGGAGAAGCTGATCCCGCAGGTCTGCTCCAGCCTCGACCAGGCGCTGGAGGCGCTCGACGGCGACCGCGAGTTCCTCAAGGCCGGCGGCGTGATGAGCGACGACTTCATCGACGGCTACATCGACCTGAAGATGCAGGAAGTCACGCGCTTCCGCGCGGCGACGCATCCGCTCGAATACCAGATGTACTACGGCGTCTGACGAAAGCATCGCGGGGCATCCGGAAGAACCGGATGCCCCGCTTGGTTTCCAGCGTCCGGCCACGCGCCGGGCGTGCGGCCTCCCCCACGCGGGCCGCGACTTTCCCGCAGCAAGGAACCAGACACGAACGACACGGACACAGGAAAGCGATGCCACCGGTCAGGGCGCCACAGAGCACCCGCCGGCGCCCGGCCAGGCATGGGGATGCCGCATCGGGTGGAGCGAACCAATACGCAAGACCGGGGAGGGCTTTTCCATTCTTTTCCAGATGAGGAGCCTGTCATGTCGTCACGCAAGATCGCAGCTGCCACCCTGTTGTCCGCCGGGCTGCTCATGGCCGGCAACGTCGCCGCGTCCGAGGTGTCGGGCGACATCACGGTGGTCAGCGACTACCTGTTCCGCGGCGTCACCCAGACCGACGAGAAGCCCGCCCTGCAGGGCGGCGTGACCTGGACCCACGACAGCGGCTTCTACGTCGGTGCCTGGGGCAGTTCGATCAGCTGGCTGTCCGATTCGGATCCCGACGTCTCCAGCCAGGTTGAACTCGACGGCTTCCTGGGCTACGCCGGTTCGTTCGGCGAGAGCGATTTCGGCTACGACGTCGGCGTCAACTACTACTGGTACCCGGGCAGCTACCCGTCCGGCTTCGACAAGGCCGACACCACCGAGGTCTATGTCGGCCTGAGCTGGAAGTTCCTCAGCGCCAAGTACTGGTACGCGGTCACCGACCTGTTCGGCATCCCCGACTCCGACGGCAGCACCAATCTCGACCTGTCCGCGAGCCTCGAATTCGCCGATGGCTGGAGCGGCAGCGCCGCGGTCGGCAAGCAGTGGGTCAAGGGCGTGGGCGGCACCGGCACGTACGCGTTCTGGTCGGTCGGCGTAGACAAGTCGTTCGACAGCGGCTTCGGCATCGGCCTGTCCTACAACGACAACGACCTGATCGGCCCCGACGAGACCTTCGTCCTGTCCCTGTCCAAGTCGTTCTGACGCCACGCAACCCGAAATTCCAAGAGGAGGCGTTTCATGAAACTGATCATCGCCATCATCCGGCCGTTCAAGCTCGACGAAGTGCGCGAAGCGCTCGGCGAGGTGGGCGTGTCCGGGCTGACCGTCACCGAGGTCAAGGGCTTCGGGCGGCAGAAGGGCCATACCGAGCTCTATCGCGGCGCCGAGTACGTCGTCGACTTCCTGCCCAAGCTCAAGATCGAGGCCGCGGTGTCGGACGAGGTGTTCGACGCCGCGCTGGAGGCCATCAGCAAGTCCGCCGGCACCGGCAAGGTCGGCGACGGCAAGGTGTTCGTGGTCGCGCTCGACCAGGTCATTCGCATCCGCACCGGCGAAATCGGCGCCGATGCGCTCTAACCCACACGGAGGCTGAACCCATGAAGATGCATTTGTGCTCCGGGTGGAAAACCCGTCTGCAGGCCGCGGGACTGGCCGTGCTGTTCGGCGTGGCGGCGATGGCCGCGGCGCCGGGCGTGTTCGCGCAGGACGCCGAGGCGCCGGTGGCCGAGGCCGCGGGCGAAGTGGCCGATGCCACCGTCGATGCGGGCGAAACCGCGGCCGAGGCGATTGAGGAAGCCGTCGCGGTCGAGGACGTCCCCGCGGCGGAAGAAGCCGAGGCGCCCGCGTTCGACAGCGGCAACGTCGCGTGGATGCTCACCTCGACCTTCCTGGTGCTGCTGATGGTCGTGCCCGGCCTGGCGTTGTTCTATGGCGGCATGGTGCGGTCGAAGAACGTGCTGTCGGTGATCATGCAGGTGCTGGTGGTGTTCTCCGTGGTCATCCTGATCTGGGTGTCCTACGGCTACAGCGCGGCGTTCACCGAGGGCAACGCGTTCTTCGGATCGTTCACCGAGAAGGCGTTCCTCAAGGGCATCGTCGCCGACACCGACGCCGGTGGCCTGCCCGAGTTCCTGTTCATCGTGTTCCAGTCCACGTTCGCCGGCATCACCACCGCGCTGATCGTCGGCGCCTTCGCCGAGCGCATCAAGTTCACCGCGGTGCTGCTGTTCTCGGTGATCTGGGTGACGTTCTCCTACCTGCCGATGGTGCACATGGTGTGGAGCGGCGAGGGCGGCTTCCTCGCGCACAAGGGCGTGATCGACTTCGCCGGCGGCACCGTGGTGCACATCAACGCCGGCATCGCGGGCCTGGTCGGCGCGTACTTCCTCGGCAAGCGCCTGGGCTACGGACGCGAAGCGCTGAAGCCGCACAACGTGCCGTTCACCTTCATCGGCGCGGCGCTGCTGTGGGTGGGCTGGTTCGGCTTCAACGCCGGCTCCGCGCTGGCGGCCGACGCCTCGGCGTCGCTGGCGATGATCAACACGATGGTGGCGACCTCGGCCGGCGTGGTGGCGTGGAGCCTGGTGGAGGCGATCAGCAAGGGCCGTCCCTCGGCGCTGGGCGCGGCCTCGGGCGCGATCGCCGGCCTGGTCGGCATCACCCCGGCGGCGGGCACGGTGGGTCCGATGGGCGCGATCGTCATCGGCCTCGCGGCCGGCGCGATCTGCGTCTGGGCGGTCAACGGCCTCAAGCGCCTGCTGCGCGTGGACGACACCGCCGACGTGTTCGGCGTGCACGCGGTGGGCGGCATCGTCGGCGCGCTGCTGACCGGCGTGTTCAGCGCGCAATCGCTGGGCGGCACCGAGGCCGAGCTTGCCATCGGCGCCCAGGTCTGGGTGCAACTGGTCAGCGTGCTGTTCACCATCCTCTGGTGCGCGGTGGTCACCGCGATCGCGATCCTGATCGCCAAGGCGGTGATGGGGCTGCGCGTGAGCGAGGAGCAGGAGCGCGAAGGCCTCGACATCGTCTCGCACGGCGAGTCGGCCTACGAGAGCTGATCGTGCGGTAATCCACACCTCCCCCACGAGGTGTCCGGCGGGCAGCGCAGGCTGCCCGCTTTTTTTGGGTTCTCCTCCCACGTGGGGGAACGAGCCGGAAATGACAAGGGGGTTTTTGTGCCTCGGGTGATGCCAGCGCCGCGGCGGCGACCCTCCCCCGCGCTTGCAATCACCGCGCGCAGCCGCTGCAATGCCCGCATGCATGCCTTCATCCGCCTTGCCTTCATCGCCGCCTGCGCCCTCGCGCTCGCCGCCTGCCAGCACGGGCCGGCGCGCAATCCGATGGCGACTTGGGTGCCCTCGGACAACTTCGACACGCGGCGCCCGCAGCTGGTCGTGCTGCACTACACCGAGCAGGATTCGGTCGCACGCAGCCTGCACACCCTGCGCACGCGCAACAGCGGCGGGCCGGTCAGCGCGCACTACCTCGTCGGCGACGACGGCGCGATCTACCAGCTGGTCGCCGACGACCATCGCGCCTGGCACGCCGGCGCCGGCAGCTGGGGCACGATCCACGAACTCAACTCGGCCTCGATCGGCATCGAGATCGACAACGACGGCGTCGAACCGTTCAGCGACGCACAGATCGACGCCGTGATCCGCCTGCTAGACGACCTCAGCGCGCGCCACCGCATCCCGAAGACCGGCGTGATCGGCCATTCCGACCTCGCGCCCGGCCGCAAGATCGATCCCGGCCCGCTGTTCCCGTGGAAGCGCCTGTTCGACGCCGGCTTCGGCATCTGGCCCGATCCGGCCGCACCGCCGCCGCCGCCCGGCTTCGATCCGGTCAACGCATTGCGCCTGATCGGCTATGCCACCGACAACCTCGAAGCGGCGATCCATTCCTACCGCATGCGCTTCCGCGGCGACAACGCGAAGGCGCTGGATGAAGAGGACCTGCGCATCCTGCATGCGCTGACCGGAGGGACGCTGCATCCGGCCACAGGTGCGCCCGTCGAAGCCGGCGCGCCGTAGCGGTTCCGCCTCGCGAATGCACTATATTGGTGCAATGTCGCCTCCCATCGCCTCCGATCCCGCCCTCGACGTCCTGGTCACGCCGGTCGTCCGCGCCGATCGCCACGGCCGGGTGACGGCCTGCAACCAGGCCTTCGCGCGCTGGCTGGGGGTGAGCCAGAAGCGTCTGCCCGACCAGCCGCTGGTGGCGCTGGAGGCCGAGGGCGACCGCCTGCGCCAGGCGCTGCATGCGATGGACGATGCGGCGGAGGGGCCGCGCCGCGTGCGCCGGGTGGCGCTGGCCTTCCTCGGCGGCGAGCCGCGCTTCGCCGACGTCTGGCTGACCCGCGAGGCCGGGGGCGGGCTGCTGCTGGAGGCGCATCCGGTCGATGAATTCCCCGGCGAGGATCCGGCCCGCGCGCTGCCGCTGGCGCTGTCGGCCGCGCTCAAGGGGCTGGCGCACGAGCTGCGCAATCCGCTGGCCGGGCTCAAGGGCGCGGCGCAGCTGCTCGGCCGCCGCACCGCCGACGCCGAGGCGCGCGAGCTGGTGGCGCTGATCGAATCGGAAGTGCAGCGCCTGGCGCAGCTGGTCGACCAGCTGATGTCGCCGGCGCCGCCGCAGCCGCACCGGCCGCTCAACATCCACGGCGTGCTGGAGCAGGTGGTGCGGCTGGCCGAACAGGAGGCCGGCTGGGCGGTGCGCCTGGTGCGCGACTACGATCCCAGCCTGCCGCCGCTGTGCGGCGATCCCGACCGCCTGACCCAGGCGGTGTGGAACCTGGTGCGCAACGCGATCCAGGCCGGCGCCGCCAACATCGTGCTGCGCACGCGCGTCGAGTTCGGCGTGCGCATCGCCGAGGACGTGCATCCGCTGGCGCTGCGCATGGAGATCGGCGACGACGGCCGTGGCGTGCCCGAGGCGCTGGCCGAGCAGATCTTCCTGCCGCTGGTCTCGGGCCGCGCCGACGGCAGCGGGCTGGGGCTGGCGATGGCGCAGCAGGTCGTGCGCGAGCATCGCGGCTCGCTCGGCTACCGCTCGCGGCCCGGGCATACCGTGTTCACGCTGCTGCTGCCGCTGGCCGAGGACGCCGGCGGGATGCCCGACGGCGCCGAAGGAGAGGCAAGCCCATGAACGCAACGGGGATGAACGATGCCGGCTGAAGGCGCTTCGGTGTGGGTGGTCGACGACGACCGTTCGGTGCGCTTCGTGCTGGCGACCGCGCTCAGCGACGCCGGCTACGCCGTGTCCGGCTTCGATTCGGCGCAGACGGCGCTCGCCGCGCTGGCCTCGCGGCCGCCGCCGCAGCTGCTGTTCACCGACGTGCGCATGCCCGGCGACGACGGCCTCAAGCTGCTGGAGAAGATCAAGCAGTCGCATCCGCAGCTGCCGGTGGTGGTGATGTCGGCCTACACCGACGTCGCCAGCACCGCCGGCGCGTTCCGGGGCGGCGCGCACGAGTTCCTGTCCAAGCCCTTCGACCTCGACGAAGCGGTGGAACTGGCCGCGCGCGTGCTCGGCGAGCGCGTCGAGGCCGAACCGCCGCCGCCGGAAGTCGAGCCGGCCGGCGACGTGCTGGTCGGCGACACCCCGGCGATGAGGCAGCTGTTCCGCGCCATCGGCCGCCTCGCGCAGGCGCCGCTGACGGTGTTGATCACCGGCGAGACCGGCACCGGCAAGGAACTGGTCGCGCGCGCGCTGCACCGCGAGTCGCCGCGCGCGCGCCAGCCCTTCGTCGCGCTCAACACCGCGGCGATTCCCGCCGAGCTGCTGGAGAGCGAACTGTTCGGCCACGAAGCCGGCGCCTTCACCGGCGCCGCCAGGCGCCATATCGGCCGCTTCGAGCAGGCCGACGGCGGCACCCTGTTCCTCGACGAGATCGGCGACATGCCGGCCTCGCTGCAGACGCGGCTGCTGCGCGTGCTGGCCGAGGGCGAGTTCTTCCGCGTCGGCGGGCGCGAGCTGATCCGGGTCGACGTGCGCGTGATCGCCGCCACCCACCAGGACCTGGAAACGCTGGTGCGCGAGGGCCGCTTCCGCGCCGACCTGCTGCACCGGCTCGACGTGGCGCGCCTGCGCCTGCCGCCGCTGCGCGAGCGCCGCGGCGACGTGCCGGTGCTGGCCGAGCGCTTCCTGCACGAGGCCGCGGAGAAGTTCGCCGCGCCGCCCAAGCGCTTCGGCAAGGCCGCGCTCGAGCGCCTGCTGCGGCACGACTGGCCGGGCAACGTACGCGAACTGGAGAACCTGTGCTGGCGCCTGGCCGCGCTGGCGCCGGCCGACACCATCACCCCGTCCGACCTCGACGGCATGCTGTCGTCCGGCGACGAGCGCGCGAGCGGCGACTGGGACGCCGCGCTCAAGGCCTGGGCGCGCGAACGGCTGGCCGCCGGCGAGACCGACCTGCACGCCCGCGCCCGCGAGCGCCTCGACCACGCCCTGCTGGAGGCCGCGCTGGAGCACACCGGGGGCCGCCGCACCGAGGCCGCGACCCGGCTCGGCCTCGGCCGCAACACCGTGACCCGCAAGCTCGGCACCAGCCGGCGGCCGCGGCGCGGGTGAACCATCGGCGGCGGGCGTGGTCCCAACGGGGAGCCCATTCAACGGTCATGGCCCCATTCAACTGTCATGGACCATTCAATTGTCATTCCGAGCGCGGCGAGGAATCTGCTTCTACAGAGACAAGCAACGGCAGAAGCAGATTCCTCGCTGCGCTCGGAATGACAGCTTTTTTTTGCATCCATTTGACCGGATGCTCCACGGAACATGCCCACCATCACCGCCATCTCCCGTCCGCAACGTCTCCGCGAAGCGCTGGCCGCCACCGCCGCGGCCGCGCTGCTCGCCTCCTGCGCCGCGACGCCCGAGCCGCGCACGTCGACCGCGCCGCCGCCGCCGCGCCAGATCGCCCAGACCGGCACCGCCGCCAACGCGATCGCCAACCTCGCCTCCGCGTCGGGCAGCCTGGTCAGCGGGCGCATGCTGCTGGTGCAGGCCGAGGGCGGCGTGCGCATCCGCGGCCAGGTCGGTGGTCTCGTGCGCAACGGCGCGCACGGCCTGCAGGTGCACGAGCGCGGCGACTGCAGCGCGGTCGACGCGCGCAGCGCGGGCCGCTACTACGATCCGCTCGCGGGCGCGCAGCAGGATGGCGCGGTGGGCGCGTCGCCCGGGCGCATCGTGGCCGGGCCGGACGGCGTCGCCACGGTCGACCTGCTGGTGCGCGGCGCGGTGCTCGGCGGCGGCGCCGACAACGACATCCTCGGCCGCTCGCTGCTGGTGCTCGGCGCGACGCCGGGTGCGATCAGCGCGCGCGTGGCCTGCGGGGTCATCACCGTCAACAAATGAAGCGTGGGCTAGGCTTTTGGGTCGAGTCCACGAGGAGTTCGGTTCCATGCGCAAGACCCCGCTGCTGCTGTTGCCCGCCGCCCTGCTGATCGCCGCCTGCCAGCCGCAGGCTCCGGCAGACCCCGAAGTAGCCACGCCGCCCGCCGAACCCGCGGCGACAGCGGGCATGGAGGCCACCGACACCGCGCCGCCGGGCGAAGTGCACGACATGGTCTCGACCACCGCCACCGCCGAGCTCAAGCCCACGCAGGGCAACACGGCCGCCGGCACGCTGGCGTTCGCGATCGTCGACGGCGGCATCCGCGTCACCGGCGAGGTCACCGGCCTCGCGCCCGGCAGCGAGCACGGCTTCCACGTGCACGAGAACGGCGACTGCAGCGCGCCCGACGCAACCAGCGCCGGCGGGCACTTCAACCCCGCCGCCACCGACCACGGCCGCGTCGGCCACGGCGCGCACCATGCCGGCGACAGCGACAACATCGTCGCCAACGACCAGGGCGTGGCCGCGGTCGACACCCTGCTGCAGGGCGCGACCCTGGGCGACGGCGAACCGACCGAGATCATCGGCCGCGGCGTGATCGTGCACGCCGATCCCGACGACTACGCCACCCAGCCCACCGGCAACGCCGGCGCGCGCCTGGCCTGCGGCGTGATCATCGGCTCGTAGCAGCGCCTGCCTGCCCTTGTAGGAGCGCCTTCAGGCGCGACCCCGCGGTGTCCCTGCGCGCCGGTCGCGCCTGAAGGCGCCCCTACAGCTCCGTGGCCGCGGTGTCCCCGCCGGCATCGACGAAGGTCACGTCGATGCCGTGCGCGCCCAGCACCGCGGCGAACTGCTTCTGCCGCATCTCGAAGTGCGCGAACTGCTGCCGCAGGCGCGCCTCGTCGTCGCCGTCCGGCGCATAGCGCGCGCGCCACGCCGCCGGCGCGAACAGCGCGATCCGCGCTTCGCCGCCGGCGTAGCGCGCCAGCGGCTCCGGCGGCGCGTCCAGCACCGCCTCGCCAGCGGGCGAGAGCAGGGCGGTCTCGATCAGCGGCCACAGCGGCGCCAGGCCGAGGTGTTCGTACTGCAGCGCGACCATCGCCGCGAGGTCGTGCACGGTCAGGTAGCGCGCGTGTTCGATCCGCGTGCCGAAGGCGTCCTGCGCCAGCAGCGCGGTGTCGGCCTGGACCATGCCGGCGTCGAGCAGCCGCGCCTCGAAGGCCTCGCCGACCGCGCCCGCCACGTCGGCGTCGCCGCGCAGCAGGAACGGCAGCACGCGCAGGCTGCCGCCGCGCAGCGCGGGATCGGCGGCGAAGGGCTGCGGCACCGCGCCGGCCGCATCCATGCCGAAGGCGATGATGCGCGCGCCGGCGTCCTTCCCCGGTGCGCGCGCCTGCAGCTCCGCCAACCGGCGATGCAGCGGCCAGCCCGGGCGCAGCGCCTCGGCCGGGTCGAAATGCGCCGCGGCCAGGCACAGGTCGAGCTCGCGCGCCTGCGGCGCCAGCGCGCCGAGATCGCGGCCCAGCAATGTCGCCAGCCGCGCGGCGTCGGCCTGCGTCAGCGCGTCGCGGGCGATGGCGCTGCCCGGCGCCAGCTCCAGCGCCAGCAGGCCGGCCACGTCGCGGCGCGGGTCGAGGGCCGGGGTGTGATCGGTGTTCATCGGGCCATTCGCAACGGTACGTTAGACTTCCGATTATGCCCGTCGCGCGTGACGGGCCCTGTCCCGGAGAGGTCCCGCGATGCTGCAAGGTCGTCCCGTCGCCGTGCTGGGTGGCGTCCGCATTCCGTTCTGCCGCCAGAACACCGCCTATTCGGACGTCGGCAACCTCGGCATGTCGGTGCGCACGCTGGGCGCGCTGGTCGAGAAATTCGGCCTGCACGGGCAGCAGCTGGGCGAGGTCGCGATGGGCGCGGTGATCAAGCACTCCTCCGACTGGAACCTCGGCCGCGAGGCCGCGCTGTCCTCGGGGCTGTCGCCGCTGACGCCCGGCATCACCCTGCAGCGCGCCTGCGGCACCTCGCTCGACAGCGTCAACCTGATCGCGACCAAGATCGCCACCGGCCAGATCGAGGCCGGCATCGGTGGCGGCTCCGACACCACCTCCGACGTGCCGATCGTCTACGGCAAGTCGCTGCGCCGGCGCCTGCTGGCCGCGAATGCGGCCAAGACCACCAAGGACAAGATCGCGGCGTTCAAGGGCTTCCGCCTGCGCGAGCTGAAGCCCGACTTCCCCGGCGTCGCCGAGCCGCGCACCGGCAAGTCGATGGGCGAGCACTGCGAGGACATGGCCAAGGAGTGGAACATCTCGCGCGACTCGCAGGACGAACTCGCCGTCGCCTCGCACCACAAGCTCGCCGCCGCCTACGAGCGCGGCTTCTTCGACGACCTCGTGGTCAGCTTCCGCGGCGTGTCGCGCGACAACATATTGCGCCCGGACACCTCGCTGGAAAAACTCGCCACGCTCAAGCCGGCGTTCGACAAGACTTCCGGCAAGGGCACCCTGACCGCCGCCAACTCCACGCCGCTCACCGACGGCGCCGCCGCCTGCCTGCTGGCGAGCGACGACTGGGCCGCCGCGCATGGGCACGAGGTGCTGTGCCACGTCCGCGACGTGCACGTGGCCGCGGTCGACTTCGTCCACGGCGAAGGCCTGCTGATGGCGCCGACCGTGGCCGTGGCCGAGATGCTCGCGCGCAACGGCCTCACCCTGCAGGACTTCGACCTCTACGAGATCCACGAAGCCTTCGCCGCCCAGGTGCTGTGCACGCTGCGCGCCTGGGAGAGCGAGGACTACTGCCGCAACCGCCTGCACCTCGACGCGCCGCTGGGCCGCATCGACCCGGAGAAGATCAATCCGGTCGGCTCCTCGTTGGCCGCCGGCCATCCCTTCGCCGCCACCGGCGCGCGCATCGTCGCCACCACCGCAAAGCAATTGAAGGAACGCGGCGGCGGCCGCGCGCTGATCTCGATCTGCACCGCCGGCGGCATGGGCGTGGTGGCGATCCTGGAGCGCTGAGCTGGTCGCAGCAGCCTCCCGGCCGCGCGGTCGCGCGTGGTCGACTGCAGCCGTGGCCCCGGCGCCGATGGCCTCCATGCCTGGGGCCGCCCGGTAGAATTGGCCGCATGTCCCTCCTCCAGTTCCAGGGCGTCGACTTCAGCGTCGGCGGCCCGCTGCTGCTTGAAAAGGTCGATCTGTCGATCGAGACCGGCGAGCGCGTATGCATCGTCGGCCGCAACGGCGCCGGCAAGTCGACGCTGATGCGGCTGATGGCCGGCGAACTGCGGCCGGACGACGGCGAGATCCGCGTGCAGGGCGGCGTGGTCGTCGCGCGCATGGCGCAGGAGGTGCCGCAGGACACGCAGGGCACGGTGTTCGACGTGGTCGCGCTGGGCCTGGGCGACCTCGGCCGCGTGCTCGCGCGCTACCACCACGCGCTGCACGAAGGCGACATGGCGGCCATGGGCGAGGCCCAGGCGGAGATCGAGGCGCGGCACGGCTGGGATCTCGACCGCCGCGTGCAGCAGGTGCTCGACCGGCTGGAACTGCCCGAGGACGCGGACTTTTCCGCGCTCTCGGGCGGCATGAAGCGGCGCGTGCTGCTGGGGCAGGCGCTGGTGCGCAACCCCGACATCCTGCTGCTGGACGAACCCACCAACCACCTCGACATCGAAGCCATCGCCTGGCTCGAGGGCTTCCTCAGGCAGTTCGCCGGCAGCATCGTGTTCGTCACCCACGATCGCAGCTTCCTGCGCGCGCTGGCCACCCGCATCGTCGAGATCGACCGCGGCCGCGTCAGCAGCTGGCCGGGCGACTACGAGAACTACCTGCGCCGGCGCGAGGAGCGGCTGCACGCCGAGGCGCAGGAAAACGCGCGCTTCGACAAGCTGCTGGCGCAGGAGGAGGTCTGGATCAGGCAGGGGATCAAGGCGCGCCGCACCCGCAACGAGGGCCGCGTGACCGCGCTCAAGGCGATGCGCCGGGAACGCGCGCAGCGACGCGAACTGTCGGGCAACGTGAAGATGGAAGTGGCCGGCGCGCGCAACTCGGGCAAGCGCGTCATCGAGGCGCGGCACCTGACCCAGGGCTACGGCGGACGCGTGCTGCTGGACGACGTGTCCGCCACCGTCCTGCGCGGCGACCGGATCGGTGTCATCGGCCCCAACGGTTCGGGCAAGTCCACGCTGCTGAAGATCCTGCTCGGCGAACTCGTGCCCGAGGGCGGCGAGGTGAAGCTGGGCACCGGCCTGCAGGTCGCGTACTTCGACCAGCACCGCAGCCAGCTGGACGACACGCGCAACGCGCTGGAGAACGTCGCCGAAGGCCAGGACTTCATCGAGATCAACGGCAGCCGCAAGCACGTGGTCGGCTACCTGCAGGACTTCCTGTTCACGCCCGAACGCGCGCGCGCGCCGATCACGCGCCTGTCCGGCGGCGAGCGCAACCGCCTGCTGCTGGCGAAACTGTTCGCGCAGCCCTCGAACCTGCTGGTGATGGACGAACCGACCAACGACCTCGACGTGGAGACGCTGGAGCTGCTCGAGGAACTGCTGGCCGACTACAAGGGCACCCTGCTGCTGGTCAGCCACGACCGCGACTTCCTCGACAACGTGGTCACCGGCACCCTGGTGCTGGAGGGCGACGGCCGGCTGGGCGAGTACGTCGGCGGCTATTCCGACTGGCTGCGGCAGCGGCCCGTGATCGCGGGAGCGGCAAGGTCTGCCGCTCCCGACGTGCCGGCAACGCCTACGGTCGCTGCGCCGCCCGCGAAGCGCAAGCTCAGCTACAAGGAGGCGCGCGAACTGGAGGAACTGCCTGCGCGCATCGAACGGCTCGAAGGCGAGATCGCCTCGTGTACCGGGGCGATGAACGATCCGGCGTTCTTCCAGCAGCCCGCCGCCGCGATCACCGCCGCCAACCTGGCGCTGGCGCAGCTGCAGGAAGAACTCGATGCCGCCTACGCGCGTTGGGAAGCGCTCGAAGCGGGCTGATTTCCAGGCATTCCGTCGTCCTCGCGAAGGCGGCGACCCAGTGTCTTTGCCTCGTCAGTCAGGAGACACGACACTGGATCCCCGCCTTCGCGGGGATGACGATGTATGAAGCCAGCGATCGTCCGGATCGATCCGTCACCGCGGCCACTCGCGGAAATTCACGCACACCGTGGTCTTGTCCAGCATCGCGAACTCGCGCGCCCCCCAGGGTTTGGCCGAGACCACGTTCGAGTTCGGATGCAGCAACTGCGGCGCACGCGCGGACAGTTCGCGGAAGACCGCATCGACATCGTCGGTGTCGACGGTGAGCTCCGGGCGATCCTTCGCGGCGTACTCCGGGCTCTCGACGAGGTAGGCCTTGGCGCCGTCGCGCGCGACCACGGCCAGGTTCGCGTCCCGGTACTGCACCTCGAATCCCAGCGCGTCGACGAAGAACTCGAGCCCGTCCTGCAGGTGGTCGTAGAAGATCTTCGGGATGAGGTTCTTGAACATGGCCCTAGCCTCCGGACGGGGAACCCAGCAGCGCAACGGCCGCCGCGGCCACGGTCATCGCGGCCAGGCCGATCGCGACGCGCAGGCCGAACGCGCGGCCGCCGCTGACGAACGCGACCACCGACTTCGCCGCGGAGCTGGCGGCGAGCAGGCCGACCACCGCCCACTGCGCGTGGCGCGCGTCGATGGTGCCGTCGCGGAACAGCGTGGCCACGGTCGCGGCCGCGGCCTGCAGTTCCGCGAGCGCGGTCAGGAAGGCGGTGGCCAGCGCCGCGTTCGGCCCCAGCCAGCGCGCGGCCAGGTGCGAGACTACCAGCACGCCGGCGATCAGCGCGGCGAAGCCGATCGCCTGGCCGATGCGGAACATGCGCGTGTCCGCGGTCGGCGGCGGCGCGCCCGCCTGCTCGCCGCGATGGAAGCCGAAGCCGGCGCCGGCCAGCAGCACGGCGCCGGCCGCGGCCAGTTCGAAGCCGACTTCGGACAGCAGCGCCGGCGCCACCGCCAGCAGGATCGGCACGAACAGGCTGAGCGAGGCGAGGTTGGCGAGCATGGTCGCGCCGACCGCGGACGACAGCAGTGCCGGCTGTTCCTTCGCGCGCTGGCCGAAGCCGGCGGTGGCCGCGGTGGACGACACGTAGCCGGCGAAGAAGCCCGACACCGCCAGCCCCCAGCGGCTGCCGATCAGGCGCAGCGCGACGTGGCCGAGCGCGCCGACCGCCATCACCAGCACCACCAGCTTCCACACCGTGGCGAGGTTGAGCGCGCCCCAGGGATCGACGGGCTCGTCCGGCAGCAGCGGCAGCACGATCAGCGCGAACGCGAGCAGGACCAGGCCGTCGGCGACCTCGCGGTTGCTGATCACCTCGCGGCTGAAGTGGTGCAGGCGTGCCTTGGCCTGGATCAGGATCGCGACCAGCACCGCGAGCATGCCGGCGGCACCGGGCTCGCGCATCGCCAGCCCGCCGAGCAGGGCGCTGCACAGCAGCGCGACTTCGGCGGTGATGCCGGTGTCGGCCTGGCTGGTGCGCAGATAGCTCAGCGCGGCGAAGGTGCCGGTGAGCAGCAGCACGACGAGGAAGGCCGGCAACCCGATCCACAACGCGATCGCGCCGGCGAGCGCGGCCAGCGTGTGCGTGCGCAGGCCGGCGGCGATCGCGGGATCGTCCTGCTTGCGGCGCTCGTAGAGCAGGCCGATCAGCAGGCCGACGCCGAGCGCGGTGGTGAGGGACAGCAGCGGCAGGTCGGTGGCGTCGGGCATCCGGGGACTATGCCATGCGGGCATGCGACTGCAGGTCTGCGTCTCGGCCCGTCGCGCAGGCACCTGACAACGTCAGGGCAGCAAGGCCGGGAGAAGCAGCCCCGCCGGACGTCAGTCCCGCAGCCGCGGCACCCCATGCACGTCACGCTCCTCGAACACCGCCTCGTCCGCGATCTGCTGGTGCAGATCGCGCCCCGCCAGCGGCGTCACCGCCTCCCCGCGCGCGGCGGCGAGCGCGTTGGCGTAGCACTGGCGCGCACGCGCGTCGTCGCCAGCGCTGGCGTAGCCGTCGCCCAGCGTTTCCCAGGCTTCGGCGCCGCCGCCCTGGGCGAGCGCGCGGTGCAGTTCGCCTTCGGCGCGCGGCCAGTCGCCGCCGGCGAGCGAGAGTCGCGCCAGCGTCAGCAGCAGCGCCGGGCTGGCCGGGTGCGCCTTCAGCCAGCGCAGGGCGTTGTCGCGACGCTGCTCGATGCGACCGACCGGCAGCAGACCGTAGCGCGTGGCGAGCGCTTCGTCCCAGCGTGCGTCGAGCGCCTGCTCGATGCTCCTGAGCGCGGCTTCGTCCCAGCCGAACGCGGTCGCGCGCCCGGCATAGGCGCCGACCACGGCGGGTTCGGCCTTCAGCGTCTTCGGCAGCACGTCCCAGCGCTCGGCCAGCGCGTTCGCATCCGGCGCCTCGCGCAGGGCGCTTTCCGCCCAGCGCAGTTCGCGCTCGGCCAGCGTCGCCTCCGGCCAGGCCTGCTGCTGGCGCAGGGCGCCGAGCAGTCCGTAGGCCTGCGCCGACTGGCCGCTGGTGGCCAGCGCCTCGGCGCGCAGGGCGAGGCCGCGCGGCGGCAGCGGCTGCGCGGCGGGGGCATCGAGCGCGACCAGCGCGTCGGTGGGACGCTGTTCGTGCAGCGCCAGTTCGGCCGCGGCGATCGCACGCGAGGCCGGATGGCGTTCGCCGAAACCGTCGAGGTGCGCGCGCGCGGCGTCTGTGTCGCCGCGTGCGATCGCGGCCTCGCTGGCGCCGATGCGCGCGGCGGCTTCCACGCGTTCGTCCCCGGCGGCCTGCGCCAGCAGCTTCTCGGCGCGTGCGTAGTGGCCCTGGTGCAGGGTGTCGAAGCCCTCGCCGACGCGCGCCCGCGCGCGGGTGTCGCGGTGCCGGCCCCAGGCGCGGAGCGGCAGGGTCAGCAGGGTCCACAGCAGCCACAGCACGAAGGCGACCGCGAACAGCAGCGCCGCGCCCTTGATCACCGTGGTGGTGTAGTCGTAGCCGCGCCAGCGCACCAGCACGTAGCCCGGATCCTGCGCCAGCAGCAGTTGCGCGAGCAGGGCGCCGGCCAGCGCCAGCACGATCCAGAGCAGCAGGTTGCGGAACAGGTTCATCGCGGGCTCCTACACACGCATGGACACGGCGGAGATGCTGCGCCAGCCTCGCGCGAACGCTGTCGTCGCGGCGTCGACATGCTGAACGCCCGCTCAGCGGGCGCTGCGCTGCTGCCGCAGCTGGGCCAGCGTGCTGCCGAGCGCGGGCAGTTCCACGGTCAGTGCGCGTTCGCGCAGCGCTTGCAGCGCCGCGCGCTGCCGCCTGCGTTCAGCCGAGTCCGGCCACAGCCGCAGGATCCAGCCGTCGGCGCGCGCGAGCGCGGCGCGGTAGCCGGCCTCGTCGCGGCGCTCGATCGCGGCCTGCGCCAGGGTCAGCTCCAGCCGCAGCGCGGCGAGCCCGGCGGCGCGGTCGGCCGGTTCCACCGCGACCGCGCCGGCGCTGGGCTGCACCTCGACCACCTTCGAGAACGCGCGCTCCCACCAGGCCTGCGCATCGGACGTCGCCGGCGCCTGCTGCGGCAGCGCCGGCAGGCCGGCGGCGAAGGCTTCCAGCTGGCCGGCGGCGACGACCTTGGGATCGTCGCCGAGCGCGTCGAGCGCGCTGCGTTCCTGCACCAGCGCCTGGCGCAGGTTGAGCCAGGCGGGATCGGCGACGCCGTCGAGCAGCTGCGCGGCCAGGGCGTAGGCGCGGCGCGCGCCGTCGAGGTCGCCGGCCAGCAGCAGGCGCTGCTGGCCCTGCGCCAGCAGCAGTTCCACCTCGTCGAGCCGCAGCGCCTGCGCGCCGCTGCGCTCGGGGTCGGCCAGCGACTGCAGGGTCTCCTCGACCAGCGCCGCGCGCTGGCCGAACCCGATCACCTCGTCGCGCAGCAGGCGGTTGGTGGCCTCGGCCTGCTGCAGCCGCGCGACCTGCGCGCGCTGGTCGGCGCGCAGCGCGTCGAGGCGTTCCTCCAGCGCCTGGAGGCGCTGCCGGTCCGCGCCCGCGGCCTGCGCCTGCGCGGCGCGTTCGCCCTGCCAGCGATGCCAACCGTAGCCGCCGGCGAGCACCAGCAGGGCGAGGGCGAGCAGCCACGCCAGCGCGGAGCCGCCGCGTCTGCGGGACGGGACGGGAGTGTCGGTGGTGTCGCTCATCGACGCGGTGGGTTTCGGGGGCTGCGCATGCTATCCGATTGACGCTCAACGTCGCGCGGGGCGCGGTCCGGCCGCGGCGAGCAGCGAGCGCGGGCGCGCATCGGCGGCGACGCGGACGTTGCCGAAACCCTGCTCGCGCGCCAGCGCGGCGAGGCGTTCGCTGGCCGCGAGCACCCGCGCATGCCGCAGCTTCGCAGCGAGCCCGGACGGCAGCGCGTCGAGCACGTGATGCAGCGCCTCGCCGCTGCTCAGGGCCAGCAGCAGTGGCGCGTCCAGCGCGCGCAGCCGCGCCAGCGCCCGCGGCGAGGGCGCGACCGGCACGCGCGCATAGACCTCGGCGCGGACGATGCGCGCGCCGCGCCGCGCCAGCGTCGGCGCGATCACGTTGCGGCCGCCGGGCGCGGTGACCAGGCCGACGCTGCGACCGCGCACGCCCGCCAGCGCCGGCAGCGACAGCAGGCCCTCGCTGTCCATCCGCGACGGCGCGACCACGCCGGCGACGCCGGCCCTGCGCAGCGCCGCGGCCGTGCCCGCGCCCACCGCCAGCCACGCCTGCCCGCGGCGCACGCGCAGGAGCCGCAGCGCGGCCGCCGCCTGCACCGCGGCCGGACTGGTGAACAGCACGATGTCCGCGCGCAGCGCCTCGCCCAGCGCCTTGCGCGTCGTTGCATCGTTCTGCGGCTCGATCCGCCACGGCGACAGCGCCAGCACGCGCGCGCCGTGCGCGGCGGCGGCGCGCCGCAGCGACGCGTGGCCGCCGACGGGGCGCAGCGAGATCACGTAGCATCCGCGCAGCTTGGGCACAGGGACATCCGGCGACATGCCATCAGCTTGGTGCCTCGCCCCGGACGCCGCAAGCCAAGCCACATTCCTTGAACTGATGACGCATGACCGAGATCACCGCCACCGCCCTGCGCACCATGGAAACGACCCTGCTGGCGATGCCGCCGGTGCGCGCGCTGCAGCTGCGCATCGCCGGCTGCGACGACGGCCGCCTGCGGCTGGAGGCGCCGCTCGCCGCGAACGTCAACGACAAGGGCACCGCCTTCGGCGGCAGCCTGGTGTCGCTGATGACGCTGGCGGCGTGGGGCCTGACCACGCTGCAGGTCGAACAGGCCGGGCTGCAGGCCGAGGTCTACGTCGCCGACACCCAGGTGCGCTACCTCGCGCCGCTGCGCGCGGACCTGCGCGCCGAGGCGTGGCTGGAGGAAGGCGCGACCTGGGAGGCCTTCATCGACACCTTGCGCAATCGCGGCCGTGCGCGCGCCACCCTGCTGTCGCAGGTGCTGCTGCCCGGCGGCGGCGTCGCCACCGAAGCGCGTGCGCGCTATGCCGCGATCCTGAAACCGGCCTGACGCCACGACGGCGCCGGCCCGGCGCGGACTGCTAGCATGGCGCATCGAAACCGGGGAGCGCGACGATGCGGGGATGGCGACAGTGGTGGGCGGTCTGCGCGATGGCGATGCTGCTGGCGCTGGCCGGCTGCGCCAGCACCGGCAAGCAGATGTCGGCGCTCGAGCGCGCCCAGTACACCTGGTCGGCGGCGATCCGCTGGGGCGACTTCGAGGGCGCGTGGAACCTGGTCGATCCCGAAGTGCGCAAGGTGGTGCTGCTGAGCGACACCCACTTCGAGCGCTACAAGCAGATCCAGGTCTCGCACTACCGCGACCTCGCGTCCCGCCCGGGCGAGACCGAGGCGGCGCGCGAGATCGAGATCGGCGTCATCAACCGACACACCATGGCCGAGCGGACGATGCGCTATACCGAGCAGTGGCGGTATGACGCGGAGACGAAGACGTGGTGGGTGACGAGCGGGTTGCCGGATTTCTGGGCGGGGGAGTGAGTCTTGCGGTGATGTCGCCTTGCCGGGGTTTTCGGTTTTGTTCGGGACTGGTGCCGCGCTGGATCTGTTTCATTGCTTGAAAGGCAACGGCTTCCGTCCGCCTGCGGCGGCCGGGTTCATTTCTTTTGCTGGCCCAAAAGAAACGAACCAAAGAAAAGGGCCTTTCTCGACAGAGCTAACCTGCCAACGGTAGGTTCGAGGGGATTTTTCGACACGGCATCCCTGCCGTGGCGAAAAACGGCGGGCATCCCTGCCCGCCGCCCTCCGGGTCTCCATGCATCGCGGCTATTTTGTAGGAGCGCCTTCAGGCGCGACCGTTCCCCGTGCCGTGCAGCTTCCGGTCGCGGCTGAAGCCGCTCCCACAACAGCCAAGCACTGTCATTTCGAGCGCAGCGAGAGGCGCTTTACAACAGCGAAGCTGGTCAATCCAAGCCTGGTCGCTCGAGATTCCTCACTGCGTTCGGAATGACAAATTGGGGGTTTCCAGCGGTTTCCTTGGAAGCCCGCACACTCTCCAGACCCGTAGGGCGCCGCACATGGATGTGCGGCGTTTTCCGCCACGGCAGGGACGCCGTGTCGGAAAATCCCCTCACACTCCCCGTTCGCGGATTCGCCTTGTCGGGGAAAGCGTTTTTCTTTGGTTCGTTTCTTTTGACGCTTATCAAAAGAAATGAACCCGGCCGCCGCAGGCGGACGGAAGCTGTTGCTTCAAAGAAATGAACCCGCCGAAAGCGGAAGCTTCTGCTTTTCAAGACCACGACGATCACGAAAGGCATTCCGCGCAACGCCACGACCCCCCGATGGCGCCGGCCAACGCCCCCTGTGCGACAATCCCCACCCCTCCCAGCCCACCCGACCGCCGCCCGTGGACTTCCAGGAACTGATCGCCTTCTTCGGCCGCCACCAGATGCTGTCGCTGATCTTCGCCGGCCTGACCGGCGGCATCATCCTGAACGAGATCGCCGGCCTGCTGCGCGGCTTCAAGGTGCTGCGCCCGGCCGAGGTGACCGCCCTGGTCAACCGCGAGAATGCGCTGGTCGTGGACCTGCGCCCGATCGCGGACTTCGACAAGGGGCACATTCCGGGCTCGAAGAACGTGCAGATGAGCCAGTTCGACCCCGAGAACAAGAAGCTCGCGGCGGCGAAATCGCTGCCCGTGGTGCTGGTGTGCAAGACCGGCCAGAGCGCCGGCGACGCCGCCAAGCGGCTGAAGAAGGCCGGTTTCGAGCATGTCCACGTGCTCGACGGCGGCATCGGCGGCTGGCAGCAGGCCGACCTGCCGCTGGCCAAGGGGCGCGGCTGAGCCGCAGAAGTGCGATAATCGCCTTCTTTTCCGATTTCCGCCCTGGAGCAGTTACAAGATGTCCGAGCAAGCCCTCAACGGCGGCGCCGAGCCGGCGCAGCAGTCCACCGGCCCGCAGTTCAGCGTCGAGAAGATCTACGTCAAGGACGTCTCGTTCGAGTCGCCCAAGGCGCCGCTCGTGTTCAACGAGCAGACCCAGCCGCAGATCAACATGAACCTCAACCAGCGCGTGCAGCGCCTGGGCGAGAACGCGTTCGAGGTGGTGTTGGGCGTCACCCTGACCTGTTCGACCGGCGAAGGCGAGGCCGCGTCCACGGTCTACGTGGTCGAAGTGCAGCAGGCCGGCGTGTTCGGCCTGGCCGGCTTCGAGCCGAACGTGCTCGACGCGCTGCTCGGCACGCAGTGCCCGAACGTGCTGTACCCGTACGCGCGCCAGCTGATCGGCGACCTGATCCAGGCCGGCGGCTTCGCCCCGTTCCTGCTGCAGCCGATCAACTTCGACGCGCTGTACGCCGAGGGCGTGCGCCAGCGCCAGGCCCAGGCGGCCGCCGGCAACGGCGACCTGGCCAGCAGCGAGACGGCCGGCAACGCCTGAACCATGGCGAGCCCGGCCGTGTCGGTCGCGGTTCTCGGTGCCGGCTCCTGGGGCACCGCGCTGGCGGCGTTGATCGCGCGGCACGGCTTCCCCACCACGCTGTGGGGCCGTGACGCCGCGGTCGCCGAGGCGATCGACCTGCGCCACGAAAACCCGCGCTACCTGCCCGGCATCCCGCTGCCGGCGTCGCTGCGCGCCACCACCGACCTCGCCGCCGCGGTGCGCGACGCGGACCTGGTGCTGGTGGTGGTGCCCTCGCACGCGTTCACCGAAACCCTGCGCGCGCTGGCGCCGCTGCGGCCGGCGCAGGCCGGCGTGGCCTGGGCGGCGAAGGGCTTCGAGCCGGGCTCCGGACGGTTCCTGCATGAAGTCGCCGGCGACCTGCTCGGCGACGACGTGCCGCTGGCGGTGGTCACGGGCCCGTCGTTCGCGAAGGAAGTCGCGCAGGGCCTGCCGACCGCGCTCACCGTGCAGGGCGAGGATGCCGCCTTCGTGCAGCAGGTCGCCGACGTGCTGCACGGGCCGGAATTCCGCGCCTACACCGGCAGCGACATGCGCGGCGCCGAGCTCGGCGGCGCGATGAAGAACGTGCTGGCGGTGGCCACCGGCGTTGCCGATGGCATGGAACTCGGCCTCAACGCGCGCACCGGACTGGTCACCCGCGGCCTCAACGAGATGCTGCGGCTCAACGCCGCGATCGGCGGCCGCCCGGAAACGCTGATGGGGCTCGCCGGCCTCGGCGACCTGGTGCTGACCTGCACCGGCGATCTCTCGCGCAACCGCCGCCTCGGCCTCGCGCTCGGTCGCGGCAAGAGCGTGGCCGATGCGGTGCGCGAGATCGGCCAGGTGGTCGAATCGGTGCAGACCGCGGACGAAGTGATGCGGCTGGCCGAGCGGCATGGTCTGGAACTGCCGATCTCGCGCAACGTCCGCGACGTGCTGCATGGGGACATCACCCCGGCCGAGGGCCTGGCGCGGCTGATGGCGCGCGAGCGCAAGCCGGAGTATCCGGACGCGCTGTTCGAATAGGGCTTCCGGTGGGTTGCCCCCACCCCAGCCCTCCCCCGCAGGCGGGGGAGGGAGCTAAAAGCAGCGGCTTCTGACTCCCTCCCCCGCCCGCGGGGGAGGGCTGGGGTGGGGGCCAACCGCCGACGCAAAATCAAAAAAAGCCCGACCGTTGCCGGCCGGGCCATGTCGCGACGTCGGGAGAGAGAGGGGAGGGGCGACGTCGCTTTCAGCACCTGTTGTCGGAGAGATGGGGACGCCCGGCGCGCTTTACCAGGTGAAGCGCGGGCCGACGAACCAAGCGGTGTCGCCGTCGCTGAACTTCACGTCGCCGTTGACGCCCCAGTTGCGGTTGAACTTCACGGTGGCGCCGAGGCGGCCGTAGAAGTCGCCGTCGACCTGGTCGCCGTCCTCGTAGCCGGCCAGCGCATAGCCTTCCAGGTTGTGGGTGAGCGCGCCGCGGGCGCCGGCCTCGACGCTCCAGCCGTCGGCGTCGCCGAGGCTGCCGAAGTCGACCTTCTCGTAGGCGATGCGGGTCAGCAGGTCGGCGCGCGGCGAGATCTCGTGGTTGTAGCCCAGGCCGACGCGCCACTGGTCGGCGTCGATGCCGGTGTTGTCGAACTCCTGGTTGCTGTAGTCGCCGAACACGTGGAAGTTGGGGTGGAACGCGATCGAGGCGCGCGCGGCGTAGCCGTCGGCGTCGGGCAGGCCGTCGCTCAGGTTGGTGGCGGCGTAGCCCGCCTCGACATAGTTGTAGGAGACGCCTTCGGCGGCGGAGGCCGCGAACGGCACGGCGGCGGCGAGGGCCAGGGCGAGCAGGGGACGCTTCATCGGGGGTGCCTCTTCTTTCTTGTTTATATGTGGGGGCCGCCCCGGGTGGCGTGGGAGGGGGAGTCACCGTCGGGGAAAACGGTTCCACCCGGGGCGGCACGCGCATTCTGGGCCTGTGCCTGCAACCGGGACTGAATAGTGAACCGATGAGTTCAGGAACTTTTCCGGATCGATCTGGTCGCGCCGGGGCTTGGGGCGTTTTCGCCCCAGTCGCCCACCTCCCCGTCGTCCCCGCGAAGGCGGGGATCCAGCGTCTTGACTGTTGCAAATTCAGAAGCAAAGACACTGGGTCCCCGCCTTCGCGGGGATGACGGAACGTGGGCAGGGGGTGGCTCGCCCCCGGTCAGGCGCCGCCGGCGAAGCCGAGCTGCCGCCAGGCCTCGAAGGCCACCACCGCGACCGCGTTCGACAGGTTGAGGCTGCGGTTGTCCGGCCGCATCGGCAGGCGCAGGCGCTGCGTCGGCGGCACGCGCGCGAGCACCTCGTCCGGCAGGCCACGGGTTTCCGGGCCGAACAGGAAGGCGTCGCCTTCGGCGTAGCGCGGCTGGTCGTAGCGCAGGCTGTTGCGCGTGCTCAGCGCGAACAGGCGCGGCGGGGCGATGGCCTCGAGCGCGGCGTCGAGCGAGTCGTGCACGCGCAGCGTAGCGTACTCGTGGTAGTCGAGCCCGGCGCGGCGCAGGCTGCGGTCGTCGAGGTCGAAGCCGAGCGGGCGGATCAGGTGTAGGCGCGCGCCGGTGTTCGCGCACAGGCGGATGACGTTACCGGTGTTGGGCGGGATTTCGGGCTGGTACAGCAGCAGGTCGAACACGGGCACGCCATCGCGTCGGGGCCGCGCATTGTCGCGCGGCGCGGCGTCACCAGGGCAGCGGGTCGCCCTTCCAGTCGAGGAAACGGCCGCTGTCGGACGCGGCGAGGCCGCCGGCCACGCGCAGGATGCCGGCCACGGCCTCGGCGGGTTCGAGCTCGGCGCCTTCGCCGCCCATGTCGGTGCGCGCCCAGCCGGGGCTGGCCGCGAACACGACGATCCCGCGCTCGGCCAGCGCCCGCGCCAGCAGCACGGTGGCCATGTTCTGCGCGGCCTTGCTGATGTTGTAGCTCGGGGTGCCAAAGCGGGTGGTCGAGGCGATCGAGCCCAGCTGCGAGGACAGGTTGATCACCCGGGCTTCATCCGCCAGCAGCGGCGCCAGCGCCTGGGTGAGCAGCAGCGGGCCGGCGGCGTTGGTGCGGAAGCTGTCGTCGAGGATCGCCGGCGAGAGCGTGCCGAAGCGTTCGCCCGAATGCAGCACGCCGGCGTTGTTGACCAGCAGGCCGAGGCGGCCGTCGTCGCCGAGCACCAGCGGCAGTTCGCGCGCGAGCTCGGCGTGCGATTTCGGGTTGGCCAGGTCCAGCGGCAGCACGTGCAGCCGCCCGGGGTGTTCGCCGGCCAGGGTGTTGAGCGCGGTGGCCCGGCCCGGCTGCCGGCAGGCGGCGACCACGTGGTCGCCCGCGGTGAGCAGCTGGCGGACGAATTCGAGGCCGAGGCCGCGGTTGGCGCCGGTGACGAGGGCATGGCGGACGGGCATGGCGGCAGTCTCCGGCGGCGCGGGTGCGGGCGAGGCCATCATGCCAGCGTCGCCCCGCGACCCGGGACTTTCGGCCCGGGGGGCGCCCCGGCCGGTCCGTTAACATGTCCGTTCATCTTGCATCAGAAGGATCGCCGCATGTCGCCCACCGCCGCCTCGTTCCGCCGTCCCGCGCGCCGCGCGCTGCTGTCCGCCGCCCTCGGCCTCGCGCTGGGCACCGGACTGGTCGCGCTGCCCGCCGCCGCGTCCGCCGCGAACGAGCCGGTCGTCGACATCCCCCACGAGAGCTTCACCCTGCCCAACGGCCTGCGCGTGGTGGTGCACACCGACCGCAAGGCGCCGATCGTGGCGGTCAACATCTGGTACCACGTCGGCAGCAAGGACGAGCCGTCCGGGCGCAGCGGCTTCGCCCACCTGTTCGAGCATCTGATGTTCCAGTCCTCGGAGAACCACAAGGGCGAGTTCTTCGACCCGTTCCGCGCGGTCGGCGCCACCGACCAGAACGGCACCACCAACACCGACCGCACCAACTACTTCCAGAACGTGCCCACCACTGCGCTGGACATGGCGCTGTGGATGGAATCCGACCGCATGGGCCACCTGCTCGGCGCGATCGACCAGGCCGCGCTCGACGAGCAGCGCGGCGTGGTCCAGAACGAGAAGCGCCAGGGCGAGAACCAGCCCTACGGCCAGGTCTGGCAGAAGATGATCCACGCGCTGTACCCGAAGGACCATCCCTACGGGCACAGCGTCATCGGTTCGATGAACGACCTCAACGCCGCCTCGCTCGACGACGTGAAGCAGTGGTTCCACGCCTGGTACGGCCCCAACAACGCGGTGCTGGTGCTGGCCGGCGACATCGACGTGGCGACCGCGAAGGAGAAGGTGGCGAAGTACTTCGGCCACATCCCGGCCGGGCCGACGATGGCGCAGCCGGCGGTCGACGTGGCGCAGCGCCCGCAGACCACCCGCGAGGTGATGCAGGACAAGGTGCCGCAGCCGCGCGTCTACCGCGTCTGGAACGTGCCGCAGGCCGGCACCGTCGACATCGACCGGCTGCAGGTGCTGGGCTACGTGCTCGGCGGCGCCAAGTCCTCGCGCCTGGACGCGCGCCTGCTGCACGGCGAGAAGCTGGTCGACAACATCAGCGCGATGGCGGGCACCTCGCAGCTGGGCTCGAATTTCTACGTGGTCGCCACGGTCAAGGACGGCGTCGATCCGGCGAAGGTCGAGGCGATCATCGACGAGGAGATCGGCCGCCTGGTCAAGGACGGCCCGACCGCGGAAGAACTCGAACGCGCCAAGACCGTGATCCGCGCCGGTTTCATCCGCGGCATCGAGCGCATCGGCGGCTTCGGCGGCAAGGCCGACGTGCTGGCCGAATGCACCGTCTACGAGTCCGACCCCGGCTGCTTCCGCACCTCGCTCGCCAACTACGAGGCGACCACGGCGCAAGACATCAAGACCGTCGGCGCGAAGTGGCTGGGCGAGGGCAGCCACACCCTCGTCGTCGAGCCGGGCGAGCGCACCCCGCTGGCCGAGGAACCGGCCGGCACGCCCGCCCCGTTCGAATTGCCGGCGCCGGAAGCGAAGTACACCACCACGAACAGCACGGTCGACCGCAGCCTCGGCGTGCCGAAGACCGAGCAGTTCCCGGAGCTCAAGTTCCCCGCGCTGCAGCGCGCGACGCTGAAGAACGGCACCGGGGTGATCCTGGCCGAGCGCCACGACATCCCCGTCGTGCAGTTCAGCTATGAATTCAACGGCGGCTACAGCTCCGACCCGGCCGGCAAGGGCGGCGTGGCCAGCTTCGCCATGGGCCTGCTGGACGAGGGCGCGGCCGGCGTCGGTTCGCTGGCCTTCGCCGACAAGGCCGAGGCGCTGGGCGCCAACCTCGGCGCCGGCGCGGCGCTGGACGGCGGCAACGCCTACCTGTCCGCGCTGAAGGAAAACCTCGACCCCTCGCTGGCCCTGTTCGCCGACATGCTGCGCCGGCCGGATTTCGACCAGGCCGAGATCGATCGCATCAAGGCCACCTGGATCGCCGGCATCCGCCAGCAGAAGGCGCAGCCCTCGGGCATGGCGATGCGCGTGCTGCCGGCCCTGCTGTACGGCGCGGCGCATCCCTACGGCGCGCCGGCCTCGGGCAGCGGCGACGAGGCCTCGATCGCGGCGCTGACCCGCGACGATCTGCTCGCCTTCCACCGCCGCTGGGTGCGCCCGGAGAACGCGACCCTGATCGTGGTCGGCGACACCACCCTGGCCGAGATCGTGCCGCTGCTGGACAAGCACTTCGCCGACTGGCGCGGCGAGGGCCCGGCGCCGGAGGCGGTGGCGGTACCGCAGGTGGCGCTGCCCGACGCCCCGCGCGTGTTCCTGATCGACCAGCCCGGCGCGGTGCAGGCCAACATTTACGCCGCGCAGCTGGTGCCCTCGACCACGGACCCGGGCGCGGTGCGGCTGGAGATGGCCAACGGCGTGGTCGGCGGCGATTTCACCGCGCGCCTGAACATGAACCTGCGCGAGGACAAGCACTGGTCCTACGGCGCGCGTACCTCGCTGGGCGGCGCGCTGGGCCAGCGCCGCTGGACGGCGTCGGCGCCGGTGCAGATCGACAAGACCGCCGAATCGGTGGCCGAGATGCAGCGCGAGATCAGCGAGTTCGCCACCGCCGCGCGCCCGGCGACGCAGGCCGAGGTCGAGCGGGTCAAGGCGATCCAGACCCTGAGCCTGCCCGGCGCCTACGAGACCGCGTGGTCGGTGATGGGCACCATCGGTGGCATCGTCCGCTTCGGGCGGCCGGACGACTACGTGTTCAAGCGCAAGGCCGAAGTGGAGGCGATCACGCCGGAGCAGGTGATGACGGCGGCGAAGACGATCGATCCCGACGCCCTGACCTGGGTGATCGTGGGCGACCTCAAGCAGACCGAGGCACCGGTGCGCGCGCTGGGGCTGGGCGAGGTGCGGGTGATCGACGCCGACGGCAAGCAGGTCGCGGAATAAGGCGGGGTGGTGGTTCGTCGTTGGTGGCGAGGCCGGCCACCAACTGTCAACCACCCACGTCTCCATTCATCCCGCCTGCGGCAGAATCCCCGACTTCCGAACCGGAGCCCCCGCCATGCGCCTCACCGCCCTGCTCCTCGCCCTGCCCCTTGCCCTCTCGGCCTGCACCTGGGTGCACATGGCCCCCGGCGCCAGCGCGGTGAAGGTCGTCACCGGCCCGCCCTCGGGCTGCGAGAAGCGCGGCGAGGTGGAAGTCTCGGTCAAGCACAGCATCGCCTTCATCGAGCGCAACCCGATCAAGGTTCGCGACGAACTCGAGACCCTGGCCCGCAACGAGGCCCCCGGCCTCGAGGCCGACACCATCCACCCGCTGGCCGACCCGGCGGGCGGGAGCCAGCGCTTCGCGGCCTGGCGCTGCGGGCGCTGATTCGGGCCCCCACCCCAGCCCTCCCCCGCAAGCCGGGGAGGGAGTCAGAAGCCGCTGCTTTTTAGCTCCCTCCCCCGCTTGCGGGGGAGGGTTGGGGTGGGGGCAACCCGCTGCCCGCACCATCCCGGCGACCTCGTCCCACCCCGAACGCCGGCCCGCGACCCCCGGTTTCATGCGCCCCACCCCGGAAGCCGGTACCCTATACGGCTCCGTCTCCGTTACCGGCGCCCAGCCCATGCTCTTCCAACACGTCGCCATCGCCGGCCTCGCCCACATCGATGCCCCGCGCCGGCTCTCCTCCGCGGAGATCAATACCCGGCTCAAGCCGACCCTCGACCGCCTCGGCATCCGCACCGACGTGCTCGGCGAGATCGCCGGCATCCACTCGCGCTACCTGTGGGAAGAAGGCGTGCAGGCCTCCGAAGTGGCGACGCTTGCCGGCGTGAAGGCGCTGGCCGACGCCGGCATCGACCCGGACAAGGTCGGCCTGCTGGTCAACACCTCGGTCAGCCGCGACTACCTCGAGCCGTCCACCGCCAGCATCGTCAGCGGCAACCTCGGCCTGCCCGACACCTGCCAGAACTTCGACGTCGCCAACGCCTGCCTGGCCTTCATCAACGGCATGGACATCGCCAGCCGCATGATCGAGCGCGGCGAGATCGACTACGCCCTGATCGTCGACGGCGAGACCGCAGACCTGGCCTACGAGAAGACCCTCGACCGCCTGGCCAGCGCCGACGCCACCGAGGAACAGTTCCGCAACGAACTGGCCACCCTCACCCTCGGCTCCGGCGCCGCCGCGATGGTGCTCGCCCGCGCCGAACTCGCCCCGGGCGCACCGCGCTACCGCGGCGGCGTGACCCGCGCCGCGACCGAGTGGAACAAGCTCTGCCGCGGCAACCTCGACGGCATGGTCACCGACACCCGCATGCTGCTGATCGAGGGCATCAAGCTCTCGCAGAAGACCTTCGGCGCCGCCAAGCTGGCGCTGGGCTGGGTGGTCGAGGAACTCGACCAGTTCGTCATCCACCAGGTCAGCAAGGTCCACACCGCCGCCTTCACCAAGGCCATCGGCATCGACCCCAAGAAGGTCATGACCATCTTCGGCGAGCACGGCAACATCGGCCCGGCCTCGGTCCCGATCGTGCTCAGCAAGCTGCGCGAGATGGGCCGCCTGAAGAAGGGCGACCGCGTGGCGCTGCTCGGCATCGGCTCGGGGCTGAACTGCTCGATGGCCGAAGTGGTGTGGTGAGTCTCCCGCACCGCCAATGCTTCTGATCCTTCGAGGGCCGGGTTGACCGGCCCTCGTCGTTTCCGGCCCATCGGTCCAGTCCCCGCAGGAGCGGCTTCGAGCCGACCGGCCCTGGCGAGCGGCCGGTCGCGGCCGAGACCGCGCCTGCACTCCGGTTTTGCAGGCCGGATCACCAGGGACATGCGCGGGGATTTTCTTTTCCCGAACCTTTTCCGAATTCTGGGAATGCGGACCGGCGGCAGGCGCGCAGCGCATTGGAGGACCGCGACGTGGGCAAGGACGAAATGACGTTTCTGAAGGCCACGCACGATGCGTATGTGGCTTCCTTGGCGCCAGCCTGCTGCCGCCGCAAGCGGAGCACGTCGACGAGTCGATGACGGCGGAAGAGCCTTGAGGCAACGGCGCAGGCCCGCTCGCCCCGGCATCTGGTCGACTGGCCTCGTTCCCTTCTTGCTGCTCCGGCAACGCGCGCTTGTATCTTGTGGGTCGGCCGGGCAGGATCCACGGCGGCGCCCATGGGGATGGCGCTCATGATGTGCAGGGGGGAGATCTGCCGATGTCGTCCGGTTCGTCGTTCCCGGTATTTGACTGGTTGGCCGGCAGCGTCAGACTGTTGGGGTTCAACGCCAAGCCCGACGCCGATGCCTTCCAGCTCCTGCTCGCGCTTGGCGCGGCACTCGTCGCCTACGCCCTGATTCACCGCAGCCAGAAGAAGGCCGCCGAGGAGGGGCGGCGGATCGAACGCGCGAAGCTGCTGCACGAGCTGGACCGCGAGTACTACGACATCATGTCCAGGAAGTGCGTGATCGAGACCGCCGGGCCGCCCTCCGCGTGCGTTGAGGAATCGCGCCACCAGAGGCTGGAATGGGTGCTCACGAGCAAGGTCGCCTGGAACCCGCAGGTGGAGCTTGAAGGGTCCGGGGCGCGTTGCGTCCATGCGATCAACGGCGGCCGTCACGTCCGCATCGGTCCGAACCACTATATCGACACGATCTCGCTGCACCTGATGCTGTCCTGGTCCAAGCGCGTGTCCAACGGGCTGCGCCTGGACATCCTGTCCTGCGACGACGTCATGGAAATGTGGCGCAGCATCCTGCCCTGGGCGAAGAACAACCGTTTCTCGTACATGGCCGACCTGTTCGGGATGAGTCCGACCCGCGAGTCGGACATCCGTGCTGTCCTGTCGCTTCCGCTGCAGCGGGAACGGCGTGGCCCGATGCTGTGGCTGCCGGGGACGGTGCGCATGGGCGGGTACCGCCTGCGCGAAGCGCCACCCAACGGCTGGCAGGGCGACATCGCATCGCTCTACCACGTCATCCATGTCGTCGTACTGCAGGCGCTGCGCAGGCAGCGACTGGAAATCCTCGATTACCTGCGCCAAGCCCCCGCCGACGCGGCAATGTGGAGCGGGATGGACGCGAAACTGCGCGATGCACTGATCGTCCGCTCCGGGCCAGAGGAGTCGACCGGTCCAGGGCAACAGGTGATCTGAATATGTCGTCCCGGCCTGCCTCCGGCGCGTTTCGGAACGCGGAGCCGTGAGAACGTGAGTCTCCGGGCTTGCCAAGGTGACGGTGACTGCCCGTCGATGCGAGTGCGACGTGGCCCGGATGCCGGCCCGGATCAGCAGCAGACCTGATCAGTGCTGCCCGATCACCGCGCTTACTGCGCCCCGCAGCACTTCTTGTGCTTCTTGCCGCTGCCGCAGGGGCAGGGGTCGTTGCGGCCGGGGGCGGGGTCGCGGCGGATCGGGTCGCGCGGGGTCAGGGCGTCGACGCGGTGGTGGTTGAGGTCGGCCAGCATCCCGGGCAGCGAGACCACGATCGCCAGCCGCTCGCTGTAGCCCAGCGGGGTGGCCTCGGCGGTGGGATCTTCCGGGTTGAGCACTTCACCGGTGGCGAGGCGGTCGAGCAGGTCGAACAGCTCTTCCATCCAGTCGTTCGCGTCCAGCCAGCCGTCCCACTCGGCCTCGCGTAGCGCCACGCCTTCGAAGAAGCCCAGCGCCCAGTCGTGGCCGACGTCCAGTTCGTCCTCGTGCAGGGCTTCCTCGCCGGTCAGCTCCGGGTCCTCGGGCAGCCACATCAGCGGGGCGAGGTGGTCGGGCAGGTCGTCTTCGCCGTGGCGCACGCGCGCTGCGCACATGTTCCAGTGGCCCGCCAGCAGCAGCTGCACCTGGCCGGCTTCCTCCGCGCTGTCCCAGCGCGGCGGCTTGCCGCCCCACACCACCGGCTCCCATTCGCCCGGCGGCACCGGCGACGGCGCCACCACCAATGCGGTCAGGAAGCCGTCCAGCGCCTCGAGGTTGAATCCCTTGAACGGCACCGCGCGCTGCTCCAGCAGCTCGGCCAGGCGTTCGATCTGGGCGTCGTCGAGGTAGGGCGGTGGCGTGGACATGGCGGCGGCATCCTGCGGGAAGGCGTGCATGGTAGTCCGTGCCGCCGGCCGTGGCCCCTTCAGGTATGGATCCGCTACAGCACCCAGCCGCCGTCCACGGTCAGTTCCGCGCCGGTGACGAATTCCGCGCCCGGGCCGACCAGGTAGGCCACGGCCGCGGCGATCTCGTCGGGCTGGCCGACGCGCTTGAGCGGCGTGGCGTCGATGCCGGCCTGGTTGGCCTCGTCGCTGTTCTTGCCGATCATCGGGGTTTCGATGAAGCCCGGATGCACGGAGTTGACGCGGATGCGGTCGGGCGCCAGCTCCACCGCGGCGGTCTTGGTCATGCCGCGCACCGCCCATTTGGTGCCGACGTAGGCCGCCGCGCCGGGGAAGCCGAGCAGTCCGGCGATCGAGCTGATGTTGACGATGCTGCCGCCACCGGCCGCCCGCATCGGCGCCTGTGCGTGGCGCATGCCGAGGAAGCTGCCGAACTGGTTGACCCGGATCTGGCGCTCGACCCCGGCCAGGTCGGCGTCGGCAATGCTGCCGGGTTCGTAGATGCCGGCGTTGTTGACCAGCACGTGCAGGTCGCCGAACGCGGCGACGGCCGCGGCGACCACCTCGCGCCATGCATCGTCGGAGGCGACGTCGTGCTCGAAGAAGGCCGCGCGTTCGCCGAGGCTGGCGGCCAGCGCGCGGCCTTCGTCTGCGAGCACGTCGGTGATGGCCACGTTGGCGCCGTCGGCATGCAGCCGTCGCGCGATCGCCGCGCCGATGCCGCGCGCGCCGCCGGTGACCAGGGCGGTCCTGCCTGCGAGGGGAAGGGTCATGTCCGGCTCCTGTCGAATGGAGGGCCACCATCGCCCGGCCGGCGCGGTCACGCATTGATCGGCATCAAACGGGTGCGAACGCGCGTGCGATCACGCCTGCCCCACGCTCCTGCGTGCAGCTGCGGCAGGCTGCGCGGCAGCCTGGGCCTCGCCCAGGGCCGGGCCGACAAGGATCACGCCCGGTGCGCCCGGAACGAGGCCGGCGGCCTCCAGCGCCAGCGCGTGCAGCGTGGTCAGCAGCCGGCATTCGCCTGGCTGGCTGGCGACCTGCACCACGGCCACGGGCGTGCACGCGGGCAGGTGCCGCAGCAGCGCCCGGGCGAGCGATTCGATGCGGCGCATGCCCATGTAGATCGCCAGCGTGGTGCCGGTGGCGCAGAGTGCGGCCCAGTCCGGCTCGCCGTGGTCGGCGGTGTGCGCGGTGACGCAGGTGATGCCGTGGCAGTGGTCGCGATGGGTGAGCGAGACGCCGAGCGAGGACGCGGCCGCGAACGCCGCGCTGATGCCGTTGATGATCGTCACCGGCACGCCGGCCGCGCGCAGGAAGGCGATCTCCTCGCCGGCGCGGCCGAACAGCAGCGCTTCGCCGCCCTTCACCCGCACCACGCGCTGGCCCTGCAGCGCGCAGCGTCGCATCAGCCGGCAGATGAAGTCCTGCGGCGTGGAGCGGCAGCCGCCGCGCTTGCCGACGCGCACGACGCGCGCCAGCGGTGCGAGTTCGACGATGCCGGGGTTGACCAGTTCGTCGAGCAGCAGCACCTCGGCCGCGGCCAGTGCGCGCACGGCCTTGAGGGTGAGCAGCTCCAGGTCGCCGGGGCCGGCGGAAAGCAGCACCACTTCTTCCGGAATGCGGCGCGGTGCGCGTGGTTCATTGGACGCGGGTGTTGCCATCGTTGCCTCCGGGAAGTCCGTGGGGGTCATGCGCTCGCGGCCTGGCGAACGAACTGCGTGAGCTGGGGAACGCAGGAGCCGCAGACGGTGCCGCAGCCCAGGCGCTGCTTGAGCGCGGCCACGTCGGCGCCGTTGCGCACTTCGCTGCGGATCGCCGATTCGGTGACCTGGCGGCAGACGCAGACCACCGGGTCGCGGGCGACTTCGGCCAGGGCCGAGAACGCCGCCAGCCGCGGACCGCGCCAGGCGGCGCCGGTGAGCGCGCTGCGCAGCAGGGCGTCGCCGCCGGGCCGGGCGTCGGTCCAGAGCAGGCCGTCGATGAAGCTGCCGGCGTCGTCGCTGCGCCAGGCCACGCGCTTGAGCAGGCCGCGGCGGACGTCGCGGTATTCCAGCGTGTCGGCGCCGGCGGCCAGGGCCATCGCTTCGTCGAGCGCGGCCAGCCATTCGGCGGGCATGGCGTCGGTGGCCGCCGCGCGCAGCACCAGCCAGGCCGCGTCGTCGTCGGCGTCGGGATCGGCCTGCAGCGACAGCCCGGCATAGCCGCAGTCCCTGAGCAGCGGCTGCACCGCCGCGCGCAGCGCCAGCGCGTCGCCGCGGCGCGCGGCCAGCAGGTGCCAGCCGAAGGCGGCCTTTTCCACCCGCACCGCGGCGTGCTTGAGCTCGGGCTGGCGCGAGCGTGCGTCCACCGCCGGCTGGCTGACCTCGTTGATGCCGCCGCTGGACAGGTACTGCCCGCTCCAGTGCATCGCGGCGAACACCGTGCCCGACAGCACTTCGTCGGACAGTTCCAAAGGCAGCACCAGTTCGCCGCGCTTGCTGACGATGCGCATCAGCTCGCCGGCCTTCAGGCCGCGGCGCGCGGCGTCGTCCGGATGCATGCGCAGGCCCGGCTCCGGGCTGTGCGCGAACAGCGCCGGCACGCGCCCGGTGCGCGACATGCCGTGCCACTGGTCGCGCAGACGGCCGGTGAGCAGGCGCAGCGGGAAGCGCGCGGAGGTCTGTTCGGCCACCGGCCTGTAGGGCGTGACGTGGAAGCGCGCGCGGCCGTCGGCGGTGGCGAACACGCCATCGCCGTAGCGGCGCGCCTGCCCCTGCGCGGCGTCGGCGGGGAAGGGCCACTGCTGCGGGCCGTCGTCGTCCAGCCGCGCGTGGTCCAGCCCGCCGATGTCGAGGTCGCGGCCGACGGTCAGCGCGCGGTGTTCGTCGAAGATCGCGGCCGGCGCGTCGGCCGCGAACAGCGGCGCGGCGCCCGGCGCGGCCAGCCGCGCCTCGATCCGACGCGCGACCTCGCGCACGATCCACCAGTCCGGCTTCGCCTGCCCCGGCGCCGCGACCGCCGCGCGCACGCGCGAGATGCGGCGCTCGGAGTTGGTGACGGTGCCGTCCTTCTCGCCCCAGGTCGCGGCCGGCAGCAGGGCGTCGGCGTAGGGCACGGTGTCGGTGTCGGCGAAGGCGTCCTGCACGATCACGTACTCGGCGCGCTGCAGCGCCTCGCGCACCTGGCCGATGTCGGGCATCGAGTGCACGGGGTTGGTGCAGGCGATCCACACCGCCTTGACCTTGCCTGCGCGCACGGCGTCGAACAGCTCCACCGCCGCCAGCCCGGGCTTCGGCGACAGCGTGCCCGGCGCCAGCGTCCACAGCGCCTCGACTTCGGCGCGGTGCGCGTCATCGGTGATCTCGCGGTGCGCGGCGAGCATCGTCGCCATGCCGCCGACCTCGCGCCCGCCCATCGCGTTGGGCTGCCCGGTGAGCGAGAACGGACCGGCGCCGGGCCGGCCCACCTGGCCCGTGGCCAGGTGCAGGTGGATCAGGGCGAGGTTCTTGTCGGTGCCGTGCGCGGACTGGTTCAGGCCCATGCAGTACAGCGACAGCGCCGCCGGGCTGCGGCCGAACCACTCGGCGGCGGTGACCAGGTCGTTCGCGGGGATGCCGCAGATCTCCGCCGACATGCGCGGCGTGTACTCGCGCAGCAGCTGCTTGAGTTCGGCGAAACCCGTCGTGTGCGCGTCGATGAAGCGCTGGTCGAGCAGGCCCTCCCAGATCAGGTGGTGGAGCATGCCGTTGAACAGGGCCACGTCGGTGCCGGGCTGGATCGGCAGGTGCAGGTCGGCCATCGCCGCGGTATCGGTGCGACGCGGATCGATCACGATCCAGCGTACGCCGGGATCGCGCGCCTTCGCGTCCTCCAGCCGCCGGAACAGCACCGGATGCGCATAGGCCGCATTGCTGCCGGCGAACAGCACCGTCTTCGCGTGTTCGAGGTCCTCGTAGCAGGTCGGCGGGCCGTCGGCGCCGAAGGCGAGCTTGTAGCCGGTGACCGCGCTGGACATGCACAGGCGCGAGTTGGTGTCGATGTTGTTGGTGCCGAGCAGGCCCTTGGCCAGCTTGTTGAAGACGTAGTAGTCCTCGGTGAGCAGTTGGCCCGAGATGTAGAACGCGACCGCGTCGGGGCCGTGGCGTTCGACGATGCCCGACAGCCGTTCGGCCACCGTGTCCAGCGCCAGTCCCCAGTCCACCGGACGGCGCGGTTCGCCACGCTGCCGGCGCAACTCCGGCTGCAGCACGCGGCCGTGCAGGCTGCGCGCGCTGTCGGCGAGGGTGCGGCCCTTGCTGCACAGCCGGCCGAAGTTGGCCGGATGCTGCGGGTCGCCCTCGACGCCGGTGATGCGCTCGTGGCCCTGCGCGTCGCGCGCGCCGTGGATCAGCACGCCGCAGCCGACGCCGCAGTAGCAGCAGGTCGAGCGCGTGCTGCGGCGTTCGATCGGCAGGCGCGGAGCCTCGGTGCCGTCCATCAGGCCGCTTCGACAAACTCCGTCATTCCCGCGAAAGCGGGAATCCATGGACCTTGCCTTTCACGGCCGAACGTCCATGGATTCCCGCTTTCGCGGGAATGACGGGCAAAAGGAGGGATCTCCGGGAAGGATGTCATGCGGCCTGCTCCTCCGTCTCCGCGGTCGCTTCCGTCATCGCCGCGAGCTGAAGCCACACCTCACCGTCGACCACGCGCACCGGATAGCGCCGCGCGCAGCCCACGTCCGGCGCACAGGCCTGGCCGCTGTCGAGGCCGATGTTCCAGCCGTGCAGCGGACAGGTCACGGTGTCGCCGCTGACGATCCCCTGCGACAGCGGCCCGCCCTTGTGCGGGCAACGGTCGGCCAGCGCGAACACGCGCGCGTCGGCGGGGCGGAACAGGGCGATGTCGTCGCCCTCGTCGCACTGCAGGACGCGCGAACCCAGCAGCGGGATCTCGTCAATCGCGCACACGCGCACCCAGGTGTCGATGGTCGTCATCGTCAGTCCTCCAGCGCCACGGCGATGCGCCGATCGGATCCGGGCGTCGCCAGCTTCAGCGGCGCGTACTCGCGCGGCTGCGCGCCGGCGATGCGCGCGGCCCAGGGGTCGGGCAGGCCTTCGAGCGCGTAGAGCAGGCGCTCGAACAGCGCGCGGCGGTTGTCGTCGTCGTCCACCACCTTGCGCTTGATGTAGTCGAGCCCGACGCGCTCGATGTAGTGCACGGTGCGGTCGAGGTAGTAGGCCTCCTCACGGTACAGCTGCAGGAAGGCGCCGGTGGTCTCCTTCACCTCGTCGGCGGTCCTGACCTTGCACAGGAAGCGCGCGACCTCGGTCTTGATGCCGCCGTTGCCGCCGACGTGGATCTCCCAGCCCGAATCCACCGCGATGATGCCCACGTCCTTGATCCCGGATTCGGCGCAGTTGCGCGGGCAGCCAGACACGGCCAGCTTCACCTTGTGCGGGCTCCACATGTTGGCCAGCATCGTCTCCAGGTCGATGCCCATCTGGGTGCTGTTCTGGGTGCCGAAGCGGCAGAACTCGCTGCCCACGCAGGTCTTCACCGTGCGGATCGACTTGCCGTAGGCGTGGCCGGACTGCATGCCCAGGTCCTTCCACACCCCGACCAGGTCCTCCTTCTTCACCCCGAGCAGGTCGATGCGCTGGCCGCCGGTGACCTTGACCATCGGCACCGCGTACTTGTCGGCCACATCCGCGATGCGGCGCAGTTCGCTGGCGTTGGTCACGCCGCCCTTCATCTGCGGGATCACCGAGAAGGTGCCGTCCTTCTGGATGTTGGCGTGCGCGCGCTCGTTGATGAAGCGGCTCTGTGGATCGTCCACGGCCTCGCGCGGCCAGGTCGAGAGCATGTAGTAGTTGATTGCCGGGCGGCAGGTGGCGCAGCCGTTGGGCGTGCGCCATTCCAGGAAGGCGTAGGCCTGGGCGTGGCTGACGAGATGGTGTTCGCGCACCGCCTGCCGCACCTCGGCGTGGGTGCGGTCTGTGCAGCCGCACACCGCTTTCGTCTTCGGCGTCTCCTGGAAGTTCGAGCCCAGGCAGTTCATCAGGATCTGCTCGACCAGGCCGGTACACGAGCCGCAGGAGCTCGCCGCCTTGGTGTGCTTCTTGACGTCGTCGACGGTGAACAGGCCCTGCTCGCGCACCGCCTTGACGATCGTGCCCTTGCAGACACCATTGCAGCCGCAGACCTCGTCGGAGTCGGCCATGTTCGCCACGCGGTCCTGGCCGCCGGTGCCGGCATCGCCCAGCGCGGTTTCGCCGAAGGCGAGCGTGTCGCGACGGTCGCCGATCGCGCCGCCGTCCTTGATCTGCTTGAAGTACCAGGCGCCGTCGCCGGTGTCGCCGTACAGGCAGGCGCCGACGAGTTTGTCGTCGCGGATCACCAGCTTCTTGTACAGGCCGCCGGCGGGATCGGAGAGCACGATCTCCTCGCTGCCCTCGCCGCCCATGAAGTCGCCGGCGGAGAACAGGTCGATGCCGGTGACCTTGAGCTTGGTCGACACCGCCGAGCCCCTGTAGATGCCGATGCCGTAGGTGGCCAGGTGGTTGGCGCAGATCTTGGCCTGCTCGAACAGCGGCGCGACCAGGCCGTAGGCGATGCCGCGGTGGCTGGCGCATTCGCCGACGGCGTACACGCGCGGATCAAAGGTCTGCAAGGTGTCGTTGACCACGATGCCGCGGTTGCAGTGGATGCCGGCGGCCTGCGCCAGCGTCGTGTTCGGACGGATGCCGGCGGCCATCACCACCAGGTCGGCGGGGATTTGTTCGCCGTCGGAGAAGCGCACCGCGGCGACTTCGCCGGCGGCGTTGCCGAGGATTTCGGTGGTCGAGGTGTTGAGGCGGAAATCCAGGCCGCGTTCGACCAGCGATTTCTCCAGCAGCGCGCCGGCCACCGGATCGAGCTGCCGCTCCAGCAGCCAGCCGGCGAGGTGCACCACGGTCACCGCCATACCGCGCAGCTTCAGGCCGTTGGCCGCCTCCAGCCCGAGCAGGCCGCCGCCGATCACCACCGCATGCTGCTTGCGCCTGGCGGTATCGATCATCACCTGGGTGTCGTGGATGTCGCGGTAGCCGATGACGCCGGTCAGGTCCTTGCCCGGGATCGGTAGGATGAAGGGCACCGAACCGGTGGCCAGCAGCAGGCGGTCGTACTCGGCTTCGGTGCCGTCGGACGCGATCACCTTGCGGCGCACGCGGTCGATCCTCGTCACCTCCTTGCCCAGGTGCAGGGTGATGCCGTGGTCGGCGTACCACGACAGCGGGTTGAGCACGATCTCGTCGAAGTCCTGCTCGCCGGCGAGCACCGGCGAGAGCAGGATGCGGTTGTAGTTCGGGTGCGGCTCGGCGCCGAACACGGTGATCTCGTACATGTCCGGCACCAGCTTCAGCAGCTCCTCGAGCGTGCGGATGCCGGCCATGCCGTTGCCGACCACCACCAGGCGTGGCTTTTTCATCGTCGTGTCCTTCGTCAGATGCGGGCGGCGCCCAGCGCCATCCACTGGTTGCGCCACTGCCGCGTGACCCCGCGCAGCAGGCCCCAGGCCAGCACGGCGACGGTGGCGAACAGCCACAGGCCGATGGCGTAGCTGCCGCTGTGCTGCTTGACCACGCCCAGCCCCGCGGCGAGCACGAAGCCGCCGACGCCGCCGGCCATGCCGATCAGCCCGGTCATCAGCCCGATGTCCCGGCCGAAGCGCTGCGGCACCAGCTGGAACACCGCGCCGTTGCCGGCGCCCAGGCACAGCAGGGTCAGCACGAACAGCGCCACCACGCCGGCCGCGCCGCCCAAGCCCAGCGCCGCGCCGCCGACCAGCAGCGCCACCGACAGGTACACCGCGAGCAGGGTGCGCGTGCCGCCGATGCGGTCGGCGATCACGCCGCCGACCGGGCGCATCGCCGAGCCGGCCAGCACGCAGGCGGCGGTGGCCCAGCCGGCGAGCTTCGGCGCGAAGCCGAACTCGTCGTGGAAGTAGCCGGGCAGCGCACTGGCGAAACCGGCGAAGCCGCCGAAGGTGATCGCGTAGAAGAACATGAACCACCACGAGTCGCGGTTGCCGACCAGCACCTGCGCGTAGTCGCCGAGCGTCTTGCGCGCCACCGGCACCGGCGCGTCCTTCGCGCACAGCGCGAACACCACCAGCACGATCGCCAGCGGAATGCAGGCCAGGCCGAACACGGCCTGGAAGCCGAACATCGTCGCCAGCACCGGCGCGAACAGCGCGGCGAACACCGTGCCGGAGTTGCCGGCGCCGGCGATGCCCATCGCCGTGCCCTGGTGCTCGGGCGGATACCAGCGCGAGGCCAGCGGCAGCGCCACCGCGAACGAGGCGCCGGCCACGCCCAGCATCAGGCCCAGCAGCAGCACCTGGCCGAAGCTGTGCACGCCCAGCCACCAGGCCACCAGCAGCGCCGCGATCACCAGCACCTGCGCCAGCAGGCCGGTGCGGCGGGCGCCGATGCGGTCGGCCAGCAGGCCGAGGAACAGCCGCAGCACCGCGCCGCACAGGATCGGCACCGCCACCATCAGCGCGCGCTGCTGGGTGTCGAGCAGCAAGGCTTCGGCGATCTGCACCTGCATCGGGCCGAGCAGGTACCAGACCATGAAGCTCAGGTCGAAATAGAGGAAGGCCGACAGCAGGGTGGGGGTATGGCCGGCCTGCCAGAACGATCGATTCATCCGCGCACGCTCCGAGGAAAGGGGCCGGGGTCGGGTCTTGGACACCCGCGCTCACGGCCGGAATGGGGAAGGCGAAACGAAAAACGGCGTCCTCCGGTATGGGCCGGAGAGACGCCGTTGTCGGCGACCGGATGCCGCCGTTGGCAGCCGGTCGCAATCGGGTTGTCGCGGACGCGGCTTTGCGCCCGACATGTTTTTGCAATGCAACATGCGTGCCAGCGGCTGGAGGGCGCGGGCTGGGGCGGTGGGGCTTGCGGAATCAAGGGGTTATGCGGTTGCTCCTGTCGAAAGGGTGTGGCGAACCAGAAGAATTGCACCGATATGGGTCATCAATGAATTCATTTTGGTGCAAACTCCCAACCCCCTGTCATTTCGACCCTGGACTTGATCCGGAGGAGAAATCTCCTTCCGCAGCCGCACGATTCTCCAAGGGAGATTTCTCCCTGCGGTCGAAATGACAGGTGGAGGCGGCGGGAACGAGAGGCGGGACGAGGGCAAACGGCCGGGGGCAAAACCGGAATCAACACCGGGGTCAGAGTCGACTCTGACCCCGGTATTCGCCTACTCCCAGCGCATGCCGTCGAACAGCACGCTGCGGCGCGTTTCGCCGCGTGGCAGCGGTACGCCGACCTGCAGCGCGGCGAGCCGGTAGCTGTCGATGCGGTGCATTTCGGCCAGCAGCGCGTCGTCGTCCGCGGCATCGGCGGGCAGCCAGCCCCAGCGGCGGAACTGGTGCAGGAACCAGCGCCCGTCCGACAGCCAGGGGAAGTTGACCTCGCCGTCGCCGTGGAAACGCAGCCCGGTGCCCCGCGCCGCATCGGACGACGGCAGCAGGCAGGCGGACAGGCGTTCGACCGGCAGGCCGATGACCGCGTCCTGGGCCAGCCACTGTGCCGCCTGCCTGCGGTGCTGAGGGTCTTCGTCCAGCCAGCGGCAGGCGTCGAGCACGGCCGCGGTCAGTGCGGTCGCGAGCTCCGGCTCCAGCGCGGCGAACTGGCGGCGGCAGGCCAGCACCTTTTCCGGGTGGCCCGGCCACAGTTCGCCGCTGCGGATCACGCGCGCGCCGGCGCCGATCGCCTCGGCCTGCGCTGACCAGGGTTCGCCGGCGCAGTAGCCTTCGATCTCGCCGCGCGCCAGTGCATCGGGCATCTCCGGCGGCGGCAGGGTCACGGCGCGGATCTCGTGCAGCGGGTCCACGCCCTGCGCCGCCAGCCAGTAGTACAGCCACAGCGCATGGGTGCCGGTGGGAAAGGTCTGCGCCAGCACCGGTCGCCGCTGCGGCACGCCCAGCGCCTCGCGCAGGTTCGCGCCCTCGCGCAGGCGCCGCGCCGCCTCCGGCGCCAGCACGATCGCCTGGCCGTTCTGGTTGAGCACCATCAGCACCGCCATCGGCCCCTGCGGACCGCCGATGCCGGTTTCGATGCCGTAGACCATGCCGGCCAGCGCGTGCGCGGCGTCGAGTTCGCCCGAGAGCAGCTTGTCGCGCAGCGCCGCCCACGAGCCCTGCCGCTGCAGTTCGAACTGCAGGCCATGCCTGCGGTCCAGGCCCAGCCGCGACGCCGCCACCAGCGGCGCGCAGTCCACGAGCGGCATGAAGCCGATGCGCAGCGTGCGAAGCGTCGCGTTGGTCATGGCTGCGCTCATCCCAGCAGGTCCGCCATTGACAGGATCCGGCGCGCCACGTCGGCCAGCTTCAGGTTCTGCCGCATCGCCTGCTGGCGCAGCGCGGCGTAGGCCTCGCGTTCGCTCATGCCGCGCTTCTCCATCAGCAGGCCCTTGGCCTGTTCGATCGTCTTGCGGTCCTGCAATTGCTGCTGCACGCCTTCCAACTGCTGGCGCAGGTGCGCCTGCTGCTCGAAGCGCGCCAGCGCCACCTGGATGATCGGGCGCAGCCGCGCCGGCGACAGGCCGTCGACCACGTAGGCGGCGACGCCGGCGCCGACCGCGGCGCGGATCAGCTGCTCGTCGCCATTGGCCGAGAACATCACCACCGGCCGCGGCGCGTGCCGGTGCAGCATCGCCAGTTGTTCGAGCGTGTCGCGCGAGGGCGAATCGACGTCGAGGATCACCACGTCCGGCAGGTGGGTCTCCACCGCCTTGAGCAGGGCCGCGATGCCGGCCACTTCATCCAGCACCTCGTGGCCGGCCTCGACCAGCGCGGCGCGCAGGTCGCCGATCGGCTTGTCGGTGTCGTTGATCAGCAGGATGCGTGGCATGCCTGTCCGGCGGCTGGCAAAGTGGGCGGGTCGGGGCGATGTTGCCATGCAACATAAGCGCTGGCGCCGGGTGTTGCCAAGGGAGTCGAGATGCCGCTGTTCCCCCTGTTCGCCGATCTGGCCGGCCGCGAGGTGCTCGTCGTGGGCGGCGGCGAGGTGGCCGTGCGCAAGATCGAGGCCCTGCTGCAGGCCGGCGCCCGCGTCCGCGTACACGCCCGCGACCTGCACCCGGCGCTGGCCGGCTGGCTGGCCGAGGGCCGGCTGCAGCGGCTCGAAGGCGGGTTCGACCCGGCCTGGATCGACGCGGCCTGGCTGCTGGTGGTCGCCACCGACGACGGCGCGTTCAACGCCGGACTGGCCGCGCAGGCCGAGGCGCGACGCACCCTCGCCAACGTGGTGGATGACGCGCAGCTGTCGAGCTTCCAGGTGCCGGCGGTGATCGACCGCGCGCCGCTGCAGCTCGCGATCTCTTCCGGCGGCGCGGCGCCGATGCTGGCGCGGCGGCTGCGGGAACGGCTGGAAATCCAGCTCGATCCCTCGCTGGGCGCGCTGGCCGGGCTGTTCGCGAAGCATCGCGCCGCGATCCGCGAGCGATTGCCCGACCTGACGCGGCGGCGACGCTGGTTCGACGCGGTGATCGACGGCGCGGTGCCGGCGCTGCTGAGCGCCGGCCGCGAGGCCGACGCGGAACAGGCCTTCACCCGGATGCTCGATCCCGACGCCATCGCCCCCGCCGGCGGACGCATCAGCCTGGTCGGCACCGGCCCCGGCGATCCCGGGCAGCTGACCCTCGCCGCGCTGCGCGCGATGAACCTGGCCGACGTGCTGCTGGTCGATGCGGGCGTCGGCGACGCGGTGCTGGCGCTGGCGCGCAAGGACGCGCCGCGCGAACTGGCGCCGGAGGACCCGCAGGCCTGCGTGACGACGCTGGTCGCCCATGCCGGTGCGGGCAGGCACGCGGTGTGGATGAGGCCGGGCGATGGATTCCGGCGTCCGCCGTTCGACCGCGTGGCGGAAGGGCTGCAGCGGCTGGAGTGGCCTTGCGAGATCCACGCCGGCGTCGCGGACTAATGGTCATTCGCGTAGGTCGGGGCTACGCTTTCGACGCTATGACCGCCGATGGCCGGGCGTCGGGGGCGTAGCCCCGACCTACGCTTCCGTCTCGTTGAACGCAGGCTGGTATGAGGCGAAAACCGGGGCCGGAGTCGACCCGACCCCGGTTTTCCGGGCGTGGCCGCTACAATGCCGGCCCTCACGCATTCCTCCCGCCGCCGTGCGATTCCCCGACTACGACTTCAGCAGCCACCGCTTCGACGCGCGGCCCGGCATCGGCCTGCACTACCTCGACGAGGGTCCGCGCGACGGCGAGGTGGTGGTGATGGTGCACGGCAATCCGTCGTGGAGCTATTACTGGCGCCACCTCGTGCGCGGCCTGCGTGATCGCTACCGCTGCATCGTGCCCGACCACGTCGGCATGGGCCTGTCGGACAAGCCCGATGACGGGCCCGATGCGCTGCCGCGCTACGACTACACGCTGCGCTCGCGCGTGGACGATCTTGCTGCGCTGCTCGACCACCTCGGCGTCACCGGCCCGGTGACGCTGGCCGTGCACGACTGGGGCGGCATGATCGGCTTCGGCTGGGCGCTGGCGCACATGGCGCAGGTGCGGCGGCTGGTGGTGCTCAACACCGCCGCGTTCCCGATGCCGCAGGGCAAGCCGATGCCGTGGCAGATCGCGCTCGGCCGCGACTTCCAGGTCGGCGAACTGGTGATCCGCGGCTTCAACGCGTTCTCGGCCGGCGCGTCCCGGTTCGGGGTCGAAAGGAAGATGCCGCCCGCCGTGCGCCGCGCCTATGTCGCGCCCTACGACAGCTGGAAGAACCGCATCTCGACCGTGCGCTTCATGCAGGACATCCCGCTGTCGGAACAGGACCGCGCCTGGCCGCTGGTGGCCGAATCCGGCCGCCGCCTGCACGAATTCGCCGACCGTCCCGCCTTCCTCGGCTGGGGCCTGAAGGACTTCGTCTTCGACCACCATTTCCTCGAGCGCTTCCGCAGCGAACTGCCGCAGGCCGAGGTGCAGGCCTTCGAGGATGCCGGCCACTACGTGCTCGAGGACAAGCACGAGGTGCTGGTGCCGGCGATCCGCAGCTTCCTCGATCGCCATCCCTTGCCCTTGTAGGAGCAGCTGCCTGCTCCCTCCCCCGCAAGCGGGGGAGGGAGCTCGCTTGCGGGCGCGCCTGAAGGCGCTCCTGCAAAGGTGGGGGCGATGCCGCGTCAGGCCGCGATCGGCGGCAGCCGCGGCGTCGGCGGGCTGTTGCCGTTGTCGTCGGGATGGTCGTCGTTGTCGGCGGCGTCGCGCCAGCGCCAGTCGGCGGCGGTCAGCGCCGGCAGGCCGTGGGCGATGCGCGCCTTGTCGCACTGTTCGCCCGGCGCGCCGTACTCCCAGGAGGCGTCGACCTCGCGGCACACCGACGGCCGGTTCGCATGGATCGAGCAGCGCGAGTACACGCCGACCTCGGCGTCGAGCGCCACGCAGCGGATCGGATCCGAATGCGTGCCGCGCATGCACAGCCGGTGCCGGTCGAGGGGTTCGGTCAGCGCCACGGGGACGCCGCCCTCGGTGGCCGCGTCCGATTCCATCCAGTGGAACGCCACCCGGTACTGCGTGCAGCAGGCGCCACAGCTCAGGCAGGGGTGCGGCATGGAGGAGGCTGCGGCGGGACGGGATGCGGATTCTTCGCCCTGCCGGCGCCGCGCGCAAGAGGGGCCGGCCCGGCGAACAGACCGGGCGATAATGGCCGCATGAACGAGGCCTGCAACATCGCCGCCGCACTGCCGCGGCTGGCGGCCGAGGCGCCGGACCGCATCGCCATGCGCTGTCCCGGCCGCGACGGCGGCTATGGCGTGTCCCTGACCTATGGCGAGCTCGACGCACGCAGCAACGCCATCGCCGCCGGCCTGGCCCGGCGCGGCATCGTGCGCGGCACGCACACCGTGCTGATGGTGCGGCCGACGCCGGAGTTCTTCCTGCTGATGTTCGCGCTGTTCAAGGCCGGCGCGGTGCCGGTGCTGGTCGACCCGGGCATCGACAGGCGTGCGCTCAAGCAGTGCCTGGACGAAGCGCAGCCGGAGGCCTTCATCGGCATCCCGCTGGCGCAGTTCGCGCGGGTGCTGCTGGGCTGGGCGAAGGCGGCGCGCGTGCACATCACCACCGGCGCGCGCGCGATCCTCGCCGACGTGACACTGGCGCAGGTCGAGCGCGACGGCGCGGGCGCCGGGCCGCAGCTGAGCCGGACGCAACCCGACGACGTCGCCGCAATCCTGTTCACCAGCGGCTCCACCGGCGTGCCCAAGGGCGTGGTCTACCGGCATCGCCACTTCCGGGCGCAGATCGACATGCTGCGCGAGGCGTTCGGGATCGAGGCCGGCGGCGTCGATTTCCCGACCTTCCCGCCGTTCGCGCTGTTCGATCCCGCGCTCGGCCTGAGCTCGATCATCCCCGACATGGATCCCACGCGCCCGGCGAACGCCGATCCGCGCAGGCTGCACGCGGCGATCGCGCGCTTCGGCGTGGACCAGCTGTTCGGCTCGCCGGCGCTGATGCGGGTGCTGGCCGATCATGGCGAACCCTTGCCGACGCTGAAACGCGTGACCTCGGCGGGCGCGCCGGTGCCTCCGGAGGTGGTTGCGAAGATGCTGTCGCTGCTGCCGGAGGATGCCGGCTTCTGGACGCCTTACGGCGCGACGGAATGCCTGCCGGTGGCGGTGATCGAGGGGCGCGAGCTGTTGCGTCTGCGCGAACGTACCGAACAGGGGGCAGGGACCTGCGTGGGGCGGCCGGTGGCGCCGAATGTCGTGCGCGTCATCCGCATCACGGATGACGCGATCGAGCAATGGTCCGACGGCCTGCTGGTGGCGCCGGGCGAGGTCGGCGAGATCACGGTGGCGGGGCCGAGTGCGACGGACAGCTACTTCAATCGCGAGGCGCAGACGCGGTTGGCGAAGATTCGCGAGGTGGTGGCCCCCACCCAACCCTCCCCCGCAGGCGGGGGAGGGCTTTCAGGGCCAGATCGCCGCGATGTGCGCCCTCCCCCGCCTGCGGGGGAGGGTTGGGGTGGGGGCCAGCCCGAAGCCCGCATCGTCCACCGCATGGGCGACCTCGGCTGGTTCGACGCCGAAGGCCGCCTCTGGTTCTGCGGCCGCAAGTCGCAGCGCGTGGAAACCGCCGACGGCCCGCTCTACACCGAGCAGGTCGAACCCGTGTTCAACACCCATCCCGACGTGCGCCGCACCGCCCTGGTCGGCATCGGCGCGCGCGGCGCGCAGGTGCCGGTCCTGTGCATCGAACCGCGCGCCGGCATCGCGCGCGGCGCGCATGCGCGCATCGACACCGAGTTGCGCGCCATCGGCGCACGCTTCCCGCACACCGCGCGCATCGACACGTTCCTGTTCCATTCCGGCTTCCCGGTCGACATCCGCCACAACGCCAAGATCGGCCGGGAAAAACTCGCGCGATGGGCCGCGACACGGAGCCATGCATGAAGATCCTCGTCACCGGTGGTGGTGGTTTCCTGGGCCAGGCGCTGTGCCGCGGCCTCGTCGAGCGCGGGCATGAGGTCGCCAGCTTCAACCGCGGCCACTATCCGCCGCTCGACGCGCTCGGCGTGCGCCAGCTGCGCGGCGACCTCGCCGATCGCGAAACCGTCGCCGCCGTGGCGCGGGGTTTCGACGCGATCTTCCACAACGCCGCCAAGGCCGGCGCCTGGGGCAGCTACGACAGCTACCACGCGGCCAACGTCACCGGAACGCAGAACGTGCTCGACGCCTGCCGCGCGCACGGCATCGGCCGGCTCGTCTACACCTCGACGCCGAGCGTGACCCATCGCAAGACCCATCCGGTCGAAGGCGGCACCGCCGACACGGTGCCCTACGGCGAGGGCTTCAAGGCGCCGTACGCGACCACCAAGCTGATCGCCGAGCAGGCGGTGCTGGCGGCGAACGACGCCGGCCTCGCCACCGTTGCGCTGCGCCCGCGCCTGATCTGGGGCCCGGGCGACCAGCAGATCCTGCCGCGCCTGGTCGAGCGCGCGAGGCAGGGCCGGCTGCGCTTCATCGGCGGCGGCCACAACCGCATCGACACCACCTACATCGACAACGCCGCGCAGGCGCACTTCGACGCCTTCGAACACCTCGCGCCGGGCGCGGCCTGCGCCGGGCGCGCCTACTTCATCAGCAACGGCGAGCCGAAGCCGACGCGCGAGATCGTCAACGCGCTGCTCGCCGCCGCGGGCGCGCCGCAGGTGGAGGGGTCGATCCCGTTCGGCGCGGCGTACGCGATCGGCGCGGCGTGCGAGACGCTGTGGCCGCTGCTGCGGCTGCAGGGCGAGCCGCCGATGACGCGGTTCCTGGCCGAACAGCTGAGCACCGCACACTGGTACTCGATGGCGCCGGCGACGCGCGACTTCGGCTATCGCCCGAGGGTCACGATCGCCGAAGGGCTGGAGCGCCTGCGCGCCGCGCTGCAAGGCTGAGCCGGGGGTGGGCCCTGCGGGACAACCGTCATCCCGCGACGCTCGTCATCCCCGCGTCGGAACAGACGGTCTTTCACGGCGACCTCACCCCGCTGTCACCCGGCCGCGACCGGCGCTCGCGTAGCCTCTCCCCGCACTTCATTCCACGGCCGCCGGCCGACGTCCCGGAGACGCTTCCATGCTCAGATACGCCGTCATTTTCTTCGTCATTGCCCTCATCGCCGCCGTGCTCGGCTTCTCCGGCATCGCCGGCGCCGCCACCAACATCGCCTGGGTGCTGTTCGTGGTGTTCGTGATCCTCGCGATCATCTCGCTGCTGCGGGGCAAGCGGGTCTAGGTTCCATGCCCGTTTTTCCCGTTTTTTTTACAAACAAAGCCCGCCGCATGGCGGGCTTTGTCGTTGCGGTCTCCGGTAGACAGAATGCTGTCATTCCGAGCGCAGCGAGGAATCTGCTTCTGCCGCTGCTGTCCGCCGGCGGGTAGCAGATTCCTCGCTGCGCTCGGAATGACAATTTGTCGGGGATTCCCTTGGGCACCGGCATCGCGCCAGCCGTACAATGCGCCATGGCCACGTTCCCGCCCTCGCCCTTCGACGCGATCAAGCCGATCGCCGGCCGCGCGCTGGAGGCCGCGCTCAACCGCGCGGTCGCGCTCGACGCCGACACGCGCCAGGCGTTGACCCGGCTCGACGGCCGTCGCGTCGAACTCGCCCTCGAATCGCCGCCGCTGGCGCTGCAGCTGCGGGTCGAGGGCGAACGCCTCGCGGTGGGTCCGGTCGATGCCGCCAGCGAGCCCGACCTCGCCGTGCGCAGCACGCTTGCCGGCATGCTGTCGCAGCTGCCGTTCCTGCGCCGCGACGATGCGCCGCCGGTGGGCAAGGTGCACGTCTCGGGCGACGCCGAACTCGCGCGCCAGCTGCAGCGGCTGGCCGAGCGCTTCGATCCCGACTGGCAGCAGCCGTTCGTGTCGGTGTTCGGCGATGTCGTCGGCGTGCAGGTCGCGAACGCCTTCGCCGGCGCGCTGCGGCAGGCGCGCGAACTCGGCCGCAACCTCGCGCAGAGCGCCGCCGAGTACGTGACCGAGGAGTCGCGCGACGTGGTCGCGCGCGCCGAGCTCGACGCCTTCCACGACGACGTCGACGTGCTGCGCGACGACGTCGACCGCCTCGCCGCGCGCGTGTCGCGCCTCGCGGCCTTGCCGGGGATGCCCGCTTGAGCAGCGTGCTGCGCGCCTCGCGCATCGGCCGCGTGCTGCTGCGCTATCGCCTCGACGACCTGCTCGACGACACTCCGGCCGAGCGCTGGCTGAAGCTGATGCGGCCGTTCGTGCCGCGCGCCTCCAGCGACATCGCCGCGCAGTCGCGCGGCGCGCGCCTGCGCCTGGCGCTGCAGGAGCTGGGGCCGATCTTCGTCAAGTTCGGCCAGATCCTCTCCACCCGCCGCGACCTGCTGCCGCCGGACATGGTCGACGAACTGGCGCTGCTGCAGGACCAGGTCGCGCCCTTCGACGGCGACGCCGCGCGCGCGATCGTCGAGACCGAGCTCGACGCGCCGATCGCCACCCTGTTCGCGACGTTCGATACCGTGCCGCTGGCCTCGGCGTCGATCGCGCAGGTGCACGCGGCCACGCTGCACGCCGATGGCGACGCGCCGCCGCGCGAGGTGGTGGTCAAGGTGCTGCGTCCGGGCGTGGAGAAGCAGATCGACGGCGACATCGCGCTGCTCAGGAACCTCGCTGGACTCGTCGACCGCACCCATCCCAACGCCGACAAGATCCGCCCGCGCGAGATCGTCGCCGAGATCGAGAACACGCTGGCCGCCGAGCTCGACCTGCAGCGCGAGGGCGCCAACGCTTCGGTGCTGCGCCGCTTCTGGCTGGATTCGGCCGACCTCTACGTGCCCGAGCCGATCTGGAGCCACACCACGCAGAAGGTGCTCACCCTCGAGCGCGTGCGCGGCATCAACAGCGACGACATCGAAGCGCTCGACGCCGCGGGCATCGACCGCAGGGCGCTCGCGGCCAAGGGCGTGCGCGTGTTCTACACCCAGGTGTTCCGCGACAACTTCTTCCACGCCGACGCCCACGCCGGCAACATCTGGGTCGATCCGGCGCGCCAGGACAACCCGCGCTTCATCGCGCTGGACTTCGGGATCATGGGCCAGCTCTCCGGCGAGGACCAGTACTACCTCGCCGAGAACTTCATGGCGATCTTCAACAAGGACTACCGCCGCATCGCCGAGCTGCACGTGCAGGCCGGCTGGATGCCGTCGACCATCCGCATCGACGAACTCGAGGCCGCCGCGCGCGCGGTCTGCGAACCGTACTTCACCCGGCCGCTGTCGGAAATCTCGCTCGGCGAGGTGCTCGGCAAGCTGTTCCGCACCGCCCAGCGCTACGAGCTGACCCTGCAGCCGCAGTTGATCCTGCTGCAGAAGACGCTGCTGACGATCGAGGGCATTGGCCGCCTGCTCGACCCGAAGATCGACATCTGGGCGGTGGCGCGGCCGGTGCTCGAGCGCATCCTGGTCGAGCGCTACAGCCCGCAGAAGCTCGCCGCCGAGTTCCGCAAGCGCCTGCCCGAGATCGTCACCCGCGCGCCGGAGATGCCGCGGCTGGCGCACGCCTGGCTGCAGCAGCAGGTCGAAGGCCGGCACGAACTGCGGATGCGCTCGCAGGACATCGTCGAGATCACGCAGACGCTCAAGGCCATGCAGCGGCGCATCGTCGCCGCGATCCTCGGCGTCGGCCTGCTGATCGTGGCCGCCGTGCTGTACTCGCTGGAAGCCGGCGGCCCCGCCGTTCTCGGCATCCCGGCCGCCTCGTGGATCGCCGGCATCGGCGGCCTGTGGGCGATCCTCGCGGCGATGCCGCGGCGCGGGTAACGCCATACATGGGCAGTTTGGCAGCCGCGACCGTAGGGCGGGTCTTGACCCGCCATCGCATGAACGAGGCGCCCGCATGCCCGGGCGAAACCGCTCGATCCTTGCGTGCGGAGGTGGCGGGTTGAAACCCGCCCTACGGGCGTGAGCGTCCCCGTGCCAGCCACCAGCCCAGCCAGACTTGGGCGGGGATCGAGGCGAGGAGCCCGAGCGTGAACCAGTGCGGGAAATCGTCCCGCATCGTGATCGCGGCATACATCGCCGCGACCAGATAGATCGCGAACAGCGCCCACGCATGCGCGGCCCTGGCGATCGCCGCGGTCTTCACCATCAGCCAGGCGCCAGCGAAGCCGGCCACGAACATCCAGGACAGGTCGACGGCCAGACGCAGCGTGCCGCCGGGCCCGAGGCCGAAGACGTGGCTGGAGAGCCACGAACCGGCGAGGTTGACCGCGGGAATCGCGGCGATCGCCAGCACCAGCGCCAGCAGGCTGCGCAGGAAGACCAGCAGTCGACGAGGTCCCGGCATGTTCATGGCTCCAACCGTTCAGCGCGTACAGCATCATGAACGCGAAAACGCGCGATAGCGCACGCGTTTGACGCGTTATGGACGTTTCCTTCGCGTTGCCTGTGCAGGCGAAACGCTAGCTTGCCGGTTCCATCCCCCGACAGGAGTACCCGCCATGAGCCATCTCACCGGAAAACGCGTCGCCATCCTCGTCGCCGACGGCTTCGAGCAGTCCGAGCTGCTGGAGCCGCTGCGCGCGTTGCGCGAGCACGAGGCCGGCGTCGACGTGGTCTCGCCCGAAAACGGCAAGGTGCAGGGCTTCGAGCACTTCGACAAGGGCGAGCAGGTCCCGGTCGACGTGCAGCTGGCCGACGCCGACGCTGCCAACTACGATGCGCTGGTGATCCCGGGCGGCCTGTTCAACCCGGACAAGCTGCGCGTGGACGAGAAGGCGCTGGCCATCACCCGCGCCTTCTTCGAGGCCGGCAAGCCGGTCGCCGCGATCTGCCACGGGCCGTGGGTGCTGGCGAATGCGGACGTGCTCGAGGGTCGCACCGTCACCTCGGTGCCCAACATCCGCAGGGACCTGGAGAATGCCGGTGCGAAGTGGGTGGACGAGGACGTGGTCGTCGACCAGGGCCTGGTCACCAGCCGCACGCCGAAGGACCTGCCCGCGTTCTGCGCGAAGCTGGTCGAGGAGATCGACGAGGGCAGGCATCGCGGGCAGCAGCGCTCGGTGGCTTGAGGGATCTTGCATCCGACATCGCGATGCCGGCGACACCCTCTGTCATTTCGACCGCAGGGAGAAATCTGCTTCCCGCAGCCGGACAGAAGATTTCTCCCTGCGGTCGAAATGACAGGGGGGCGCTGCCCAATGACAGGGGGGGCGCTGCCCGAGGCGCGCCTAATCGGTCTCGTGCCGCCAGTTGACCGAGCCGCGGCTCTCCAGCGTGCTCGATTCGATTTCCACGTCGAAGCCCTTGCGCAGCAGGTATTTCAGCGTCAGCACCTGGCCAGTGCCGAGCAGGGAGACGCCGAAGCCGACGTAGAGTTTCGGCGAGAGCTGCTTGCCGATGCCGAGCACGCTGCCGCCGAGCGCGCGCGATTCCATCACGCCGGCATCGTCGAGGCCGATCCTCGAGCCGAGCTGGCCGGCGAGCATGCTGCCGCCGGCGGTGAGCGCGGCCGAGGCGGCATCGAGCTGGCGGCCCTCGGCGCTGGACAGGTTCGACAGCGGCCGGCCGAGCGCGAGGTAGGACAGGGCCTGTGAATCGTCGGTCGCGGGATCGGTCCACACGCTGGCCTGCGGCGCCGAGGCGCGGCCGGTGACGCTGATGCCGGCGGTGATGTCCTGCGCCTCGATCCTGCGCTCGGCGCGGATGTCGAGCAGCGGATCGGACACCGGGCCGTTGAAGGTGAGTCGGCCGCGCGTGACCTGCAGCTTCTGCCCGTAGGCGCTGTAGCGGCCGCCGACTTCCAGCGTGCCGCTGCCGGTCATCTCGCGACCTGGCTGCGCGCGCACGCGCATGCTGCCTCCGAGGCTGCCGTCGAGGCCGAAGCCGCGCAGCCGCACGTCCTCGCCCATCGCCAAGGTCAGGTCCAGCGCCAGCGGCGAGGCGCCGGTGTCCTCGGGATCCTCGGGGTCGAGCACGACCACGTCGGGTGAGGCCGACACGCCCTGGTCCAGGCGCTCGAGGTCGATCATCGCGCTCGGCACCGTCACCGTGCCGGTAACGGTGAGCGGCTGGCGCGCGGCGTAGCGCACCTCGATGTCCGGGTTGGCGATGATGCGCAGGTCGCGGGTGTCGGAGGCCAGCACCTTGTCGCCGGTCAGGTGCAGGATCAGCGGCGCGCCGGCGTCCTGCCAGTTCAGGCCGCCGTCGATGTTGAGCGCGCCTTCGCCGGACTGCACGCTGCCGGCGATGCGCGCGCTGCCGTCGGGCTGCGCCTGCAGGCGCACGTCGCCCCGTTCGAGCACGATGCCGAGCGAGGGCAGTTCGGTGCTGAACTCGCTCAGCCGCGCCTGCCCGCCGAGCGAGGGCTGTGCGCGGGTGCCGCCGAGCGCGATGTTGGCCGCGAGCCGGCCGCTGGGTTCGACGATGTCGCGCGAGAACAGCTCCAGCCAGGTCAGTTCGTCGGTGTCGGCGTCGATCTCGCCGTCGAGCGGCGAGGTCGCGTCCCAGCCGGTCGCCACGCGTGCGCGCACGTGGCCATCCTCGTTGAAGATCGTCGCCAGCGTCGCCTCGATGCGCGCCGGGTTGAAATCGGCATCGAGCTGCAGGTCGCGGTAGCTGATGATGTCGCGGCGCGAGCGCTCGCTGTTGCGCAGGCCCCCGTCGGCCGAGTGCAGGCTCACGTTCCCCTGCCAGGCCTTGCCCGCGGGGCGCAGCTGGCCGTCGAGGTCGATTGCGCCGCGCAGCAGCCACGGACGACCGCCGTCGCGCTCGGGCAGCCAGGGCGTGACCAGCGACAACGGCAACTGCTGCCCGTCGAATGCCACGCCGCGCCGCGGCCAGTCGGCTTCCGCGCACAGCGCGCCGCCGTCGGACGCGGCGAAACAGCTGCGCGACAGCGTCCAGTTGTTCCCGGCCTGCGCATAGCGCGCCGGCGACTGCAGGCGCCAGGTCGCACCCTTCGACGGCGCCAGCTGCAGCGACGACACTTCGCCGCTCCAGTTCACGCCGCGCTTGAGCGCCGTGCCCTGCAGCGCGACCGACCCCATCGCTTCGCTGCGGGCCTGCGCATCGAACTGCAGGTTCTCGACCGCGCCGCGCGCCTCGACGCGGACCTCGTCGAGCGCAATGCCGGCGCTGATGCCGCTGCCGTCGAGCACCAGCGTGCCGCTGTCGCGCGACCACGGCAGGCGTCCCTGCGCGCGCAGCGACGCCGCGGCATAGTCGCCCCAGCGCAGGCCGCTGCCGGTGAGGTCGGCGCTGAGGTCGGGCGCGCTGCGCGGACCGGCCGCCTGCAGCGTGCCGCGCAGCGTGCCGGCTGCATCGGGCAGCAGGTCGGCGAGGTTCAGGGGGGCGAGCGTGGCATCGAGGTCGATGCGCTCGCGCAGCGAGCCGCTGGCGTCGATGCGGCTGTCGCCGAGCGTCAGCGCGGCGTCGCCTTCGTAGTCGGTGCGCGCCTGCCCGGTGGCGGGGCCGTGCATCGCGAACGAGGCCTTGCCGCCGAGCCTGCGTCCGCGCAGCGTGCCGCCGAGTTCGTTGGCGTCGACGCCGATGTCGAGCCCGCCGTCCGCGCGCGTCGTGCCGGTGGTCGCGAGCCTGCCGTTCACCGCGCCGTTCCAGCCGGGCGCGAAATAGCCGGGATCGAAGCCGGCCAGCGTCGCGTCGACCTGCCACTGCAGTGCGGGCGCCCAGCCGACGCTGCCGGTGGCGTCGAGCGTGCCGCTGGGCATGGCCGCGCGCAGGGTCTTGAGCGTCATCTTCTCCAGGTCGCCGCGGCCCTCGACATCGACCGTGGCGTCGAGCTCGTCGCGCGCGATCGTGGCCTTGCCGACGGCGGCCCAGTCGCTGCTGCGACCGGCGATGCCGAAGTCGCCGTCCACGGCGATCGCCGGCGCGGGATCGGCCGGCGTCGGATCGGCGGCATCGGGCTCGCCGCCGAAGCGCAGGCCGCGCGCGTTCACCGCGAGCTTGAAGCGCGCATCGAGTGTTTCGCGGAAATCGCCATGGCCATTCGCGGTGATGCGGCCGTCGAAGAGGTCGACCACCAGCGGTTGCACCTCGAGCACCTGGTCTTCGAGCTTCACCTTCGACGGCTGCAGCACCGCATGCAGCGTGCCCCGGGTGAACTCGCCCTGCAGCTCGGCCGCGCCGCCGTTGCCGTCGGCGGACAGCGAGAACGCGACCGGCGTGCCCGGTTCGCCGCTGCCCGAGAGCAGGCCGGGGTCGAGCGCGTCGGAGTTCGCGCGCAGGGTCCAGCGCTTGCCGCGCAGGGTGAGGTGCGCGCGCAGCGGGTCGGGCGCGTGGCCGGACAGGGCGACGTCCATGGTGTCGAGGTTGCCGCGCGCGACCAGGCCGATGCGCGGGCGCGGGCGTGGGAACGGCGCCGGCAGCAGCGCGCTGGCGGTCAGGTCGGTGCGGTAGTGGTCGTCGGGCGCGTAGACGCCGTGCGCGGTGAAGCGGCCGCGGTCGCTGTCGACGGCGATGTTCTCGAGCTGCAGTTCGCCCTGCTTCGCGTCGATGCCGCCGCGCAGCGTGGCGATGTCGATCACGGGCTGCCCTTCGCTGGTGACGACCAGCCCGTCCATGCGGATGCTGTCGGCCTGCAGCGACAGCGGCAGGTCGATGCGCGGCAGCACCTCCGGCCAGGTCGGCATCTCGAACGGCTTGTCGCTCTGCGGCAGGTCGAGCGCCGCGGCCTCGATGACGAGCGCGTCCAGGCGCAGCCGGCGCCCGATCAGCGGCGTGATCGCCGGATCGAGCACGATGCGCTTCGCGGTGAAGGTGAGCACGGTCGGTTTCGTGCAGTCGCCATAGGCGACCGGCTTGCCGTCGACGTCCGGGCAGCCGCGCTGCACGTAGCGCACGTCGTGCATCGTCAGCGGACCGGAGGCGGGGCCTTCCGCGCGCGACCAGGCCAGCTCGGTGCCCGCCGGCAGCGCGCCGGCGATGCGCGCGAGCAGGAAGTCGCGGCCGCCGAAGGTCGCCAGCAGCCAGTACAGCAGCACGGCGCCGAGCACGACCAGCGCCAGCGTGCCGATCGCGCTGCGGATCGCCAGCACGCGCATGCGCCGGCGGCGGCGCTCGCGCAGTTCGGCGATGCGGGCCTCGCGCTCTTCTGGCGTGAGGTCGTCGGGCAGTCGCGGGCGGCGTCGGAAGGCCATTTCAGAACTCCGCGCCGATGCTGAGGCCGATCGTGAACGGCGAGTCGGGCGAATCGAGCCCGCGCGCGATGTCCAGCTTCAGCGGACCGACCGGCGAGCGCCAGCGCGCACCGATGCCGACGCCCGTGTGCCAGTCCGGCGAGGTGCCGTCGAAGGCGCTGCCGCCGTCGACGAATACCGCCGCGCCCCAGTCGCCGAGGAAGTAGCGCTCGTACTCGACGCTGGCGGTGACCACGTTCTTCGCGCCGGCGGCGAGGTAGCCGGTTTCGCGCAGGTTGCCGTCCTCGTCCTCCTTGTAGCGGACGATGCGCGGCCCGACCTCGCGCCATTCGTAGCCGCGGATGCTGCGGTCGCCGCCGGCGTAGAAGCGCAGGCTCGGCGGCATGTCGACCAGGGCGTTGGTCCAGGTGTAGCCGGCCTCGCCGCGGATGATCAGGCGGCCGTCCTCGCCGATTCCCTTGAAGGTGGAGGCGCGCGCGTGGAACTGCACGAAGTTGGCGTCGGAGCCGATGCCTTCCGCGCCGCTGCGCAGGGTCAGCGATCCGCCGATGCCGCTGCGTGGGAACACGCGGTCGTCGACGTTGATGTACTCGGCGCGCACCGACGGGAAGGTGAAGGTCGCATAGCGATACTGGAGCGGTGTCGCCGGGTCGTCGTCGGCTTCCGTCGGATAGGCCCAGCGCTCGCGCAGCAGGTGCAGCGACGCCACCAGGTTGACCTGCCGGCTGTACTGGCCGCTGCGGCTGCCGACCAGTTCGATGCGGCGCGTGTCGATGTAGTCGGTCTGCTCGTCGTAGGCCTGCGCGCTGACCGTGTACCAGCCATCGCGCCAGGCGAAGGCGGGGATGCGGTACTGCAGGGTGAGCGTCTTGCGCTTCTGCGCGTAGTCCAGCTGCGCCAGCGCCTTGTGCCCGCGGGTGTTGACGTAGCGCCGCTCGACGCCGAGGCGGATGCCCGCGCCGCTGTCGGTGCCGAAGCTCACGCCGGCGGTGTAGATGCTGCGCTTGGCCGGCGTCAGCTTCACCGCGACCGGCACGCGCTTGTCGACCGCGCTGGCCGGGTCGGGGGTGATCTCGATGTTGCCGAAGTAGTCGAGCTGGGCCAGCGAAGTGCGCAGGCGATCGAGGCGGCCCTGGTGGTAGTACTCGCCTTCTTCCCAGTAGACCAGCTTCTCCAGCAGGTCGTCGCGGATGATGTGGCGCTCCTGCTCGAACGTGGTCGGGCCCATGTCGTAGCGCTCGCCGCTGGTCCAGACCAGGTCGATGTCGGCGGCCTGCTGCGCGCGCGTCACCTCGACCCGGCGCGAGGAGAAATCCGCGTCGAAATAGCCGCGCTCGGTCAGGCGGCGGCTGATGCGGATCTTGCTGGCCTCGTAGTCGGCGTGGTTGAAGATGGCGCCGGGCGAGGGGAGGAAGGCGTCGAGGTCGGCCTGCAGGTAGCGGTCGCGGCCGCCCTCGCCGATGATGGCGATGTCGGAGTTGCGCACGCGCACCGGTTCGCCCGGGTCGACGTGGACGGTCACCGACACGCTGCCATTGCCATTGCCATTGCCGCGGCTGCGCCCGACCTCGACCGTGGCCGAGTAGAAGCCGAACGGCTCCAGCGCTTCGCGCGCCTCGTTTTCGGCCTCGCGCAGCAGGTAGGCCAGGCGGCGCCCGCTGACCTCCTTGCCGATCGTGTCGACCAGCGACAGCGAGACCCGCACGTTCTCGGTCATCTCCTCGTCGAGGCCGGTGATCTCCACGTTCCCGACCACAGCCGCGCGGGCCGCGCCGGCTGCGAACAGGAACAGCGCGGCGGCGGCGAGGATGCGGTGGGGGAGGCGCATCGGGGCAGGATACCGAAGGGCAGTCAAGGATCGATTAACGATTGCGCTTCTTCGAGTGTGGAGCAGCTTGCGTCGAGTGTGTCGTGAACGGACGGCCCCACCCCAGCCCTCCCCCGCAAGCGGGGGAGGGAGTTGGCAGCGATTGCTCTTGGCCCCCTCCCCCGCTTGCGGGGGAGGGCTGGGGTGGGGGCCCGCGTCCGCGGCAAGAACTCCGCCGCCGCACCATCCGCTGATCAGGCCGACAAATGCTCGATCGCAGCAACGCTGCCAAGCCGATCCGCAAGCCGCTTGAGCAGCGCAAGCCGGTTGCGCCGCAGGTCCGCATCCTCGACGTTGACCATCACCCCGTCGAAGAACGCATCGACCTGCGGCCGCAGCCGCGCCAGGTGCGCCAGCGCGTCGACATAGTCGCCGTGCGCGAGCGCGTGCCCGGTCTCCGCATAAACCGCCTCCACCGCCTCGGCCAGCGCGGACTCGGCCGGCTCGCGCAGCAGGTCCTTGTCCTCGATCGCGGGGATCTCGTCCGTGGACTTCTTCAGCAGGTTGAGGATGCGCTTGTTGGCCGCGGCCAGCGCCTCGGCTTCCGGTAGTTGCGCGAACGTGCCGATGGCGTCGATGCGGCGGTCGAAGTCGTAGAGCGAAGCGGGCTTCAGTTCGGCGACGGCGTTGAAATGCGAGGCGGGTACGCCCTTGTCGGTGTAGTAGCCGCGCAGACGATCGAGGATAAAGTCATAGAGTTCGTCCGCTCGTTCGACATAGCGAACCTCAACGCTGTCGTGAGGCAACCCGATGCTGGCGGGCAGGCCGGCTTCCGCAGCCTGAGAAACCATTGACTGTGCTGTCTCGAACTTCCTTCTGGCACCCATCAACAAGAGTGATTCTTCAAGACAGATAATGGTCCTGTCGAGAAGCCGCTGGACATCCAGATTAAATCCGCTCTCGATGATCGTCCGCGCCAGCCCCAGCGCATTGCGCCGCAGCGCGAACGGATCCTTGTTCCCGGTCGGCTTCAGCCCCGCCGCGAAGCCGCCCGCCAGTGTGTCGAGGCGATCGGCGATCGCCAGCACCTTGCCCAGCGGCGAAAGCGCGATGTCGTCGCCGGCGAAGCGCGGCTGCCAGGCTTCGTCGATGGCGTTGGCCACCGCGCTGCGATCCTCGTGCGACAGGTCCGACAGCGAGGCGTCCTGCATCGCGTAGTGGCGTCCGGCGATGCCCTGCAGTTCCGGGAACTCGTTGACCAGCCGCGACTGCAGGTCGGCCTTCGAGACCAGCGAGGTGCGCTTGGCCAGCGCGGCGTCCACGCCCACCTGCGGCGCGATCGCCTCGGCCAGCGCGGCCACGCGCGCGACCTTGTCGGCGACCGTGCCCAGCCTGGCCTGGTAGGTCACCGTCGCAAGGCCGTCGTTCATCGACGCCAGGCCCTGCTTCATGTCCTCGACGAAGAAGAACCGCGCGTCGGCGAAGCGCGGGCGGATCACGCGCTCGTAGCCCTTGCGGATCTCCGAATCGTCGGCCGGATCGACGTTGGCGACGCCGATGAAGCGCGCCGTCAGCCGGCCGCCGTCGTCGAGCACCGGGAAGAACTTCTGGTTGGCCTCCATCGTCGCCACCAGCGCTTCCTGCGGTACGGCGAGGTAGTCGTCCTCGAACGCGCAGGACACCGCCTTCGGCCATTCGACCAGGCAGGTCACCTGCGCGAGGTTGTCGGCGTCGATGCGCGCGCTGCCGCCGGCGGCACCGGCCGCGGCCTCGACCTGTTCGACGATGCGGCGACGACGCTCGTCCGCGTCCACCAGCACCTTCGCGCCGCGCAGCGCGTCGACGTAGTCGTCCGGCGTGGAGATCCAGACCTGCTTGTCGTGCAGGAAACGGTGGCCGCGGCTCATGCGGTCGGCGCGGACGCCGAAGACTTCGCCCTCGACCACGTCCTTGCCCAGCAGCAGCACCAGCCAGTGCACCGGCCGCGCGAACGCGAAGGCGTGGTCGCCCCAGCGCATCGGCTTGGGGATCGGCATGCCGGCGATGGCCTCGCGCAGGACTTCCGGCAGCAGCGCGGCGGTTTTCGCGCCGGCCGTCACCGAACGATGCACGAAGCGCTCGCCCTTGGCGTCGCTGGCGCGTTCGAGCTGCGTCCACTCGACGCCGGCCTTCGCCGCGAAGCCCTGCAGCGCCCTGGTCGGCTGGCCGTCGGCGTCGAGCGCGATGTTGAGGTAGGGACCGAAGACTTCCGAGGCCTGCTCGGGCTGTTCGACCGCCACGCCCGGCAGCAGCACCGCCAGCCGGCGCGGCGTGTACAGCGGTTTCGCCTCGCCGCGCTCGACCGCGATGCCGCGCTTGTCCAGCGCCGCGAGCACGCCGTCGAAGAACGCCTGCGCGAGCCCGGGCAGCGCCTTGACCGGCAGTTCCTCGGTGCCCAGTTCGATCAGGAGTGGTTGCAAATCGGACATCAAAAACCCCGTGCTTTGAAGTCCTCCCCTTCAAGGGGGTGAGGACAAATGTTTGCGAGCCACTGGCTCGCATTTGTCCGAACGCCCGAGCGCTGCGCGCGAGGGCCGGACGGATTTAGGTGGGGATGGTGTCCGGGCGGCGACGCGCTCAACACCATCCCCTCCCCAGCCCTCCCCTTGAAGGGGAGGGAGTGGTATCACGCCGCTTGCTTCTTCAACCCCGGAAACCCGAGCTTCTCCCGCTGCTCGTAATACGCCTGCGCCACCGCCTGCGCCAGCCGCCGCACGCGCAGGATGTAGCGCTGGCGCTCGGTGACGCTGATCGCGCGGCGCGCGTCGAGCAGGTTGAAGCTATGGCTGGCCTTGGTCACCTGGTCATAGGCGGGCAGCGGCAGGCCGAGCTCGACCAGCTTGAGCGCCTCCGCCTCGCAGGCGTCGAAGCGGTGGAACAGCTCGGCCACGTCGGCGTGCTCGAAGTTGTAGGCGCTCTGTTCGCGCTCGTTCTGCAGGAACACGTCGCCGTAGGTCACCGTGCCCTGCGGACCTTCGGTCCACACCAGGTCGTAGACGTTGTCGCAGTTCTGCAGGTACATGCACAGCCGTTCGAGACCGTAGGTGATCTCGCCCAGCACCGGGCGGCATTCGAGGCCGCCAGCCTGCTGGAAGTAGGTGAACTGGGTGACTTCCATGCCGTTGAGCCAGACCTCCCAGCCCAGGCCCCAGGCGCCGAGCGTCGGCGATTCCCAGTTATCCTCGACCAGGCGCAGGTCGTGCAGCAGCGGGTCGATGCCCAGTTCCTTCAGCGAGCCGAAGTACAGCTCGACGATGTTGTCCGGGTTGGGCTTCATCGCCACCTGGTACTGGTAGTAGTGCTGCAGGCGGTTGGGGTTCTCGCCGTAACGGCCGTCGGTGGGGCGGCGCGAGGGCTGCACGTAGGCCGCGTTCCACGGCTCGGGGCCGAGCGCGCGCAGGAAGGTGGCGGGATGGAAGGTGCCGGCGCCGACCTCGAGGTCGAGCGGCTGGATCAGCACGCAGCCCTGCGCGGCCCAGTAGGCATTGAGACGGGTGATCAGGCCCTGAAAGGTGACTGGCTGGAAGGTCGGGGCGGCCATCGGGCGGATGCGTGCGCAGGGCGCGCTAGTATAGCGGCGGACCTCGCAGCGGCCGGGTTTTCCGGCACCGGAGCCACGTTGAACGAATCGCTCGCCTCGCGCATCCCCCGGCCCGCCACGTCGCTGCCGCCCGGCAAGCTGGCGCTGGAGCCGGTGATCGCGGCGCTGCTCGCCGACGGACTGCTCGCATCGAAGGATGCCGAGCACGCCCGCGCCAGCGCCCGCCACGTGCGCGGCCTCGACGCGGTGCACCCGCTGGTGCTGCTGGCCAACCTCAAGCTGCCGTCGGCGGCGCGGCCGGGCAGCGAGCTGGGGCTGGAGGCGCTGACCGAATGGCTGGCGAAGGCCAGCGGCCGGCCGTACCTGCGCATCGATCCGACCAAGATCGTCGTGGCCGAGGTGACCGAGCTGGTGTCGCACGCCTATGCCCGCCGCCACCGCATCCTGCCGGTGGAGGTGACGCCCGACCGCGCCCGCATCGCCACCAGCGAACCGCTGGCGCTGGACTGGCTGCCCGACGTGCAGCGCCTGCTGCGGCGCGAGATCGAACTGGTCGTCAGCAACCCGCTCGACCTGCACCGCTACACGATGGAGTTCTACGGCGTCACCCGCTCGGTGCGCGGCGCGCAACACGACGGCGACAAGGCCACGCAGGCGCCGACCTTCGAGCAGCTGGTCGAACTCGGCCGCGCCGGCGACGTCAACGCCGACGACCACCACATCGTCAACATCGTCGACTGGCTGCTGCAGTACGCCTACGAGCAGCGCGCCTCCGACATCCACCTCGAACCGCGCCGCGACGTCGGCCGCGTGCGCTTCCGCATCGACGGCGTGCTGCACAAGGTGTTCGAGATGCCGCCGCCGGTGATGACCGCGGTGGTCAGCCGCATCAAGGTGCTCGGCCGCATGGATCTCGCCGAGCGCCGGCGCCCGCAGGACGGCCGCATCAAGACGCGCTCACCCGGCGGGCGCGAGGTGGAGATGCGCCTGTCGACCATGCCCACCGCCTTCGGCGAGAAGTGCGTGATGCGCATCTTCGACCCGGACACCGCGTTCAAGAGCATCGAGCAGCTCGGCTTCGACCAGGACGAGGCCGAGACCTGGCACGAGCTGACCAACCGCCCGCACGGCATCGTGCTGGTCACCGGCCCCACCGGTTCGGGCAAGACCACCACGCTGTATTCGACGCTCAAGCGGCTGGCGACGTCCGACGTCAACGTCTGCACCGTCGAGGACCCGATCGAGATGATCGCGGTCGAGCTCAACCAGATGCAGGTCCACCACCAGATCGACCTGACCTTCGCCCAGGGCGTGCGCACCCTGCTGCGCCAGGATCCCGACATCATCATGATCGGCGAGATCCGCGACCTCGACACCGCGCAGATGGCGGTGCAGGCCTCGCTCACCGGCCATCTCGTGCTCTCGACCCTGCACACCAACGACGCGCCCTCGGCGATCACCCGCCTGCTCGACCTCGGCCTGCCGCACTACCTGATCGCCTCGACCCTCAACGGCATCCTCGCCCAGCGCCTCGTGCGCACGCTGTGCCCGCACTGCAAGGCGCCGAAGAAGCTCAGCGCCGAGGCCTGGCACTCGCTGCTGCCCGGCCCGCACGCGCCGCCGGTGCCGGCGACGGTGAACGGCCCGGTGGGTTGCCTCGAATGCCGCAACACCGGCTACCTTGGCCGCGTCGGCATCTATGAACTGATGCCGATCACCCCGTTGCTGCGCGCGCTGGTCCGGCCGGACATGGAGCTGGCTGCCTTCACGCGTGCCGCCGTCGGCGAGGGATTGCGCACGCTGCGCGTGGCGGGTGCGGAGAAGGTCGCGCAGGGCGTGACGACGGTGGAGGAAGTGCTGACGGTGCTGCCGCCGCAGGAATAAGTGGTTGGCGGAAAGGAGTGCGCGGGCGTTCCGGCCCCCACCCCAACCCTCCCCCGCAAGCGGGGGAGGGAGCAACAGCCGCGTGCTTTTGAAACTCCCTCCCGCGCCTGCGGGGGAGGGTTGGGGTGGGGGCCACCGCGCCAGCAATCCACAACCGCGCGAACACCACGCCACGCAACCTGCGATCCATCACCAATGCAGTAGCATGTCGCCATCGTGGCGCAGGCCACATCGAAGGCGGAACGGATCATCATGTCGACGCGGGCAATGGGGCCGGGCACCGGCTGGTCGTGGCTGGCACGGGCGGTCAACCTCGGGCGCCACAACCCGAAGGCGGTGATCGGCGCGATCGCGCTGGTGGCACTGGTGGCGGTGGTGCCGAGCATCGTGCAACTGGTGGCGCAGCCGGTGTTCGGCGCGCAGCCCGATGCGCTGCTGACGGTGATCGGCCTGACCACGCTGGTGTCGCTGGTGGTGTTCCCGCTGCTGATCGGCGGCGCGCTGCGCGTGATCGACGCCGCCGAGCGCGGCCGGCCGGCGGGCGCGGGCGCGGTGTTCGACACCTTCCGCGCCGGCAACGGCGCCGGCCGACTGATTGGCTTCGGCCTGTTGATGACCGCGATCTACCTGCTGGTCTTCGGCACCATCGTCGGCACGTTCGGCAAGGGCCTGCCGGAGTGGTACATGCAGCTGATGCAGCTGAGCATGGAGGCGGGCGGCAAGCCGGTGCAGCCCGACGACATCCCCGCGCCGCCCGCGGGCCTGGGCATGGTGATGGCGCTGGGCCTGCTGTTCGGCCTGTTCCTCGGCGGCGCCTACGCGATCGGCTTCGGCCAGGTGGCGCTGGGCGGGCGCGGGGTGTTCGCGGCGATCGGCGACGGCCTGGCCGGCTCGCTGAAGAACCTGCTGCCGATCGTGGTGATGGCGATTCTGTCGATCATCGCGCTGTTCGCGCTGACGCTGGTGGTGGCGCTGGTGGGCGGCCTGCTGGCGCTGGTCGGCGGGCTGGTGCATCCGGTGCTGGCGATGCTGCTGGTCGCGCCGGTGTACCTGGGCATGATCCTGCTGATGTACGTGGTGATGTTCGGCGTCATGTACCACATGTGGCGCGACATCTGCGCCGAACCGGTGGCGCCGCCGCCGCTGCCGGGCAACCAGGTCGAGCTCTGACGCACCAGCCGTCATCCCCGCGAAGGCGGGGACCCAGCGTCTTCATGCAACAGCAAAATGGATGACCAGCGCTTCGCGCTGTTGAAAAGCGCTTCCCGCCTTCGCGGGGATGACGGGCGGAGTTGCGTTACAGCAATGCGTCGAAGGCGCGCTGCATGGCGGCGTTGGCCGCGAGGAACAACCAGGCCGTCGCGGCGATGGCCAGCACGACCTGCAGGGCCAGCCAGGCGCCCGCCCACGCGGGCAGGCGCGCGTCGGCGCGTGCCTGCAGGACCTGCGTGCCGGCGATGCGGTCGTGCAGCGCCTGCCGCCGCGGCGGTGCGAGCGCCAGCAGGTGGCCGATGTTGAGCGTGAGCCACGACAGCGCGCCGGCGAGGTGGCGCGCCGCGGCGCGCGCCAGTCCGATGCGCGCGCCGCCGGCGTCGACCACGCGCAGGCCGAGCAGGCGCTTGCCGGGCGTCGCCTGCCATGGCGAGGCCTCGGACAGCGCGAACCAGGCCAGCGCCAGCAGCGCGGCGGCCAGCAGGGGCGGGAAGACGGTGGCGGCAATCGCGTCGGACAGCGCGGTGATCGCCTCGCGCTGCCGCGGATCGGCCAGCCACTGCCGCGCGAGTTCCAGCGGCGTCACGCCGTAAAGCAGGTCGGCCATCGCCCGCGCCATCGACTGCGCCAGCGCGTCGAACGCGGCGGCGATGCGCGCGCCGCCGTCGCGGATGCGCGTCGCGCAGGCCAGTGCAGCGAGCAACAGCACCACCGCGATGTCGATCGACCAGGCGGCGTAGCGGCGCGGGAACGAGGCCGGGCCCCATGCCGGATGTGCGGCCGCCGGCGTGGCCGCGCCGCTCATGCCTCGTCGGCGTCGGCCGCGCGCTCGGCGTCCTTCGGCGCGACCAGGCGCGCGGCGATGATGCCGGCCTCGTACAGCAGGCACATCGGGATCGCCAGCAGCAGCTGCGAGACCACGTCGGGCGGGGTGATGATCGCGGCGAGGATGAACATGCCGACGATGGCGTAGCCGCGCCATTCGCGCAGCTGCGCCGGCGTCACCCAGCCCAGCAGCACCAGGATCACCAGCGCCACCGGCAGCTCGAAGCTGATGCCGAAGGCGAGGAAGATCACCAGCACGAAGTTCAGGTAGGCGTTGATGTCGGTCATCATCGCCACGCCATCGGGCGTGATCGCGGTGAGGAAGCCGAACACCGCCGGCAGCACGATGAAGAACGCGAACGCGCAGCCGGCGTAGAACAGCCCCACCGCCGACACCAGCAGCGGCAGAGCGAGCTTCTTCTCGCGCTTGTACAGGCCCGGCGCGACGAAGGCCCAGGCCTGGTACAGCAGCCACGGCATGGTCAGCAGCACCGCGGCGAAGAACGCCAGCTTGAGCGGCGCGAAGAACGGCGAGGCCACCTCCACCGCGATCAGCTGCGCGCCCTGCGGCAGCTTGTCCAGCAGCGGCTGCGCGAACCAGCCGTAGAGGCGGTTGGCGAAGGGCAGCAGCGCGACCAAGGCGATGACCAGGCCGGTGATCGCGCGCAGCAGGCGTGAGCGCAGCTCGACCAGGTGGTCGATCAGGCTGCCTTCGCCCTCGTCGTGCTCAGCGCTGGCGGCCATCGTCCCCGTCCGTGTCGTCCGCCGCGCCGCCGAGCAGGTCGGGCTGGTGCGGCGCGTCGTCTTGCGGCTGCGCGATGTCCTGCGGCGGTTCCGGTTCCGGTTCCGGTTCCGGTTCCGGGAGGGCGGCGGGTTCCGCGGCGTCCACCGGCGCGGGCGCATCCTCCTGCGGGGGCTCGGCGACGAGGCCCGCGGTCGCCTGCCGGCGCAGGCCCTCGATCTCGCGGCGCGCCTCGTCCTCGGCCGCGCGCACCTTGGCCTGCACCTCGGCCTCGGTTTCCTGCATGGTCTTGTGCAGGTCGGTCGCGGCCTGCTTCGCGTCGTGCAGGCTGCGCTTGAGCTCCTCGGCGGCGAGTTCGCGCTCGAGCTCCGACTTCACCGAGTACCACTGCGCGCGCGCGCGTCGCACCCACAGCCCGGCGAAGCGCGCCGCCTTGGGCAGGCGCTCGGGCCCGAGCACGATCAGGGCGACCACCGCGATCAGCAGCAGTTCGGTGAAACCGATGTCGAACATGGCGGCGGCCGCGGTCCCGCGGCGTCAGCGCGAAACGGTGTCGTCCTGCCGGGGCTTGCCCGACACGGTGCCGTCGCGCTCTTGCGACTGCGACTGGTGGTCGAGCTCGCCGGCGGGCTTGTCGTCGTCGTCGCCCATGCCCTTCTTGAAGCCCTTCACCGCCTCGCCCAGGTCGCGGCCGGCGCCGCGCAGGCGCTTGGTGCCGAAGATCAGCAGCACCACGACCAGCACGATCAGCCAATGCCAGATGCTGAAACTACCCATTGCATGTTCCCGCCGAACCGTGAGGAACGCTCAGGATACTCCACGCCGGCCGGCGCGGCCCGGCATCCCGTCGCGGATGAACGTCCCGTCGCCCCGTGGGAGCGCCTTCAGGCGCGATGCCTGTCGTCCGAGTCCGGGTTCCGCATCAAAAGCGTCGCGCCTGAATGCGCTCCCGCAGGTGCTCCGGCGCCTCAGGGCGTTTCCGGCAGCGGTTCGACCAGGGCGGGGTTGTCGTTCACCGGTTCGAACGGCTGCGGCTGCGGATCGGCGGTCGGGGAGGTCGCCAGCGGCGCGGTGCTGGCGCCGGTCGGGTCCGGGTCCGGGTTCGCGGTCGCCACCGGCGCGGCCGGCCGGGCCTCGGTGCCGCGCGCGGCGCGGGCGGCGGCGGTGGCTTCTTCCAGCTGGTCGCGGAACGAGACCACGGCGTCCGAAGGGGCCTGCGCGGCGCGGTTCTCGAAGATCGCGCGCGGCGTGCTGCTGGCGCCGTAAACCTGCCGGTTGGCGTCGTTGTCGATCTGCAGCACCGCGCCGTCGAGCGCGACGCCGGCGAACAGGCCGCGCGCGCGCGACCACGACCAGATCTCGGCCTTGAGCTGGCCGTCGGTGGCGGCCGAGGCGTTGCGCCCGACCGGGCCGGCGGCGACGCCGGCGTCGGCGCCGAGCGTGACCTTGCCGTTGACGATCGATTCGAGGCTGCGGTCGTTGCGGAACACCAGCACCACGTCGGCCGACTGCACGCCGGCCTGGAAGCCGATGCTGCCGCCGGTGATCTTGACGAAGCTCGGGTTCGACCAGGTGCCGTCGGGCGACTTCACCGACAGCAGGCCGTGGCCGCGGCGGCCGCCGAGCACGAGGCCGACCTTGAGCGTGTCGGGGATGACGATGATCGCGCGTGCCTCGTCGAGCAGCTTGTCGGGGATGGCCGATTCGGGGATGGCCTGCACCTCGTTGAGCACGCGCACCGCGTCCTTCGCGCGCGAGTCCTCCTCGGGGCCCGCGACCGCGGTGCCGGCGGTGAGCGTCAGTGCCAGCAGCGAGGCGAGCAGCGTCTTCCTCAGCAGGGGCGTCGGGCGGGAACGGGGCATCGGGGAACTCCGGTAGGCGTGTGGGCACCGCGCGTCGCGGCGACGGCTCAGGCTAGTGACGGCGCGATGAATCGCGGATGAGCCCGGCGGACGAATCGTCCCACCGCGATGCAGGCCGGTGCCAAGCGCGGCCGGGCCTGCCATCCTATGTCCGATGACGATCCCAGCCCCCACGCCCGGCATCGCGACGCCCGGCACCGCCGTGCTCCTGGTCAACCTCGGCACGCCGCAGGCGCCGACCGCCGCCGCGGTGAAGCGCTACCTGGGCGAATTCCTCTCCGACCCGTTCGTGGTGCAGATCCCGAAGCTGCTGTGGTGGCCGTTGCTGCACGGCCTGATCCTGCCGCTGCGCGCGCCGCGGGTGGCGCACAAGTACGCCGAGGTCTGGCTGCCGGAGGGTTCGCCGCTGGCGGTGCACACGCAGCGGCTGGCCGGCGCGCTGCAGGCGCGGCTGCCGGACGTGGCCGTGCTGCACGCGATGCGCTACGGCGAGCCGGCGCTGCGCGAACGCCTGCGCGAACTGCGCGCCGGCGGCGTGCGCCGGGTGCTGGTGCTGCCGCTGTACCCGCAATATTCGATGACGACCACCGGCACCGTGGCCGACCTCGTCGCGCGCGCGTCCGATGCGCCCGAGGCGCGCGTGGTGCAGGACTACGCAACCGACGCCGGCTGGGTCGAGGCGGTGGCCGCTTCGATCCGCGCCCACTGGCAGGCACACGGCCGCGGCGAACGCCTGCTGTTCTCGTTCCACGGCCTGCCGCAGCGGCTGGTCGACGCCGGCGATCCCTACGCGGCGCAGTGCGAGGCCAGCGTCGCCGAGATCGCGCGCGCGCTGGCGCTGGCGCCGGAGGACTACGTGCTGGCCTACCAGTCGCGCTTTGGCCGCGAGCGCTGGCTCGGCCCGGCCACCGACGCGACGGTGCGTGCGCTGGCCGCCGCGGGCGTACGCACGCTCGACGTGGTCTGCCCGGGCTTCGCCGCGGACTGCCTGGAGACGCTGGAGGAGATCGCGCTGCAGAACGCGGGCTTCTTCCGCGACGCCGGCGGCAGCGCGCTGCGCTACATTCCCTGCCTCAACGACGCCCCCGCCCACGCCGATGCGCTGGCCGCGCTGGCGCGGCGCGAACTCGCGGCCTGGCCGGTGGCGGGCGCGTGATGCGCGAGTTCAGCCTCGACATCGCGCTCGGCCGCATCCACGGCCTGCGCCAGGGCGAAGCGGGCCAGCCGCGGGTGCTCGCGCTGCACGGCTGGCTCGACAACGCCGCGAGCTTCGTGCCGCTGGCCGCGCACCTGCCCGGGATCGAGCTGGTCGCGATCGACCTGCCCGGCCACGGCCGCAGCGTGCACCTGCCGCCGGGCACCGACTACTCGTTCGCCGGCGCGATGCACTGCGTGCTCGATGTCGCCGACGCGCTGGGCTGGGAGCGCTTCGCCCTGCTCGGGCACTCGATGGGCGCGGGCATCGGCAGCCTGCTGGCGGCGGCGTGTCCGCAGCGGATCGAACGGCTGCTGGCGATCGAGGCGCTCGGCGCGCTGGCGGACGCGGCGGAGAACACGGTCTCGCGCCTGCGCGACGCGATCGCCGTTGGACGCGCCCTGCCGGGCAAGCGCCTGCGCGTGTTCACCGACCTCGAGGCCCCGGTGCGCGCGCGGACGCTGGCCCGTATCGGTGCGATGAGCGAGGCCTCGGCGCGGCTGCTGGTCGAGCGCGGCGTGCGCGAGGTGCTGGTCGACGACGCGCGCGCCGGCTGGGAATGGAGCAGCGACCCGCGCCTGACCCTGCCGACGCTGGTGCGCATGACCGAGGAACAGGTGCGCGCCCTGATCGCCGGCATCGAATGCCCGACCCGCGTGATCCACGCCGACCCGCCGCAGCCCTACCTGCCCGAACCCCGACGCAGCGAACGCGCCGCGCTGCTGCCGCGCGGCGAACTGATCGTGCTGCCGGGCGGCCACCACCTGCACATGGAGCGGCCGGCCGAGGTGGCGGCGGCGATCGGGGATTTCCTGTCGCGGCGCGATTGAGGTCCTTTCGCGGTCAAGAGTATGGGATGGCGTAGGTCGGCCCCTACGCGGCCGACGTCTTGCCCCCCGCGATACGCAGGCGTCGGGGGCGTAGCCCCGACCTACGAATTCCATGCGGCCGACGCGGAGCCCCGACCTATTGCGACTGCAGCGCGCGCAGCTGCACGCCGACGATCACGTGCTCGTCGCCGTTGTTGCGGTTGAACGACAGCGTCGCGCTGCGCCGGCCGGCGTCGCTGTCCTTCTCGAACGCCAGCATCGCGGTGTCGACCGAATGCTGCGCGGCCAGCGTCTGTTTCCACCCCTGCGTGCGCATCGCATCGCGCGCGTCGGAATACAGCGAGGCGACCTTGCCCGGCGCGCGGAGGCTGAGCACGCTGACGTCCTGCAGGTCCATCACGCTGTTCACCGCGTAGGCGCGCGGCAGGTAGACGTCTTCCGGGAAGCCCTCCGGCAGCGTCAGCGATTCCCGCGACTGCGGCGACGCCCGGCCATCGCCGCGCGCTGCGTGCTGTCCCGTGTCCTGCGCGGTCCCGCCCTGGTGCTCGGTGGCGCGCTGGATCGCGGCTTCGGCGATCGGATTGCCGGCGCGCTGGCAGCCGCCCAGCAGCGGCGACAGGGCCAGGACGGCCACGCACAGGCACGCGGCAGTGTTCGGGAGACCGTTCATCGCACCCCCAGGTGCGTGGTTGGGCGGGCTTTCGAGGGTTATGGCGGATAACGCGGACCGTGCGGCCAGGCGGACAGGTCGCGGGCGCCGGCCAGTCCTCAGCCGAGCAGGGCGTGCAGCGAGGCCTTGAGCCGCCGGCCTTCGGCGTGGAAATAGCTGCGCTCCTCGCGCCAGGCGGGGAAGCGCGCCTCGACCTCGCGCCAGAACGCGCGCGAATGGTCGGCATGGACCAGGTGGCACAGTTCGTGCACCAGCACGTACTCGAACGCCGAGGGGCGGCCGAGCACCAGCGACAGGTCCAGCGTCAGCGTGCCGTCGGGCGCCAGCGAGCCCCACTGCGAGGACAGCACCCGCAGCCGGATGCGCGAGGGCGGCCGCGGCAGGCCGGGCAGGTAGCCGGGCAGCCAGCGGCCGACGTCGGCGCGCGCCTGCGCCTCGTAGAAGTCGCGCAGCGCGCGCGCGATCGCGGCCGGGCCGGCCTGCGCCGGCGACTGCAGCACGATGCGTCCGTCGTCGAGGCGCGCGCGCGCGAAGCGGCCGTCGCTCCAGTCGACCGGCAGCAGCGCGTCGCGCAGCGGCAGGCTCGCCGGCTCGCCGCGCACCAGCGGGGCGAGGTGCTCGCCCAGGGCCGACAGCTGTTCGGCGAGCCAGTCGCGATGCTCGTGCAGGAAGCGTTCGCCCGAAACCAGGCTCGCGCGCAGCGGCAGGGTCAGGCGTGCGCCGCGCTCGCCGACGCTGAGCTTGATCCGCCGCGCGCGCGGATCGCGCACGCGCAGCACGTCGATGCGGCGGCCATCGCCGAGCACGAACGGGATCGAGTCGCGCTGCAGCCGGGACGAGGCCTTCGGCGCGGGCGGCGACAGTCGGAACAGCGAAAGCATGCGTGCAATGCTAGAGCGTTTCTGGCGCGAACGCATACATTCCGTCATTCCCGCGAAGGCGGGAACCCAGCGTCTTTGCCTCCTGGATCAACAACCAAAGACACTGGGTCCCCGCCTTCGCGGGGACGACGAGAACGCAAGCCCCTGGAACGAGAATGCTCTGACCGTTGCCGGTTGCCGCGCTCCTGCAGGCGGTCAGGCGTCGGCCTTCGACAGCTTCAGCGCGGGCTCGAGCACCGTGAACAGGCGCCGGAACTCGGCGCTCATCAGCGCGAAGCGGGCGTCGAGTTCGGCGCGCACGTCCTCGCGCTCGCTCGATTCGAGCTGGTCCACGGCGCCGTCGAGCAGCTTGAACTTGCGCACCACCAGGTCCTCGCCGAGCACGAACGAGACGTGGTCGTCGAGGTTGAGCGCCAGCCGCGTGACCTGCTTGCCCGATTCGAGGTGCTTGCCGATCTCGTCGCTCTGCAGCTCCTGCCGCTGGCACTTCACCACCGCACCGTGCTCGGCCGGATCCTTCAGCTCGCATTCCTCGCCGAGCGTGAGGCCCTCGGGCAGCGGCTCGCCCGCGATCCAGCCGGTCAGCACGCTGCGCGGCGCGACCTCGGCGTTGAGCGGCAGCGCGGGGAAGCTGCCCAGGGCGTGGCGGATCTCCGACACCACCGCCTCGCCGTTCTTGCGGCTGGAGGTGTCGACCGCGCAGACGCCGTGCTCGAGGTCGATCAGGGCATCGGTGCGCGAGGGACGCACGAAGGCGCGCGGCAGCAGTTCGTGGACGAGGTCGTCCTTCATGCGCTTGCGCATGCGTCCACCGGGTTTGCGGCCTTCCTTCTCCTCCATCTCGGCCAGCTTCTTGGCCAGCAGGTCGTTGACCACGGCCGAGGGCAGCAACCGGTCCTCGCCGCCGACGGTCAGCCAGATCGCGTCGCCGATACGGTGCGACAGCGCCTCGCCCTCGCGGCCTGCTTCTGATCGGCCAAAAGGCGACACGAAGCCGCGCGAGGAGAGCTCCAGCGCGCCGACGGGCTTGAGCGGATGGTCGGCGAGGAGGTCGTCGAGCTTCGAGAAGTCGAGGGTGGAGGGGAAGCGGAAGAGGGTGAGGTTTCTGAAGAACATCGAGGGGCCGTGATTGGGGGATTGGTGATTGGTGATTCGGAAAGGGTGGGAGGCGCAGTCACCCTGGTCGTCATCCCGGCGAAAGCCGGGATCCATCTTGACGTTGGCGACAACGACAAAATGCCAATGGATCCCGGCTTTCGCCGGGATGACGACTGGAGGGGGCAGGCACGTCAGGCGTCGCTGTCGTTGCCGGGCGCCGGCGCCGCATGCGGCTCGCCGGCCAGCCAGGCGTGCGCGTCGGCCCGGGCGGCGCCGTCGCGGTGGCCGAGCGAGAGGAAGTCGAACAGCTTCGGGTCGGACAGCTGCGAGGGCCGGATGTCGCCCAGCGCCCGGGCGATGGTTTCGATGCGGCCCGGCGACTCGCGCTCCCACTGTTGCATCATCAGTCCGACCTGCTTGCGCTGCAGGTTCTCCTGCGAGCCGCAGAGGTTGCAGGGAATGATCGGGAACCGCTTCGCCTCGGCATAGGCGGCGATGTCGGCCTCGCGCACGTAGGCCAGCGGGCGGATGACGACATGCCTGCCGTCGTCCGACAGCAGCTTCGGCGGCATGCCCGACAGCTTGGCGTGGAAGAACAGGTTGAGGAAGAAGGTGGCGACCAGGTCGTCGCGATGGTGGCCGAGCGCGATCTTGGTGAAGCCATGCTGTTCGGCCCAGGTGTACAGCGCGCCGCGGCGCAGGCGCGAGCACAGCGAGCACATGGTCTTGCCTTCCGGCACCACGCGCGTGACCACCGAGTAGGTGTCCTGCTCGATGATGTGGAAGTCGACGCCGAGCGCGCGCAAGTAGTCCGGCAGCACGTGCTCGGGGAAGCCGGGCTGCTTCTGGTCGAGGTTGACCGCGGTGATCGAGAACGACACCGGCGCCTTCTTCTGCAGCTGCAGCAGGACGTCGAGCATTGTGTAGCTGTCCTTGCCGCCGGACAGGCAGACCATGACCTTGTCGCCGTCCTCGATCATGCCGAAGTCGGCGATCGCCTTGCCGACCTGGTGGCGCAGGCGCTTGGCCAGCTTGTCGGCCTCGCGCGCGCCGCGCCGGTCGGCGTTGCGCAGCACGGGCGTCGGCAGGGGCAGGACGGTGCTCATGCGCCGATTTTACCGGGATGGGCCGGGCCGGCGCCGGAATCGCCGTCCCTCGCCGCGTCCACGCCGTTTTGATCGAGGTCAATGCGCGGAATCGGGCGTCGGCGGAAACTGGCAACCTCCCCCACGACCCCACAGGAGAGCCAGATGGACAGGACGATGAAGGCCGCGGTGGTGCGCGCGTTCGACAGGCCGCTGGCGATCGAGGAGGTCGAGGTGCCTCGGCCCGGCGCCGGCGAGCTCCTGGTGAAGGTGGAGGCCTGCGGCGTCTGCCACACCGACCTGCACGCGGCGCAGGGCGACTGGCCGGTGAAACCCGCCCCGCCGTTCATCCCCGGCCACGAGGGCGTGGGCCACGTCGTCGCGGTCGGCGCGGGCGTGTCCCACGTGAAGGAGGGCGACCGCGTCGGCGTGCCCTGGCTGTACTCGGCCTGCGGCCACTGCACGCACTGCCTCGGCGGCTGGGAGACGCTGTGCGAGTCGCAGCGCAACACCGGCTACTCGGTCAACGGCGGCTTCGCCCAGTACGTGCTGGCCGACGCCGGCTACGTCGGCCTCCTGCCCCGGGACATCGGCTTCGTCGAGATCGCGCCGGTGCTGTGCGCGGGCGTCACCGTCTACAAGGGCCTGAAGGTCACCGATGCCCGGCCCGGGGACTGGGTGGTGGTCTCGGGCATCGGCGGCCTCGGCCACATGGCGGTGCAGTACGCGAAGGCGATGGGCCTGAACGTGGCCGCTGTGGACGTGGACGACGCCAAGCTGCGGCTGGCCGAACGCCTCGGCGCCGGCGTCACCGTCAACGCGCGCGACACCGATCCGGCCGCGTTCCTGAAGCAGGAGATCGGCGGCGCCCACGGCGCGCTGGTCACGGCGGTGTCGCCCAAGGCCTTCGAACAGGCGATCGGCATGCTGCGCCGGGGCGGGACGATGTCGCTGGTCGGCCTGCCGCCGGGCAGTTTCCCGCTCGACATCTTCGGCATGGTGCTCAACGGCATCACCGTGCGCGGCTCGATCGTCGGCACCCGGCTCGACCTGCAGGAATCGCTGGAGTTCGCCGCCCAGGGCAAGGTCAGGGCAACCGTCGCCGCGGACCGGCTGGAGAACATCAACGAGATCTTCGCGCGCATGCAGCGCGGCGAGATCGAAGGCCGCATCGTGCTCGACATGGCGGCCTGATCCGGCCGCCATGTCCCGCCGCCGTGCAGGAGCGCCTTCAGGCGCGATGCTTTTCGTCACGATGCGGGAATCCGCGAAAGAGCATCGCGCCTGAAGGCGTTCCTGCAGGCCAGCAACCTTTCCAGGGTGCCCACCTTCCCTTGTGCGCGCCGCACCTGCGCGCGGCGGCATTGTGCCGCCCCGGACCTCGCCGGCCATCCACGACCGTCGCGCGGGCGTGTAAGCTGGCAGGGCGATGCAGCCCGCCGATCCCGCCGAGACCTCACGCAAGCTGGCCGACCTGCGGCAGGAGCATCGCGACCTCGACGCCGCCATCGCGAAGCTGCAGGGCGACCCCACCCACGACGACCTCGCGATCAAGCGCATGAAGAAGCGCAAGCTGCAGCTCAAGGACATGATCGCCCGGCTGGAAAGCGCGCTGATCCCGGACGAGCCCGCATAGGGCGGACCTCGGCCCGCCATCGCCCCAATCCACCGCCATCACCATTTGGCGGAGGAACGATCCCATCGCCATCGCGCCGGATGGAGGAACCGCCCCATCGGCGGGCCGAGGCCCGCCCTATTCGTTGGCGGGCTCCGGGTCCGGCTTCGCCGCTTCGGGGCTGACCTTCTCGATGGTGTGCCGCAGTTCCCGGCCGAGGATCACCTTGGCATCCTTGGCCCAGGATTCCAGCCGCTGGTCGAACACCAGCTTGCTGTTCTGGTCGAGCTTGACCAGCTCCAGCTCGCGCAGCTTCTGGATGAAGCCGCGGAACAGGCTCTTGTCGAAGAACTCGGGCGCGGCCGGCGCGTACAGCAGGCTCAGGCGCTGCGCGGCGAGCTGGCACAGGCTTTCGAGTTCGCCGGCGCCGAGCGTGCCGGGGCCGTTCTTGGCCAGCACCGAGATCGCGATGTAGTAGCGCTCGAACGCCTGCTGCAGCGGATGGCCGAGCGCGCGCAGGCGGAACACCTCGTCGGATTGCCCCGCGTTGCGCGCGAGGATGCCGCCGTCGTCCTCGCTCACGCGCTCGAGCAGGCCCTCGCGCACGAAGACCTCGACGGTGCGGTCGATGCGGTCGGCGAAGCCGTCCTCGTCCCAGGGCAGGAACAGCTCGCCCTGCAGGAACGGATATACCGCGCGGCCGATGCGCAGCAGGTTGTTGCGCGACATCCGCCGGTTGTGCAGGAAGCAGCAGGCGATCCACGCCGAGGCGGTGAACAGGTGCACGACGTTGTTGCGGAAGTAGCTCAGCAGCACCGCGTCGTCGTCGCCGACGTTGAACACGTCGCCCAGCGGATGCGCCACCCGGCGCAGCACGCCGATCTCCTCGCCGTGGGCGACGATCTCGCGCGGCGAGTGCGGCGTCACCGTGATCCGCTCGGAGAACGGCACGTCGGCCAGCAGCGTCTTCGACAGCGCGATCTGCGCCAGCAGGTCGGCCTCGCCCATCGCGTGCTTGGGCGTGGACAGCAGGGCCAGCGCCAGCAGGTTGATCGGGTTGACGTCGGCGGCGCGGTTGATGTTGACCTGGATGCGCTGCGCGGCGGCGTCGACGGTGTGCGACAGCCAGTCCGGCTTGTCCTCGTCGTCGAGCGGCTTGCCGTCCCAGTCGGTGGCGTGTTCGGCGAGCAGGTCGGCCAGCGGGATCGGCTCGCCGAAGTTCACCACCACCTGGCCGTAGTTCTGCCGCAGCACCTTGGGGATGCCCCAGAGCAGCGCCCAGATCGACTCCTTCTCCTTGGGCTTGCCGGACAGCTCGTCGAGATAGCTGTTGCCCTCCATCAGCTTCTCGTAGCCGATGTAGACCGGCTGGAACAGCACCGGGCGGGATGGCTGCCGCAGGTAGGCGCGCAGGGTCATCGCGATCATGCCGCCCTTGGGCTGCAGCAGCCGCCCGGTGCGCGAGCGTCCGCCCTCGACGAAGTATTCGATCGAGTAGCCGCCGGCGATCAGCTGCGCCACGTACTCGGCCAGTACCGCCGAGTACAGCGCCGAGCCGCGGATCGAGCGGCGGATGAAGAACGCGCCGCCGCGGCGCAGCAGCGGGCCGATCACCGGCAGGTTGAGGTTGATGCCGGCGACGATGTGCGGCGGCACGATGCCCTTGGTGTAGAGCAGGTAGCTCAGCAGCAGGTAGTCCATGTGGCTGCGATGGCTGGGCACGTAGACGATCTCGTTGCCCGGGGCGACGGCCTTGAGGCCGTCGAGGTGGTGCACCAGCACGCCGCGGTAGATGCGGTTCCACACCGAGGTCAGCAGGAACGAGGCCGAGCGCACCACCGGGTGCGAATAGTCGGCCGCGATCTCGTAGGCCATCGCATGCGCCTTCTTCCACGCGTCCTCGGGCGAGCTGCTGTCGCGGCGCGCCTGGTCGGCGATGGCGTCCTTGACCGGCTGCGAGGCCAGCACCTTGTCGATCAGCAGGCGGCGCGTCGACAGGTCGGGGCCGATGATCGCTTCGCGCAGGCGGTTGAAATGGGTGCGCAGCAGGCGCGAGAGCTTGCGCACCGTGCGCTCGGGCGGCAGGTCCTCGGCGAGCAGGTCGCGGATGCTCACCGGCGCGGCGAACTGGACCAGGGTGTCGCGGCCGTTGAGCAGGATCGACAGCAGCCGGCGGAAGCGGCCGACCAGGGCCCAGTTCTCCGAGAACAGCACCGAGAACCAGCCGCTGGCCTTGTCCGGCGAACGACCGACGAAGATCGACACCGGCACCAGCTGCACGTCGAGCGCGGGATCGGCGCGATGCGCGTCGAGCAGCCGCGCCAGCGATTCGGAATGGGTCTTCTTCGGCGGCGCCTGGCCGGTGGCCAGCGCCAGCGCGCCGCCGGCGTTGCGCCGCGACAGCGCCACGTAGGCGCGCTTGCGCCCGAGCGGGTCGCCCGGCAGCGGCCGCAGCGGGCCGGGCATGCCGGTCTCGCGGCAGGCGCGGTCGAGGATCAGCGCGTTGGACAGGCCGTAGTCCTCGAGCACGTAGCAGACCGGGCGCGGATCGACCAGCTCCACCGGCGTCTGCGGCTCGATCTTGAGCGTGATCCACGGCTTGAGCACCCAGCCCAGCAGGCGCGCCCACCACGGCCGCCCGCTGCGCATCGCCGCCACGCGCGGCGGCGGCGGGCCGAATCCCGGGTCGGCGGCCTGGGGGGCGGGCGGTTCGCCGGAAGGCACGCCGTCGCCGCTGGACTGCGGCCCGGAGTCGAACAGGTTCGGTTGCGTCGGCATCGTTCGCATTATGCCCAAGCGCGGCGGCGCGCCTGTACAGGCCGGCCGGTCAGCGATGTCAAGAAAGGCTGAACGCTTTCCCGGCATTGGCCCTCGAACTGTGATCCGCATCCGCAAGCCGGCACGCGGTGGCTTGCGGACTTTTACGGTTTGTTTACAACCGTCTGATCGCGCGAGGGGGCGCGTGATCTTGCGGTTCTTCCCATTTGCCTGTCCTTGAGGAGAAAGATCGATGTCGCCCCAACGCCACCGGCTGGCCGCCGCCGTCCGCCTGTCCCTGCTCCTGACCGCCCTTCCGCTGTGCGCCGTGGCGCAGGAGGCCGCCGACGCCGCGTCCGGGACCCGGACCCTCGACACCGTCCAGGTCACCGGCTCGCGCATCAAGCGCGCCGAACTCGAAACCCAGGTCCCGGTGCAGGTGCTGACCCGCGAGGACATCGACCGCAGCGGCTTCACCTCGGTCGCCGAGGTGGTGCAGAACCTCACCGCCAGCGGCGCCGCGCTCAACACCAAGTTCAACTCCTCGGGCAACTTCGGCTTCCCGCCCGACGGCGGCGGCGTCGGCGCCGGCGCGGCGACGGTCGACCTGCGCCACCTCGGCGCCAAGCGCGTGCTGGTGCTGGTCGACGGCATCCGCTGGGTCAACGAGTCCTCGGCCTCGGGCGTGGGCTCGTCGGTCGACCTCAACACCATCCCGCTGTCGATCATCGAGCGCATCGAGGTGCTGGAGGACGGCGCCTCGTCGATCTACGGCTCCGACGCGATCGCCGGCGTGGTCAACATCATCACCCGCAAGGACGTCGACGGCGCCAGCGTACAGCTGCACTACGGCGACTTCGGCGACCTGAAAGGCGGCGAGACCTGGGGCGCCGACCTCGGCTGGGGCGGCAGCAGTGAGCGCGCGCGCTGGTTCGTCGGCGCGTCGTACTTCAAGCAGAAGGAGATCTCGTCGCTCGAGTACGGCCCGGCCGGCGTGCCGGTGCCCGGGACCGGGCTGGCGAACGGCAGTTCGGCGACGCCCAACGGCCGCTTCGTGTTCCAGGATCCCAATACCGGCGTGGTCCACAACATCACGCCGAACACAGGCGACACCGATCCCGCGTTCGACCCCACCCAGACCGGCTGCGACCGCACCGACGGCTTCCACTGCTTCACCACGGCCGACCGCTTCAACTTCGCGCCCTACAACCTGCTGCTGACGCCCTCCGAGCGCAAGTCGGTGTTCGGCCAGGTGCAGTTCGACTTCACCCCGACCTTCGCCGGCTACGTGCGCGTGCTCTACAACGAGCGCGAGTCCGCCAACCAGGCCGCGCCCGAACCGTTCTTCCTCGGCACCGATGCCGGCGTCTACAACGACTGGGCCGAGCGCACCCTGGTCATCTCCGCGCTGAACCCGTACAACCCGATGGGCTTCGACCTGACCACGGTCGGCGAGGACGCCAACCTGTTCCTGCTCGGCCGCCGCCCGGTCGAGGGCGGGCCGCGGCGCTTCGAGCAGGAAGTGAAGACGTGGTACGCCTCGGCCGGCCTCAACGGCGTGTTCGACGTCGCCGGGAAGCCGTGGAGCTGGGACGTCAACGTGATGCGCAGCGAGAGCAAGGCCGACCAGACCAATTACGGCAGCTACAACATCCGCCGCATCAACGAGGCGCTCGGCGATCCCGCCGCCTGCGCCGCGATCAGCGGCTGCGTGCCGCTCAACCTGTTCGGCGGCCCCGGCACGATCACGCCGGACATGCTGGCGTGGATCCAGCCGGTGGTGCATGACCGCAGCCGCAACACGCTGAGCCTGGTCTCGGCCAACCTCACCGGCGACCTGTTCGAAGGCTGGGCCGGCGCGATCTCCTTCGCGACCGGCTACGAGTACCGCAAGTACGAGGGTGAGTACCAGCCCGACGCGCTGACCGTGGCCGGCGAATACAACGGCGTGCCGTCGGGCCCGACCAGCGGCGAGTACGACGTCAACGAGGCCTACCTCGAGTTCTACGTGCCGCTGATGAAGGACGGCTGGCTCGGCAAGAGCCTCGACCTCAGCGTCGCCGGCCGCTATTCGGAGTACTCCAACTTCGGCGGCACCAGCACCGGCAAGATCGGCCTGCGCTGGCAGGTCGCCGACGAGTTCCTGCTCCGCGGCTCGTTCGCCGAAGGCTTCCGCGCGCCCTCGATCGGCGAGCTGTACGGCACCCTGAGCCGCTTCGACGCGACCCTGGTCGATCCCTGCAACAACGCCGCATCGACCACGCCGGAGTGCGTCGCCGACGGCGTGCCGCCGGGCTACGAGCAGGCGAACCCGCAGATCTCGGTAGTCACCTCGGGCAACATCGACCTGCAGCCGGAAACCAGCCGCAGCCTGATGCTGGGCGCGGTGTGGAGCCCGTCGTTCGCCGACGCCGCGTCGTGGTCCGACCGCCTCGACCTCGGCGTGACCTTCTACCGCCACACCGTCGACGGCGCGATCCAGGCGCTGGACGCGCAGACCATCCTGCAGCGCTGCATCTCCACCCGCGACCCGGTGTCGTGCGGCTTCTACGAGCGCAACGAGCGCGGCCAGATCGTCCGCTTCGACAACATCCTCGGCAACGTCGGCACGATCCGCACCGACGGCTGGGATTTCAACCTCGACTGGCGGCTTCCCGAACAGGCCTGGGGCCGGCTCGCGTTCGCGTGGAAGACCACCTGGGTGACGAAGTACGAACTGGTCAACGAGGCCGGCCAGGCCGAGCCGCGCGCGCCGGGCGTGGAGATCAACAACAGCGCGATCCCGGACCGCACCTCCACGCTGTCGGCGAACTGGAGCCACGGTGGCTGGTCGGCGGCGTGGAGCGCGCGCTACATCGACGGCCTGCGCGAGTCCTGCGGCGGCGCCAACGGCTTCGACATCTGCGACGACAGCGACGGCGACCTCAACCACCTCGGCGCGACGACGTACCACGACGTGCAGCTGTCGTGGGGCAGCGACGCGTGGATGAAGGACTTCCGCGTCACGCTCGGCGTCAACAACGTGTTCGGCAAGGATCCGCCGATCTGCCTGAGCTGCACGCTCAACGGCTACGACGCCTCGACCTACGACCTGCCGGGCCCGTTCTGGTACGCGCGGGTGGGGTTCGGGTTCTGAGTGCCCGCTGACGGAAGCGGCGGCGGGCGGCGCGAATCGCCGCCTGCCGCAGGCGGCGACGGATTGTCATTCCGAGCGCAGCGAGGAATCTGCTTTCAGCGCGCAGGAAACATGATGGAAGCAGATTCCTCGCTGCGCTCGGAATGACAGGGCCGGGGACACCGGATACCCGCAGCGCCTCACCGCTGCAGCGCCGCCTCCGGCACCTCCAGGCTCACCGACAGCGCGAGGTGGTCGGAGAACGCCGCCGGCACCGCGCGCATGCCGTCGCAGTGCAGGGTGTCGGTGACCAGGATGTGGTCGATCGCGCGCTGTGGTTTCCAGCTGGGAAAGGTGTGCACGGCGCAGGCCGGCGGCTGCAGCCGCGTGCTGCGGAACAGGTGCGCCATCTCGGGGCGGTCGACCACGCAGTTGAAGTCGCCCATCAGCACCGCGTTCGGGAAGTCCTGCAGCAGTTCGGCGATGAAGTCGAGCTGCAGCTTGCGCGACTGCGCGCCCAGCGACAGGTGGGCGACGGCGACGGTCAGGCCTTCGGTGCCGGTGCCGAAGTGGCCCAGCAGCACGCCGCGGCCGCTGATGCGGCCGGGCAGCGGATGGTCGGCCACCTCCACCGGCTCCAGCCGGCTCAGCAGCCCGTTGGCGCTGGAGGCGAGGCTGCCCACGCGCCGGTTGGGCTGGTGGCTCCAGTAGTCGAAGCCGGCGCGCTCGGCCAGGTAGTGGGTCTGGTTGGTGAAGCCCGAGCGCCAGCTGCCCGGGTCGCTTTCCTGCAGGCCGACGATGTCGTGCTCGCCCGCGAGCTGCGCGATCGCGTCCAGCGACGTGCGCTTGCCGCCCGCGGGCAGCACGTGCGACCAGCTGCGCGTGGCGTAGTCGCTGTAGCGCCGGGTGCTGGAGCCTGCCTGGATGTTCGCGCTGAGCAGCTTCAGCCGTTGCGTCGACATGCGCGTGTGGACGTGCGGGACTCAGCCGCCGGCGCGCACCTGGGCGATGACGCGGTCGGTGTTCTGCAGCAGTTCTTCCCAGCTGCGGCCCTTGATGCGGTAGCGGCCGTTGACGATCAACGTCGGCGTCGAGTTCGCGCCCTGCGCGGCGATGTACTGCTTGGCGCGGCCGAACTTGGCGTTGACCGTGAAGCTGGCCATGGTGCTGGCGAACTGCGCCGGGTCGGCGCCGAACTGGGCGTACACCTTCGCGATGTCGGCCGGCGAATCGGTGCCGCGCTCGCCCTTGAGGCTGCGGTCGACGTGGATCGCCTTGAACACGCCGTCGTGCGCCTTGCCGGCGATGCCCATCGCCTCGGCGGTGTAGTAGGCGCGCACGTAGGGATCCCAGTTGCCGCCGAACGGCGCGGGCACGTAGGTAAAGCGCACGTCGGCCGGCAGCCGCGCCTTCCAGGCGCTGACCAGGGGTTCGAACATCGCGCAGGCCGGGCAGACGTAGTTGAACACTTCCACCACCTCGATCTTGCCCGCGAGCGGCTCGAACGGCTGGCCACCGGGGATCGGGTCGTAGTGCTCGCCCTGGGTCGCGAAGGTGACGGCCGGCGCCGCGGGCTCGGCCGCCGGGGCCGGGGTGTCGGCGGGGGCCGGGGCCTCGGCAACGACGTCAGCATCGGCGTCGGCAGGCGCGGGCGCCGCGTTCGGGTCGAGCGCGGGCTCGTCGGCGATGGCTTCCGCGGGCGCGGGCGCGGCGGCTTCGGCGACCGGCGCGGCGGCGGCTTCCTCGACCGGCGCCTGCTGCTGGCAGGCGGCCAGCAGCAGCGCCAGCGCGGCGGGAACGAGGGCGAGGCGGGAGAGGTCGCGAAGCTTCATCGGCGGGGTTCCGGGAACGTGGTTGACAGGCGTCAAGCGTACAAGGCCGGCCGTGGGGCCGCGGTGGGTCAGCGCGAAACTGCGCGTTCCATCGCGATCAGGCCGTCGGCGATGCGCAGGCTGTCGCCCAGCGTCCGCCCGAGCACGCGGTACTTGCCGTTGATGATGAGGGTCGGCGTGCCCTGGAGCCCGCTGCGGACGGCGAATTCGCGCGCCGCGTTCATCTTTTCGTCAGTCGCCGGCGAGGCCATCGCGGCGTGGACCTTCGCCGCATCCAGGCCCTGCGCGGCGAGGAAGCCCGCCATTTCGCCGCCCGAGGCCCCGCGCGCGGGCAGGCTGTATTCGCGGTGGATGGCGTCGAACAGCAGCGGGTGCACCTGCGCCACGCGCCCCAGCGCCTCGAGCGCGAAGTAGCCGCGGGCGTAGGCGTCGTCGGGCGAGTACGCCGCCGGCAGGTAGTGCACGCGCACGTCCTTGCCGGCGGTGCGCTTCCAGGCGTCGAGCATCGGCCGGAACTGGTCGCAGTGGCCGCAGCTGTAGGCGAAGATCTCGACGACCTCGACCGTGCCCGGCTCGGGCTTCCAGCGCTGCCCGCCCTCGATGCGCACGTAGTCCCTGCCTTCCACCGGCGCCGGCTGTTGCGCGGCCGCGGACAGCGGCAGCAGGAGCAGCAGGCCCAGGGCGAGCAGGCGGCGGATCATCGGAAAGGACGCATCCGGGCGCGGCGCGGACCGGCCGCGGCGCGCCGGCCCGAGGGAAGGCGTTGCGGGATTCACGAGCCCTGCGCGTCGTCCCCGGCGGGCGCCGGTTCGGCGGCCTCGGCCGGCGCTTCCCCGGCCGCCGGCGCAGCGGCCGGTGCGGGAGCGGCGGGGGCGGCGGACTCGATCGCGGCCAGGGTGGCGGCGTCCGGACGCTCGTGCAGGCCCTGCAGGTAGCTGGCCAGCGACTGGATTTCCTGGTCGGTCAGCGGCGCGGCGACCTGGGCCATGATGTCGAACAGGTGCCGGTCCTGCTGGCTGGTGGTGCCCGCGCGGTACTCCTGCAGGCGGCGGTCGACGTAGGCGGCCTCCTGGCCGGCCAGCGACGGATAGGCCGGGCCCGGGTTGCCGGCGCCGGCGGGGCCGTGGCAGGCCATGCAGGCCGGCAGGCCGCGGCTGGCGTCGCCGGCGCGGTAGAGCTGCTGGCCGATCTCGTAGAACTTCAGGCCCTTGTACGGACCGTCCTCGAGCACGGTGTCGTCGGCGATGCCGGCCGCCGCCGTCTGGGTGGCGAAGTAGGCGCCGAGGTCGCGCATGTCCTGCGCGCTGAGCGGGGTGGCGAACGGGATCATCGCCGGCGCCAGCCCGGTGTTGCGCTCGCCGCTCTTGAACAGCGCCAGCTGGTGGGCGATGTAGCGCTCGCCCTGGCCGGCAATGCGCGGATAGGGCAGGCCCTCGGGCGGGTTGCCGTCGAGGCCGTGGCAGGCGGCGCAGGTGCCGGCCAGGGTCGCGCCGCGCTCGGCGTCGCCGGCCTGGGTCTTGGTCAGCGCGGCGATCGCGCTCGCGTCCAGCGGCGCGACCTCGACCGGCGGATTGTCCGGCAGCGGTTCGACGGTGGACTGGGCGAACGCGACGGTGCCGGCCACGAGGGCGACGAGACCGGCAAGACCGTAGGCGCGAGCGTGGCGCATGGCTGGGCTCCGAATAACGTGAATGCGGCGGACGCCTCCGCGCGGCCGCAAGGCCCGGGATTATCGCGGGGGGCCACCGGGACGGTCAAACCGCGTCTGGGCGGACCGGGGACGACGGGGCGGCAAAGGCGCCTGCGCCCGGCGCGCCGACGCCCCCCGTGCGAAGCTATGCCGGCCCCGTGCCCCTGGATCCCGATGTCGAATCCGTTCGCGCGCGCCCGCTACCTGCTGGCCGCCCACACCCCGAAGCAGCTGCCCGCCGACGGCGGCGCCGAGGTCGCGTTCGCGGGCCGCTCCAACGCCGGCAAGTCCAGCGCGCTCAACGCCCTGTGCCAGCAGAACGCGCTGGCCCGCGTGTCCAAGACCCCGGGCCGCACCCAGCAGCTGGTCTACTTCGAGCTGCCGCCGCACGAGGACCGCTTCCTCGTCGACCTGCCCGGCTACGGCTACGCCAAGGTGCCGCTGGCGCTGCGCGAGCACTGGCAGGCCTTCATCGACGCCTGGTTCCAGAGCCGCGCCGCGCTGCGCGGACTGGTGGTGGTGATGGACATCCGCCACCCGCTGAAGGACTACGACCTGCAGATGCTCGGCTATGCCGCCCGCCGCGGCCTGCCGGCGCACGCGCTGCTGACCAAGGCCGACAAGCTCTCGCGCGGCGCCGCCGGCAACACCGTGCAGGCGGTGCGGCGGCAGCTGTCGGCGGCGTACGGCGACAGCATCGGCGTGCAGGCGTTCTCGGGCGAGACGAAGGCGGGCGTGGAGGAACTGCGCGGCGTGGTCGCAGGCTGGCTGGATCTGCCGGGCCGGCGGGTCGAGGCCGGTAGCGTCCCGCAAGGATAGACGTCATCCCGGGGGCGCATCGGGGAATCTGCTCCGGCGCGCGGAAGGGCAATCGGATGCTTCTACGGATCGTCTGATCCGGCCCCTCTTTTGTAGGAGCGGCTTCAGCCGCGATCGCTTGCCCGGTTCGGGAACCTCCGGTCGCGCCTGAAGGCGCTCCTGCAGGAGACGTGGGCGGATCAATGGGCCTGGACGTCGAACAGCTGTCCGATCAGGCCTGCCGCCGCCATCGCCGCCGCGCCCCAGAACCCGACCCGCAGCGCACCGCGCAGCATCGGCGCGCCGCCAAGCTTCGCCGCCAGCGCGCCCGACAGCAGCAGGCCGGCCAGCGTCGCCGCGGTGACCGTCCAATGCAGCCGCGCGTGCGACGACAGCAGCACCGCCAGCAGCGGCAGCGCCGCGCCGACGCAGAACGCGAGTGCCGACGACAGCGCCGCCTGCAGCGGCCGCGCGCGCAGCGTCTCGGTGATGCCGAGTTCGTCGCGCGCGTGCGCGGCGAGCGCGTCGTGCCGAGTCAGCTGCTCGGCGACGGCGTGGGCGAGCGCGGGTTCGAGGCCGCGCCGGCGGTAGATCGCGGCGAGTTCGGCCAGTTCCTCCTCGGGATCCTCGTGCAGTTCGCGGCGCTCGACCGCGAGGTCCGCGGCTTCGGTATCGGCCTGCGACTGCACCGAGACGTACTCGCCCGCGGCCATCGACATGGCGCCGGCCACGGTACCGGCGATGCCCGCGACCAGCACCGCCTGGTGGCTGGCGCCCGATGCGGCCACGCCGACGACGAGTCCCGCGACCGAGACGATGCCGTCGTTGGCGCCGAGCACGGCCGCGCGCAGCCAGCCGACGCGGTGGCTGCGGTGGCGCTCGGGATGGCGGCTGGTCATCGGCGGGGCGCTTGCGAAGGGCGGCGGCCGTATTCTGGCGCAGCCGGTCGCGATGGGGCGGAATGCGAAACGTCCGCAATTCCGCGGGAGCGCGCGTTGCCTGTAGGAGCGGCTTCAGCCGCGACCGAACGCGCGGCGATGCATGGCTGGTGCCGTGGTCACGCCCTGAAGGCGCTCCTACGGCAGGCTCCCTCCCCCGCTTGCGGAGGAGGGTTGGGGTGGGGGCGCTCTTCGCGGTGAAAACTCGGCGCTGCGCGCCTCGCACCCCCATCCCAACCTTCCCCCGCAAGCGGGGGAAGGAGCAGACCGTTGCTCTTACGGGGCCGTGTCGAGCTCGAGGATCAGCGGCGTCTTCGCCGGCAGCAGCAGCGTGTCGCCGAGCGCCACGCGGCGGCCGGTCAGCGCATCCGTGCCGGCGCGGGCGCGGCCCAGGGAATCGGCAAAGCGATCCAGCCGCAGTGCCGTGTCCTCGTCGTTGCGGTTGAGCGCGATCATCACCGCCTTGTCGCCATCAAGGCGGAAGTACACGTAGACGCCGTCGACCGGCGCGTAGTGGCGCAGCTTGCCGACGTGCATCGTCGGCGTGTCCTTGCGCCAGTTGAACAGCCTGCGCACGAAGTCCTGTGCGTCGCGCTGCTGCGCGGACAGCCCTTCGCCGGTGAAGGCGTTGGCGGCATCGCCCGCCCAGCCGCCGGGCATGTCGGCGCGAAGCTCGCCGTCGTTGCGCTCGCGCGGCCCGCGCAGCAGCACTTCCGAGCCGTAGTAGAACTGCGGCAGGCCGCGGGTGGTGGCGACGTAGGCCATGCCCAGCTTCCACAGATGGATGTCGCCGTCGAGGTGGGCGAGCAGGCGCGAGCTGTCGTGGTTCTCGGCGAACACCACCAGCGCGTCCGGGTCCGGATAGAGGAAGTCGTTGGCCAGCGCCTCGTACAGCGGCGTCCAGTCGCCCTCCCACACCTTCGGCCGCAGCAGCGCGTCGCGCAGCGCGATGTGCACCGGGAAATCCATCATGCTGGTCATGTGCGGCACGTGGCCGCTGGCGTTGGCCTTGCCGCGCTGCCAGTGCGCGACGATCGCCGGGTTCGCGCTCCACTCCTCGCCGACCATCGCGAAGTCCGGGTACTCGTCCATCACCGCCTTCGCCCAGGCGCTCAGGAAGTCGGCGTCGGCGTAGCCGAAGGTGTCCTCGCGGATGCCGGCCAGGCCGGCGGACTCGATCCACCACAGCGTGTTCTGGATCAGGTAGCGCGCCAGGTGCGGGTTGCGCTGGTTGAGGTCGGGCATCGACTCGACGAACCAGCCGTCGGTGAAGCCGGCGCGGTCGCCGGGTGCGGCGTGCGGGTCCTGGATCGTGGTGCGGCGATGGTTGTTGGGCGCGAACCGGCCGCCGTGATTGATCCAGTCGCGGCTCGGCAGGTCGTGCATCCACCAGTGCTCCGAGCCGATGTGGTTGAGCACTACGTCCATGATCAGGCCGATGCCGTGGGCGCGCGCCTCGCGCGCCAGCGCCACGTAGTCGTCGTTGCTGCCGAAGCGCGGGTCGATCCGGTACAGGTCGGTGATCGCGTAGCCGTGGTAGGAGTAGCCGGGCTGGTCGTTGGCCAGCAGCGGCGTCGGCCACAGCCGGGTGAAACCGAGGCCGGCGATGTAGTCGAGGTGCGCGCGCAGGCCGGCGATGTCGCCGCCGTGGCGGCCATTCGGGTTGGCGCGGTCCGCGGCTTCCTTCAGGCCGGCGACGATGTCGTTGCCGGGATCGCCGTTGGCGAAGCGGTCGGGCGTGACCAGGTAGATCGCGTCCGAAGCGTCGAAGCCGCGCGGCGGCGCCGGCTCGCGCGCGTCGATGCGCCAGGGATGCCTCGCGGCGACGGTATCGCCGTCGAGGAGTTCGAGGTCGAACGTGCCGGGCGCCGCGTCCTCGCCGATGTCCACGGTCACGAACAGGTAGTTCGGGTTCTCCGTCGCCTGCACGTCGACGATGCGCACGCCCGGATGCGACAGGCGCGGCGACAGCGCCGCGATGCCGTCGCCATGCACCAGCAGTTCGACCTGGCGGTGCTTCATGCCGATCCACCAGTTCTCCGGCTCGACCCGCGAGACCGTCGCGGCCTGCGCCGGCAGGTTCGCGGACAGCAGCAGGCACAGCAGTAGCGTGAATCGCGTCATCCGTCTTCCCTCCGGCTAGATGCGTGTCGCAGGCTACCCGCGGGCCTGCGGCAGCGGCAACGCGAAACGCGATGAATTCGTATGCATGCCACTCCCGAAAAGCCCGTCATCCCCGCGAAAGCGGGGATCCATGGACCTTGGCCCTTTGAAAGCAACGTCCATGGATTCCCGCTTTCGCGGGAATGACGAGCAAATTCCGGGTTATTCGAGGTTCCTGCAGTCGCGCGCCGCATCGCGCGCACCGGTGGCGCGCCTGCGTTCCAGTGCCGGAATGCCGCCCGGGGTTCCGGCGTTCTATAGTGCCGCCTCGCGAATGCCGGGACTCCCGCCTGTCGCGCCCCCAGCCAGAGCGATCCGCATGTCGAATCCGAACCACGCCGGCGATCCGCCCATCACCCATCGCGACCAGCTGGTGGACGTGCTCGCGTCGGGCGGGAAGCCGCGCGGCGACTGGCGCATCGGCACCGAGCACGAGAAGTTCGGCTTCCGCCTCGATGATTTGCGGCCGCCGTCGTTCGAGGGCGAGCGCGGCATCGAGGCGCTGCTCCAGGGGCTTACCCGCTTCGGCTGGGACGCGGTCGCCGAGCACGGCCGCACCATCGCCCTGCTCAAGGACGGCGCCTCGGTCACGCTCGAACCGGCCGGCCAGCTGGAGCTGTCCGGCGCGCCGCTGGAAAACATCCACGAGACCTGCCGCGAGGTCGGCAGCCACCTGCGCGAGGTCAAGGCCGTCGCCGACGAACTGCGGCTGGGCTTCCTCGGCATGGGCTTCCAGCCCAAGTGGCGGCGCGAGGACATGCCGTGGATGCCCAAGGGCCGCTACCGGATCATGCGCGACTACATGCCCAGGGTCGGCGCGCTCGGCCTCGACATGATGACCCGCACCTGCACCGTGCAGGTCAACCTCGACTACGCGTCCGAAGCGGACATGGTGAAGAAGTTCCGCGTCTCACTGGCGCTGCAGCCGGTCGCGACCGCGCTGTTCGCCGACTCGCCGTTCACCGAAGGCCGGCCCAACGGCTACCTCAGCTACCGTTCGCACATCTGGACCGACACCGACGCCGACCGCACCGGCATGCTCGACTTCGTGTTCGAGGATGGCTTCGGCTTCGAGCGCTACGTCGACTACCTGCTCGACGTGCCGATGTACTTCAGCTACCGCGACGGCGAGTACGTCGACGCGGCCGGCAAGTCGTTCCGCGACTTCCTCGCGGGGAAACTCGATGTGCTGCCGGGCACGCTGCCGACCCTGCGCGACTGGAACGACCACATGACCACCGCCTTCCCCGAGGTGCGGCTGAAGAAGTACCTGGAGATGCGCGGCGCCGACGGCGGGCCGTGGAACCGGCTGTGCGCGCTGCCGGCGTTCTGGGTCGGCCTGCTGTACGACGATGCCGCGCTCGACGCGGCCTGGGACCTGGTCAGGGACTTCACGCTCGCCGAGCGCCACGCGCTGCGCGACGGCGTGCCCAGGCACGCGCTGAAGCTGCCGTTCCGCGGCGGCACCGTGCGCGATCTCGCGCACGAGGCGCTGAAGATCGCCGCCGCAGGCCTGGCCCGCCGCGCGCGGCACAACGACAAGGGCGTGGACGAGCGCGACTTCCTGTCGCCGCTGGTCGAGGTGGTGGAGGCGGACGAGACGCCTGCCGAACGCAAGCTCGCGCTGTTCCACGGCCCCTGGCAGGGCGACATCGACCCCGTGTTCCGCGAGTTCGCGTACTGAAGCGACGCGATTCGTTTCCGCCGCGGGCTCCGCGAGGGGGCTTCCCGGTCGTCATCCCCGCGAAGGCGGGGATCCAGCGTCTTGGCATTGACAGCCATAAAGACACTGGGTCCCCGCCTTCGCGGGGATGACGGCTTCTTTACCTGCATCCCTCGCCTCGCCGGAAACGGCACGCGACGGTTGCTCCGGCAACCGATGCTGCGCCGCGTCACGAAACACGCTAGCCTCTGGCGGATGAATATCCCCGACGGCCCGCTGCGCGAACAGCTCGAATTCGCCGACACCGACACCCTGCTGCGCGACGACGTGCGCCGGCTGGGCGCGCTGGTCGGCGAGGTGCTGGCCGAGCAGGGATCGCCGGCGCTGCTGGACGAGGTCGAAGGCATCCGCCGCGCCGCGATCGCGCGCCGCGAGCAGGGGCTGCCGGTCGATGCGCTGGCCGCGGAAATGGCCCGGGTGCCGCTGCCCGACGCCGAGGCGGTGGTGCGCGCGTTCTCGACCTACTTCGGCGCGATCAACCTCGCCGAGCGCGTGCACCGCATCCGCCGCCGCCGCGACTACGAGCGCATCACCGACCAGCCGCAGCCGGGCGGGTTCGAGGCGGTGCTGCGCGGCCTGCAGGAGGACGGCGTCAGCTTCGAGGAACTGGCGGCGACGCTGCCGCGGCTGTGGGTGGAGCCGGTGTTCACCGCGCATCCGACCGAGGCGGTGCGGCGGGTGATGCTGGAGAAGGAACGCGCCATCGTCGAGCGCCTGGTCGACGACATCGACCGCACGCGCACGCCGGTGGAGCGGCGCGCGGACCTCGCGCGCATCCGCCTCTCGCTCACCGCCGGCTGGCAGACCAGCGACACGCCGGCGCAGAAGCCGACCGTCGCCGACGAGGTCGAGCACGTCGGCTACTACCTCGCCAACACCCTCTATCGCGTGGTGCCGGCGTACTACGAAGCCTTCGCCGATGCGGTCGAGGCGGTGTACGGCCGCCGCATCGCGCTGCCGCAGGTGCTGCGCTTCGGCACCTGGGTGGGCGGCGACATGGACGGCAACCCCAACGTCAACGCCGGCACCATCCGCGCCGCGCTGGATGCGCAGCGGGTGCAGGCGATCGCGCAGTACCGCGCCGACCTGCGTGCGCTGGGCAACATGCTCACCCAGTCGCTGGGCCGCGCCGACGTGGACCCGGCGGTGGTCGCGCGCACCGACGACTACATCGCACGGCTGCCGGAGGCGGCGGCGAGGCTGCGGCCGCGGCTGGCCGACATGCCCTATCGCCGCTTGGTCGACCTGATGAAGGTGCGGCTGGCGCTGGCCGCGGAGTCGGACGCGGACGGCTACGCCGGCGCCGGCGAGTTCATCGCCGATCTCGAACTGATCGACGCCAGCCTGCAGCGCCACCGCGGCGAGCATGCCGGTCGCTTCGCCCTGCAGCGCGTGCTGTGGCGCGCGCGCACCTTCGGCTTCCACCTCGCCGCGCTCGACCTGCGCCAGGATTCGGCGGTGCACGATGCCGCGCTCGCCGACCTGCTGGGCGACGCAGGCTGGGCCGCGCGCGAGGCCGCCGACCGCGTCGCCCGGCTGCAGGCCCTGCTGGACAAGGCCGCGGCCGCGCCGTCGGCGCCCGGCGAGGTGCTGGCCTCGACGCTGGACGTCTTCCGCACCGTGCTCGAGCTGCGCCGCACCCACGGCGTCGCCGCGATCGGCCTGTACATCATCAGCATGAGCCGCAGCGCCGCCGACGCGCTGGCGGTGCTGGCGCTGGCGCGCGTCGCCGGCTGCGTCGAGGGTGGCGCGGTGCCGCTCGACATCTCGCCGCTGTTCGAAACCGTCGACGACCTGCAGGCGGCGCCGGGCGTGATGCGCTCGCTGTTCGAGGACCCGGTCTACCGCAGGCACCTGTCCGCGCGCGGCAACGAGCAGACGGTGATGCTCGGCTATTCCGACAGCGCCAAGGACGGGGGCCTGTTCGCCTCGCGCTGGGCGCTGCAGCGCACCCAGGTGGAGCTGACCGAACTGGCCAACCGCTTCGGCGTGCGCATCATGTTCTTCCACGGTCGCGGCGGCTCGGTCAGCCGCGGCGGCGGCAAGACCGAGCGCGCGATCATCGCCGCGCCGCGCGGCTCGGTGAACGGCTCGATGCGCGTCACCGAGCAGGGCGAGGTGATCCACCGCAAGTACGGCATCCGCGCGCTGGCGCTGCGCAACCTCGAGCAGACCACCGGCGCGGTGCTGCGCGCGACCCTGCGCCCGCGCCCGCGCGACGCGCGCGAGGAGAAGTGGAAGGAGATCGCGAAGACGCTGGCCGAGGCCTCGCGCGCGCACTACCGCGCGCTGGTGCACGAGCATCCGGAGTTCCCCGACTACTTCCGCGCCGCGACCCCGGTCGACGTGATCGAGCGGCTGCAGATCGGTTCCCGCCCGTCGCGTCGCCGCGACGGCGGCATCGACAACCTGCGCGCGATCCCGTGGGTGTTCGCCTGGTCGCAGAACCGCTCCGGCCTGACCGGCTGGTACGGCATCGGCCATGCGCTGTGCCTGGGCGTGCAGCGCTACGGCCAGGCCGCGATGACCGAGATGGCGCGCGACTGGCCGTTCTTCGCGGCGGTGCTCGACGACGTCGAGATGCTGCTGGCCAAGTCCGACCTCGCCATCTTCGAACGCTATTCGAAGCTCGCCGGCCCGCTGCACGAGACCTTCCACCCGGGCATCGCCGAGGAGTTCCTGCGCACCTGCGACGCGATCCTGCTGCTCAAGGACCGCGACCGCATCCTCGCCGACGACTACCGCCTGCGGCTGTCGATCCGCCTGCGCAATCCCTATGTCGATCCGCTGAGCCTGCTGCAGGTGGACCTGCTGGAACGCTGGCGCGAGGGCGGGCGCGAGGATGCGGACCTGCTGCGGGCGCTGGTGTCCACCGTCAACGGCATCTCGGCCGGGATCCAGAACACGGGTTGATTGCGGGCTTCGGCTGGCCCCCACCCCAACCCTCCCCCGCACGCGGGGGAGGGAGCTAAAAGCTGCGGCTCCTGGCTCCCTCCCCCGCCTGCGGGGGAGGGCTGGGGTGGGGGCCCGTCCACCCGCCGCCAACGCCCCGGCTATGCGACACTCGCCCCACGCAAAGGGGTGATCCGGCGCAACGCCGGAACGGGGCGACAGCCATGTCGGTCGAAGCGCAACAGGCACCGGTGACGCAGCTGCTCGCGCGTGCGCGCTCCGGCGACGCCGGCGCGCTCGATGCCGCCTTCGCCGCGGTCTACGACGAACTCAAGCGCGCCGCCCGGCAGCAGCTGCGGCGCAGCCGCGACGCGCTCGACACCACCGTGCTGGTGCACGAGGCCTACCTCAAGCTCGCCGGCAGCGAGGCCCTCGCCCCGAACGACCGCAACCACCTGCTGGCGCTGTCGGCGCGGGCGATGCGCCAGGTGCTGGTCGACCAGGCGCGCAGCGCGCATGCGCAAAAGCGCGGCGCCGGGCAGGACGCGCTGACGCTGACCGCGCGGCTCGGCTCGCAGGAGCGCGCCGTGCTCGAAGTGCTGCAGCTCGACGAACTGCTCGGCGCGCTGCACAGGGCCGATCCGCGCGCCGCGCAGATCGTCGAACTGCGCTACTTCGGCGGCTACGAGGAGGCCGAGATCGCCGACATGCTGGAGGTCAGCTACCGCACCGTGCGCCGCGACTGGCGCAAGGCGCGCGCCTTCCTGCTGGCGGAACTCGGCGCATGAGCGGCGGGGACACCGAACGACGACGGCAATCGCTGTCGATCTTCGAGGCGGTGGCCGACCTCGATCCCGCCGCGCGCACGCGCAGGCTGGATGCACTGTGCGGCGACGACGCGCAACTACGCGCCCGGGTGGAGGCGATGCTGGCCGCGGACGCCAGCCGGACCGAACCCTTCTCCGGCGGCGCCGCACTGTGGGCCGATGCGATGGGCCCGGGGGTGACGGGTGGCGACGCCGCGGCCGACGCCGCGCGATCCGGCGAGCAGATCGGCGCCTGGCGCATCACCGGCCTGCTCGGCCGCGGCGGCATGGGCGCGGTGCATGCGGTCGAGCGCGCCGACGGCGCCTACGTGCAGAAGGCCGCGCTCAAGCGCGTGCAGGGCGGCGAGCTGTCGCCGTCGAGCCGCGAGCGCTTCCTGCGCGAGCGCCAGGTACTCGCGCGCCTGCAGCATCCGCACATCGCGACCCTGCTCGACGGCGGTTTCGACGCCGGCGGCGACCCCTACTTCGTGATGGAGCGCGTCGACGGCCTGCCGATCGACCGCTGGTGCGACCAGCACGCGTTCGGCCTGCGCGCGCGCGTGGTGCTGTTCCTGCAGGTGCTCGACGCCGTGCAGTACGCGCACCGCAACCTCGTCGTGCACCGCGACCTCAAGCCCTCGAACCTGCTGGTCACGCCCGAGGGCCAGGTGAAGCTGCTCGACTTCGGCATCGCCCGCGAACTGGAGGAGGCCGGCCACGCCGCCACCGCCACCAGCGATCGCGCGATGACCCTGCAGTACGCCTCGCCCGAACAGCTGCACAACGAACCGGTCACCACCGCCACCGACCTCTACCAGGTCGGGGTGGTGCTGTACCGGCTGCTGTCGGGACGGCACCCGTTCGGCATCGACGCCGACACCCCGATCGCGCGCCAGCTGCAGGCGCTCAGCGGCGATCCCGAGCCGATCACCCGCAGCGCGCGGCAGTCGGACGCCGAGGTCGCCGCGCGCCGCGGCGAGACCCCGGCCTCGCTGGCGCGCGCGCTCGACGGCAGCCTCGAAGCGATCGTGCACGCCTGCCTGCGGCGCGACCCGGCGGCGCGCTACACCTCGGCCGAAATGATGGCGGCCGACCTGCGCGCCTGGCTCGACGACCGCCCGGTCGCCGCGGCCAGGCTCGGCCGCACCCGGCGCGCGCGGCTGTGGCTGCGGCGCAACCGCGCGCTGGCGGCGTCGGCCGCCGCGGTGCTGGTGGCCCTGCTGGCGGGCACCGGCGTGGCGCTGTGGCAGGCGCGCGAGGCGCGTGAACAGGCGCGCATCGCCGAGCGCGAGGGCGTGAACGCGCGGGCGACGCTTCAGTTCCTGACCGACACACTGGCGGCGGCGAGTCCGGAGCAGGCGATGGACACGGAAGTGAGCGTGCGCCAGCTGCTGGACCATGCGCGCGGCAAGATCGACCAGCGCGGTGCGCTCGACCCGCGCGTGCGGCAGCCCGTGCAGCGCATGCTCGGGCTGCTGTACGGCAGCCTTGGCGAACCGGAGATCGCCAGCCAGCTGCTGGCGGCGGGCGTGGCCGGCGTGGTGCCCTCGACCCGCGAGGATGCGCTGGCGCTGGCGGGCGACCTGTCGGCGCAGGTCAGTGCGCTGGCGACGCTCGAACGCGGTGAGGAGGCTCTGCGGGTGGCCCGCCAGGCGGTGGCCTTGCGCGAAGCCCACGCACCGGACGATGGCCTGCAGCGGATGCGTTCGGCGGACGACCTGGCGACCGCGCACTTCGCCCTCGACCAGGACGTTGAAGCCGTGGCGCAGTGGCGCGAGGCGATCGCCATCGCCGAAGCCCTGCCCGATGTCCCGCCGCTCGAGCTGATCGACGTGCACCATGCGCTCGCCAACCTGCTGCGCGAGCGTGGCGACACCGCCGGCGCCCTGAAGCTGACGGAGGACGGGCTGGCGATCGCGACCCGGATCGGCGTGCCGGTGCGTTCGCCGCTGCGGGTGCCCCTGCTGCGCATCCGCGCAGATGCGCAGATCGCCGGCGGCCGCATCGCCGATGCCGAGGCCAGCGTCCGCGAGGCGATCTTCCTGCAGTCGGCGGCGGTCGGCGGTGGTGGCGTGCAGATGGGTTCGCTGTACAACACGCTCGGCACGGTGTTGTTTGAGCAGGGCCGCTTCACCGATGCCGCCGACGCGTTCACCCGCGGCCACGAAGGGTTCACCAGGGCGGGTGGCCCGCCGTCCGAGCGCGCGGCGATGCTGGCCAACCTCGGCAGCGTCTGGGAGAGCGCCGGCGACTACCCGCGCGCGGCCGGCCTGTTCGACCAGGCCATCGCGGCGCTGGAGGAAGGCGGCGTGACCGCCAGGGATGCGTCGCGCCGCGCCCTGCTGCGCAACCATGCGCGCGTGCTGCTCTTCACCGGGCGCGTGGCGGAAGCGGAGCGGCAGCTGGCGGGGCTGCTCGTGCAGGCGCGTGAGATCGACGGCGAGGACTCGCTCGAAGCCGCCTGGGTGGTGTGGCAGCAACTGGTGGTCGCGCGCAGGTCGGGCGACGTCGCGCGCGGCGTGCCCCTGCTGGCCGAGGCGCGGCGGCGCTGGGCGGCGCACGTGCCGCCGGAACACGCGGTGTTCGCGCATGCCCTGGTCACCGACGCAGTCTTCGCGGAAATGCGCGGCGAGCTGGACGTGGCCGAACGCGACCTGCGGACGGCGGCCGAGCGCCTTGAGTCCGTGGGCAAGCCCATCGACGTGGCCACGACCCGCGCGATGCTGGCGCGCGTGCGCCTGTCGCGCGGCGATCGCGCCGAAGCGCGCCGCCTGCTCGACCAGGCGCTGCCGGTGCTGCGCGCGGGCGTGCTGCCGGCCCAGGTCGGTCGCGCCGATGCCGAAGCGCTGGCACGCCGGTTGGGCAAGGCCTGAGCGCACCGCATCCCGCCGCGCCAGGCGGCGAAGCGGCGGCGGGAGCGATGGCTCCGGCCTCAGTCGCAGGATTCGCTCTCGGCCGGGGTGATGCTGAATTCCGGCTCCACCGCGTCGGAGAACCTGCCGAGCGGGGTCGCGATGATCGAGGTGCCGCCCGCCTTGAGCGTGCCGTTGCCGTTGTCGTCCAGCGACAGCGAATAGCTGCCGCCTCCCGACCACGACACCCCGCCCGCGTTGCCCGATTGCGTCCACGCGCCGCCACTGTCGCCGGCCGGCACCATGTGCATGGTCAGGCCGGCGCTGCTGCGGATGTCGAACGGCACGTCCAGCGCGCACACGGTGTGGTCGGCCTGGAAGTCGTTCTGGCCGCCGCTGACGCGATGGGCGCCCTGCTTGGTGTCGAATTCCAGCGTGGCGCGACCGACGCCACGCTTGCTGCGCGCCTCGAACTCGATGCTCGCGAACTCGTCCTTCTTGTCCGGGCCGGCGTAGCTGTACCTGGCGTCGGCGGGGATCTTGCCGGTGGCCGGCGTCAGCTGGCGGTTGCCGCTGAGCGTCGCGCGCACGGTGCCGCCGGTCGGTGCGCCATCGGAGCGTGCGCGCGGTTTGGCTTCGATCTCGAAGGTCGTGCCCGGCCTGGCGTGCTTGCGCCTAAACGGGTTGCTGGTGGCGTCGAGCTTCACGCAGTGGCCCGACTCCCAGGGCGCCTTGGCGACCTTGCCTTCGATGCCGGTCAGGATGGATCGCACGACGCCTGCCATGAAGTCCTGCGTGGCTTGGGCGTGCTCGGCGACGCGATGTGCTTCCGCGCCATCGAACAGGCCGACGCCGCTGCGGTCGTTGACCGTGGGCGGTCCGCCGCCGCCGAGCGTGAGGTCGAGCATGCTGCGACCGCCCGACCCCTGCGATCCGCGGATCGTCATGTGGCCGCTCGACTGGTCACCGGGATGGCTGTCGATCAGGCGGGCATCGTCGTCGATGTGGCGTTCGAAGCGCATGTTGGCCGTCACGCTGCCGCCGGAGTCCGGGCTGCCGGCGAGGGCCATGTCCGATTTCACCTCGACGTCGACGGTGATCCTGCCGCTGGCGTCGGGGCAGGTGTCCATGCGCAGCTTGACCCGCACCTTGCCGCTGACGGCACCCTCCTTGACTTCCATGGACAAGGTGACGGTCGCGTCGGTCTGCGTGTACTGCACCATCGGCGATCCGGGCGGGCCACTGCTGCCCGTGAGCGGCATCGGCCCCTTGGCGATTGCGTCCTGCAGCTGCCCTTCGTTCCAGTTGCCCAGATGGCCGGAGACGCCGAGCCCGCTCATCATCGTGGGGACGACGGTGAGGGATACCCCGATCAGGCCGGAGTCCATGCCCTCGCCATTGAACGCGACCGGCTGCAGGCGCGGCAGTTGTCCGTCCTCGCCGCGCAACGCGCGCTCGTAGGCATCGCCGAGCGTCTGCAGCGCGGCGATCGCCGCGGCTTCGCCACCGAGCGCGGATTCCATGCCGGTGGCCTGCATCAGCTTGTAGTGCAGGTAATAGTCCAGCGGCGCAAGCCGGCGCAGCGTTGGTTCCGGCCCCTCCCTCAGCATGGCGTCGACCTGTGCCTGCTGCGTCGTGGCCGCGTCGGCGGGCGTCGTCGAAGTCGGGCCGGAGGCCGGGTCGGGCGTCTTCGGGGTGGGCGTGCACGACGCCAGTGCGAGCAGCAGGCCGACGGTCAGCAGGGAGCGGATCATCGAGCGCATGGGCAAGGGTTGGAATCCGGTCGGGTTTGCAGGGCCGCGCGGCAACTGCGAAGACGCGTGCGTGTCGACCGGATCACGGCGCGTTGGCCGCCAGCAGCGAGGCAGGCGCGGGCAGGGATCGCCCGCCACCGCCGGCATCGCGACGGACAGCGTGGCGATGGCAAGCACCAGGTGCAGGAAGGCGTGCATCGCGCTCGCCTCAGAAGCTGCGCAGCAGGCCGCGCAGGAGCTTCTTGCCCTTGCCTTCCTCCGGCTTCGACGGTTCGCGCCCGCCGTCCGGCTCCGCGCCTTCCATGCCGGAGAAGTCGACGCCGAGGAGCGCGGTCGCGGTGGCCTTGGTGCGCACGCGCACGTTCCATTCCGGATCCCAGGGCTGCTTCGGGTCGGCGGGCCGCGGCGGCCAGGTGATGTTGGTCTCCGGGCCGTAGGCGATCATGTTCAGACCGGCGACGCCCCGTTCTTCCCCGGCCTGCTTGGTGGCCGCGAAGATGCCCTTGGGGATGGCGCAACTCGTGGTGGAGGGCGCCAGCAGCACCTTCTGCTTGAGCCACTTGTCGATGTAGCTTCCGGTCAGGTAGTTGACCAGCTCGTAGCCGGCGCCGGGGACCTCGGCGCTGCTCCAGAACACGTAGTTGTGTTCGTCCTGCATCGCGACCGCCTGGAGGAAGTAGGCGCGCGCGCGGTCGACCGGCTGCCAGCTGGTCAGGATGCTGTCGCTGGTCTCGCCCCGGGTCTCGAGCTGGATCCCGGGCATGAAGTCGGCCTCCGGGCCGAGCTTGAAGACCAGCGACTCGGGCACGCCCGGGCCGGTGATCCGGTGTTCGCCGACCATCGACGAGCCATCCGAGGGACGTCCGGCGTTCTTCCTGTTCGGCCACAGCGCGTACTTGGGGTCGGAATCGATGTCGCGGTCGGGCACGAACAGCCCGGGCGCGATGCTGCCGTCGACGCCGGCCTTTCCGCTCCTGATCCGCAGCGTCATCGTCTTCGGCTGGCCGGCACGCACGGCCGCGCCGCAGCCCCAGTATTGGTGAAGGGTGACCTCGACCTCCGGCAGCGTGCTGTCTTCCCCGCCCTCGCTGCGCTCGCCGGGCGGCGGCGGCAGCAACGGGATCGACTTGCCCACGCCCAGTCCCGCGGGCACCAGCTGTTCGGCGGCCACGCCGGGCCGCAGCGTGTTGTGCATGGCGATGTCCAGCACCTTGCCCATGTCGGCCGGGATGTTGCGCGACTGCGGATAACCCCGCGGGCGCCCGCGCGCCGTCATGGCCCTGGCGAGTCCGCCGACCGGTCCCATGTCGGGCATGCCGACGAGGTCGTGGGTGGCGACGTCGATCCAGACCTGGGTCTCGACGGCGGATTTCTGCGCGCTGGCGGGGATGGCCACCAGCAGGGCGGTGGCGATGGCGAGCGGCAGGTGGCGGCGGAAGGTGGGCATGGTGCGGGTCCTGGCATCCGGGGGTTCGTGGTCGGATATGCGCGGAACCGGGGCGCGACAGGACAGGGGCGCGACGGCGCGCGTGCCCGGAGGCCGCCGGCGCGCCCGGCGGGGACCGCCGGATGCCGTGCGGTGTATACTGGGGGACAGTATCCAGCGCGACTGCGGTCGACCGATGCCCCACTCCCCCGCCGACAAGAAGAAGGCCTTGGCCCGCGTGCGCCGCATCCGCGGCCAGCTCGATGCGCTCGAGCGCGCGCTGGAGGCCGGCGCCGACTGCGCGCCGGTGCTGCAGCAGCTCGCGGCGGTGCGCGGCGCGGTCAACGGGCTGATGTCGGGGGTGCTGGAAAGCCACCTGCGCGAGAGCCTCGCGCCGCCGGCCGATTCACCGACGCAGCGCGAGGCCGGCATCGATGCCGCGGTCGCGCTGGTGCGTTCCTATCTCAGGTAGGCGCGGCGGACGCCGCTCCTGCGCAGACAACAGCCAGAGGAGACATCCCATGAAATCCCGTGCCGCCGTCGCCTTCGCCGCGGGCGAACCGCTGAAGATCGTCGAGATCGACGTCGCCCCGCCGAAAGCCGGCGAGGTGCTGGTGAGGATCACCCACACCGGCGTCTGCCACACCGACGCGTTCACGCTCTCGGGCGACGATCCCGAGGGCCTGTTCCCGGTGGTGCTCGGCCACGAGGGCGCCGGCATCGTGGTCGAGGTGGGCGAGGGCGTGACCAGCGTTGCGCCCGGCGATCACGTGATCCCGCTCTACACCGCCGAGTGCGGCGAATGCCTGTTCTGCAAGAGCGGCAAGACCAACCTGTGCACCTCGGTGCGCGCCACCCAGGGCAAGGGCGTGATGCCCGACGGCACCTCGCGCTTTTCCTACGAGGGCAAGCCGCTGTACCACTACATGGGCTGCTCGACCTTCAGCGAGTACACCGTGGTCGCGGAAGTCTCGCTGGCCAAGGTCAATCCGGAGGCGAACCCCGAGCACGTCTGCCTGCTTGGCTGCGGCGTCACCACCGGCATTGGCGCCGTGCACAACACGGCGAAGGTGCAGCCGGGCGATTCGGTGGCGGTGTTCGGCCTCGGCGGGATTGGCCTGGCCGTGATCCAGGGCGCGCGCCAGGCGAAGGCCGGGCGGATCATCGCGGTCGACACCAATCCGGCGAAGTTCGAGATGGCGAAACGGTTCGGTGCGACCGACTGCGTGAACCCGAAGGACTTCGAGCAGCCGATCCAGCAGGTGATCGTGGAGATGACCGGCTGGGGCGTGGACCATTCCTTCGAGTGCATCGGCAACGTCAACGTGATGCGCGCGGCGCTGGAGTGCGCGCACCGCGGCTGGGGCCAGTCGGTGATCATCGGCGTGGCGGGCGCGGGGCAGGAGATCTCGACGCGGCCGTTCCAGCTGGTCACGGGCCGCAAATGGATGGGCACGGCGTTCGGCGGCGTGAAGGGCCGCTCGCAGCTGCCGGGCATGGTCGAGGATGCGATGAAGGGCGAGATCGAGCTGGCGCCGTTCGTGACGCATACGATGGCGCTGGACGGCATCAACGAGGCGTTCGAACTGATGCACGAGGGCAAGTCGATCCGAAGCGTGGTGCATTTCTGATCATCAAGGCTCCCTCCCCCGCTTGCGGGGGAGGGTTGGGGTGGGGCGACGGGTCGCCGCATGGTGTCCGCGCCTTCGGCGCGCCCCCATCGCCCTTCGGGCACTTCCCCCGCAAGCGGGGGAAGGGAATCTGCAGAGGATTTCTTGAACATGGAACGCATCGAACACCACGCCAGCTTCGGCGGCTGGCAGGATGTCTACCGCCACGAATCGTCGACGCTCGGCTGCACGATGAACTTCGCCGTCTACCTCCCGCCGCAGGCGGCTCGGGCCGGTGCGCGGCTGCCGGTGCTGTACTGGCTGTCGGGCCTGACCTGCACCGAGCAGAACTTCATCACCAAGGCCGGCGCGCAGCGCCATGCGGCCGAGCACGGCATCGTCGTCGTCGCGCCCGACACCAGCCCGCGCGGCGAGGAGGTGCCCGATGCCGAAGGCTACGACCTCGGCAAGGGCGCCGGCTTCTACGTCAACGCGACCGAATCGCCGTGGGCGCACCGCTACCGCATTTACGACTACGTGGTCGACGAACTGCCGGCGCTGGTCGAGGCGCACTTCCCGGTCTCGGACGCGCGCGCGGTCAGCGGCCATTCGATGGGCGGGCACGGCGCGCTCACCATCGCGCTGCGCAACCCGGGCCGCTACCGCAGCGTGTCGGCGTTCTCGCCCATCGTCGCGCCCAGCCAGGTGCCGTGGGGCGAGAAGGCGTTCGCGGCCTATCTCGGCCCGGACCGCGAGGCGTGGAAGGCCTGGGATGCGACCGAACTGGTGAAGTCGGCGCCGGAAAAGCTTCCGCTGCTGATCGACCAGGGCGCCGACGACGAGTTCCTCGACCTGCAGCTGCGCCCGCAGCTGCTGCAGGCGGCCGCGGAAGCGGCCGGCCACCCGCTGACCCTGCGCCTGCGGCCGGGCTACGACCACAGCTACTACTTCATCGCCAGCTTCATCGACGAGCACATCGCCCACCACGCCAGGGCGCTCCTGGCGTAGGGCTTCCAGCGCGCGACACAACCCAAAGCCGTCGTCCCCGCGCAGGCATCGCGGGCGAGCCTGCTCCCACCGCTCAGCGCATCGTGTAGTCGGTGAAGGCGAAGCGCCCGTCGCGCAGTTCGGTCGCGCCGCGCGACAGCGCCAGCGCCGCGTCGAACATCGGCCCGGCGCGGACGCAGGTATGGAACTCGCCGTTCTCGCCGCAGGGGTCGACGCCGCCGGGCAGCGCGTCGAGCAGCGCGTGGTCGAAGGCGCGGCCGGCGAAGCCGGCGTCGAGCTGCCGGGTGTCCACGCAGCACAGGTCCGCGCGCAGGCCGCCGTCGATCATCTCCCGCGCCAGCGCGCCGGTGTCGCGTCCGAACAGCGGCGTGAGCAGCTGCCAGCCGATGCGCGCCAGGTTCCGTTCGCGATACGCGCGGATGTCCCCGAGCAGGAGGTCGCCGAAGGCGGCCGTGCGCAGCCGCGGCCAGCGCGCGGTGGCCCGCGCCAGCGCATCGGCCATCGCCTGCTCGTAGTCGGCGTTCGCGCACTGCGCCGGGATGTCCGCTTCCAGCAGCGGCAGCCCGGCCGCGCCCGCCTGCGCGCGAAGCACCTCGCGGCGGATGCCCTGCATCGAGGCGCGGTCGTACTCGCGGGTGATCGTGCTCAGCAGGCCGACGACTTCGACATCGTCGCGCCGGCGCAGCAGGTGCAGCGCCCAGGCCGCGTCCTTGCCCCCGCTCCACGACAGCAGCACGGGCGTGGCCACGCAGTGCGCGGGTTCAGGCGCCGCGGACGTCGCGCAGCTCCCAGGCGCTGCCGGCGAGCAGGCGCATGCGCTGCTTGAACACGGCGCCCGGGAGCGAGGTGTGCACGATCAGGTCGACGTGCAGGTCGTGCGGTTCGCCCTGCACGGTGGCGGCGGGATCGGTGGCGCCGAGCGCGGGGTCGACCGCGTCCGGGTCCTCCTGCGTCGCGCGCCAGCGCTGGAACAGCGCGTCGGTTCGCAGGGCGTGCTGCAGTTCCTCCGCCAGTCCCTCCGCCCCCTGCGAGCGGAACGCGAACTCGCCCGCGGTGCGGGCCTTCTGCGGATCGGGCAGGCTGATGTGGTAGCGGATCGTCATGTCGTTGCTCGTCGGCGTGTCGGGCTCAGAACTGCGGCTGGTGCGGCGGCGCGGCGAAGCCGATGCCGAGCGCGCCCTTGCCGACGTTGACCATCGCGGTCAGGCTCATCACCGATTCGTACACTGCCACGCCCTGCTCGTCGCAGGCGCCGCGCAGCGCGTCGTAGCCGGGCAGGGCGCGCATCTCGGCCAGCTCGCCGCCGTAGCTCAGCACCACCGTCGGCGTCAGCAGGCCCTCGCGCACCTTCTTCGCGGTGAACTCGAACAGTTTCTGCGAGGCCAGCTCGAAGCCGCGCAGCTTGGCGACCGGTTCGGTCACGCCGTTGTGCGCGCGCAGCACCGGCTTGATGTCGAGCGCGGTGCCCAGCGCCGCGCCGATCAGGCCCACGCTGCGGTCGCCCTTGGTGCGGGCGCGGTTGCGCAGGTAGTACAGGTCGCGCGGGATCATGTAGCCGTAGGTGTTGCGCGCCAGCTGGTCCAGGCGCAGGCGCATGGCCGGGGGCGTCGCGCCCTCGTCGCGCAGCCGCACCGCCTCCACCGCGGACACGCCCTGGCCCGAGAACAGGTTGAGCGTGTCGAGCACCCGCAGCGCGAACGGCGAGTTGTGGCCCGCGGCCTGGCGGATGGGCTTGTACTCGTTGAGGATCGCGTAGCTGGCCTGCAGCGCGTTGTCGTGGATCTGGCTGCGCTGTTTGGAAATCGTCAGGCAGAACACGTGGTCATAGGCCATGACCAGCTGCTGCAGGAACAGGTCGCGGATCTGCTCGACGGTGAACGGCGTGGTCTCGGCCTCGTGGCCGCGTTCGGCGACGTGCTCCTGCACGAACGCCAGCGTGGCCGCCTCGTCGCGCTGGTCGACCAGCACCGCGTCGCGGATCTTCACCGCGACCGGCAGGATGACGATGTCGTGCTTGTCGAAGAAGTCCTTCGGCAGGTCGCAGGCCGAGTCGACGACGATTCCGATGCGCATGGTGCCTCCAGTCGATGGTCGCAGTGCATTCCGGAGAGACGCATGAAGTGTAGCTTGCGCAGCGTGAAAGGCGCCGGCGCGGGCTACTCCACCCGTGCCGGATACGCGCGCGGCAGCGCGCCGGCTTCGGCCGACGGCTCCGCGCGCAGGTAGCGGTCGCGCAGTTCGGTCTGGCGCGAGCGCATCGGGATCGCGCGGCCGCCCAGCCAGACCTGCTCGGCGACGTTGGCGACGTCCAGTGGATCGCCGCTCCACAGCACCAGGTCCGCGGTCTTGCCGACGGCGATCGTGCCGAGGCGGTCGCCGACGCCGAAGGTTTCGGCGGGCACGCGCGTGAGTCCGGCGAGTCCGTCCTCCCACGGCAGCCCGTTCGCCACCGCGTTGCCGGCCAGCTGGCGCACCTTGCGCGCGTTGTGCGAGGCGTCGCCCGATTGGGTGAAGCCCACGCGCACGCCCGCCGCGCGCAGTCGCGCCGCGTTCTCCAGGGTGGCGCCGATGCGGTCGAAGTTGCCCGGCAGGTTCACCAGCGGGTCGAGGAACACCGGCACGCCCGCCGCGGCGATCTGCGGCGCGAGCTTCCAGGCCTCGGCGCCGCCGGAGATCGCGATCTTCAGCGCGTGCTTCTGCGACCAGCGCAGCAACTGGCGGATGTCGGCGGCGCGGTCGACCTCGACCACGATGCGGCCGCCGTTGCCGAGGTAGCGCTGCAGCGTGGCGCGGCCGGCCGGCGTGAGCAGGGCGAAGCCCGAATCCGCGGACATGCGGCCGTTGGCCTCGGCCACGAGCTGGTCGAGCAGCATCCACTGTCCCGCGCGCGAGGAACCGGAGAGGTTCGACGCACCGCTGCCCAGCGCGACGAACAGCACCTTCGGCCCGCTCGGGTCGGGGCTGCCGTCGAGCCGCACCACTGCGCCCTGGCCGCCGATGATCGAGCCGCCGGCGGTGCTGCTGGCGGTGAGCAGGGTGAAGCCGATGCCCTCCACACGCGCGACCGGCAGCAGGATCGATTCGGGGTTGTAGGCCAGGGTGACGTCGAACTCGGGACGCACCGTGATGTCCTTGGCGCCCTCGCCCAGCGCGAGCGAGACGTCGCGGGTCGAGGCCTCGCCCGAGACTTCCTCGATGCCGATGCCGGTGATGCCGCCGAAGAATGCCGGCGTGAGCGGGCGGCCCTGCGCGTCGATGACCAGCGCCGCGTCAGCGGACAGGCCGCTGCCGATCGCGGCGATGCGGCCGCCCTGCACCAGTACGTCCGCGTTGCGCAGCGTGCCGCGGTCGGTCGCGGTGTGGACGGTGGCGTTGCGGATCAACACATCCTGCGCAAAGACGCTGAATGACGCCAATCCTGCCAACAGCATCGTCATCCCGGCGAAAGCCGGGATCCATTTTGACTTTGATGCTTTCGCCAATGGCCTCGACCACAAGAGCCAGATGGATCCCAGCTTTCGCTGGGATGACGGCTGCGAGGGCGGGTGCGCGTGCGAGTGAGAGTGAAGGCGGCTCATCGCACACCTCCCTGCGCGGCCGACTGGCCGAGCATGAAATCGGTCACCGGCTGCCGCGACGGATCCCTGCGGTCGTAGACGCGCGCGCCGTCGATGTACACCTGTTCGGCCTGCGCGTACACGCTGAAGGGATTGCCGTTCCACAGCACCACGTCGGCCATCTTGCCGGCTTCGAGCGTGCCGGTGCGGTCGAGCACGCCCAGCGCCTTCGCTGCGTTCTGCGTGAGCCAGCGGATCGCCCGCTCGGGCGGGATGTCGATGCCCGCGCGCTTCGCGTTCGCGATCACCTTCGCCGCCTCCTGGTTGAGCCGCTGGATGCCCTCGTCCGAATCCGAATGCACGATCGCGCAGCTGTTCGCCGGGCGGTCGACGATCGCGATGTTCTCCTGGATGCCGTCGAAGGCCTCCATCTTGAAGCCCCACCAGTCGGCCCACAGCGCGCCGCAGACGCCGTCGGCGGCGAGCCGGTCGGCCAGCTTGTAGGCCTCCACGCCGTGGTGGAAGGCGGTGACCTTGAAGTCGAATTCCTTCGCCAGGTCCAGCATCTGCGCCATCTCGTCGGCGCGGTAGCAGTGGATGTGGACGAGGATGTCTCCGTCGAGCGCACCGGCCAGCGTTTCCAGCTTGAGGTCGCGCTTGCCCGCGTCCTTGCCGGCGCGCTTCTTCGCATACTCGCGCGCGTCGATGAAGGCCGTGCGGTAGCCGGCGACGTTGCCCATGCGCGTCGACGGGCCGCCCTTCTGGCCGTAGACGCGCTTGGGGTTCTCGCCGCAGGCCATCTTCAGCCCGTGCGGCGCGCCCGGGAACTTCATGCCCTGCGCGGTGGTGGCGGCGACGTTCTTCAGGGTCACGCCGCGGCCGCCGACGAGGTTGGCCGAACCGGGCAGGATCTGCAGCGCGGTCACGCCGCCGGCCAGCGCGGCGCCGAAGCCGGGGTCCTGCGGCCACACCGAGTGTTCGGCCCAGACCTGGGCGGTGACCGGCGCAGTCGCCTCGTTGCCGTCGCTGTGCGCGCGGGCGCCGGGGCTGGGATAGACGCCCAGGTGCGAATGCACGTCGATCAGGCCCGGCGTCACCCACTTGCCGCTGCCGTCGACGCGGATCGCGTCGGCCGAGGCGGCGAGGCCGGTGCCCACGGCGGCGACCTTGCCGCCCTGCAGCAGCACGTCGGCGCCCTCGAGGCGGCGGCCGTCGCCGGTGAGCACGGTCGCGCCGGTGATCAGCACCGGGTTGGATGCGATCGGGCGATAGCTGCTGGCGTAGGCCTCGCCGACGACGTCGGCCCTGGCGGCGGCGGGCGACGGCGCATCGCCGGCGGTGGTGCTCGCGGTGCTGGCGCAGCCGGCGAGCAGGGCCGCGCAAATCGCGGCGGTCAAGGGTCGAAGCATGGCGGTCTCCCCGTACGAATCCCGCGACGGTAACGGTTCGCCGCCGGAACGCCAAGCCGCCAAAGGTCACGGTGCGTGACAGAATGCGCGGAAGGAGGCGACGCGATGAAAGAGAAGGAACAGATCGTCGAAAACTGGCTGCCGCGCTATACCGGCGTGCCGCTCGACGGCTTCGGCGAACACATCCTGCTGACCAACTTCGGCGGCTACGTCGGCCACTTCAGCCGCCTGACGGGCGCCGAGGTCGTCGGCCTCGACCGGCCGATGCCCAGCGCCACCGCCGACGGCATCACCATGATCAATTTCGGCATGGGCAGCCCCAACGCCGCGACCATGATGGACCTGCTGTCGGCGATCTCGCCCAAGGCGGTGCTGTTCCTCGGCAAGGCCGGCGGGCTCAAGCGCAAGAACCAGCTCGGCGACCTGGTGCTGCCGATCGCGGCGATCCGCGGCGAGGGCACGTCCAACGACTACCTGCTGCCGGAAGTGCCGGCGCTGCCCGCGTTCGCGCTGCAGCGCGCGGTCTCGACCATGATCCGCGACCTCGGCCACGACTACTGGACCGGCACCGTCTACACCACCAACCGCCGCGTCTGGGAGCACGACGACGCCTTCAAGGAGCGCCTGCGCGCGATGCGCTGCATGGCGATCGACATGGAGACGGCGACGATCTTCGCCGCCGGCTTCGCCAACCGCATTCCCTCGGGCGCGTTGCTGCTGGTCAGCGACCAGCCGATGGTCCCGGAGGGCGTGAAGACCGAGGCCTCGGACGCGAAGGTCAGCGCCGAGTACGTCGAGCGCCACATCCAGATCGGGATCGAGGCGCTGCGGCTGATCCGGCGGCACGGGAAGTCGGTGCGGCATTTGCGGTTCGACGAGTAGGGGTGGCGCGCCTTGCGATCCGTCGTAACGACGATGCCGTCATCCCAGCGAAAGCTGGGATCCATTTGGCTCTCGTGGTTGGGCAGCAGGTAAACATCAACGTCAAAATGGATCCCGGCTTTCGCCGGGATGACGACTCAGGCTTCACGGGATGGGCACCTGCCCGGGCGATCGACTATCCTCGATGGAAAGGCCACGGAATCGGGAAATGCGACAAGTCATCGACTTCTGGCGCGACGCCGGCTACGACAAATGGTTCAACGGCGGCGCGGCCTTCGACGCCGCCTGTCGCGAGCGCTTCCTCGACGCGCACTTCGCCGCTGCCCGCCGCGAGCACGAGCACTGGATGGACAGCGCCGATGGCGCGCTGGCGCTGCTGATCCTGCTCGACCAGATCCCGCGCAACGTCTTCCGCGGCAGCGCGCACGCGTTCGCGACCGATCCGCTGGCGCTGCACTACGCGCGCCGCGCGGTGGACGGCGGGCTCGACGTGCAGGTCGATGCGGACCTGCGCGCGTTCGTGTACCTGCCGTTCGAGCACTCCGAGGACCTGGGCGACCAGCGGCGCTCGGTCGCGCTGTTCGACGCGCTCGGCAACGACGGCTACGCGAAGTACGCCCGCGCGCACCTCGACGTGATCGAGAAATTCGGACGCTTCCCGCACCGCAACCGCGCGCTCGGGCGCGTCAGCACGCCGGAGGAGCAGGCGTGGCTGGACGCCGGCGGCGGGTTCTGATTCGGCGCCGCCTCTTGGCGCGGTGACCGCAGATCCCCGTGGGAGCGCCTTCAGGCGCGATGCTGTTCGTCGGTGCCCGTGCCAGCTCGAAGCATCGCGCCTGAAGGCGCTCCCGCGGAGGCATCAGTATTCCGGGATCGACGCGTCCACGGTCCGCGACCACGCCACGATCCCGCCCTCGACGTTGTGCACGTTGCCGAAGCCGAGCGCGCGGAATTCCTCCGCCGCGCGCCCGCTGCGGCCGCCGCCGTGGCACATGAACGCGATCGCGGTGTCCTTCGGCAACGCCTCGATGGCCTCGCGGCCCTCGTCGAAGGTCCGGAACGGCACCGACACCGAGGCGATCGCGCGCTCTTCCGGCGGGCGCACGTCGACCAGCAGCAGCTCGCCGGCGCGGACCTTCGCGTCGACCTCGGCCGGCGACAGCTGCGCGACCGGCTTCGGCGCGTTCGGGTTGTCGATGACCAGGCCCTTGCCGCGCATGTCGTCGGCGAAATCGATGGTCAGGCCTTCCGCGCGGCGCGCGCCGGCGACGTCGAACTGCACGCGCACGCCCTCGATGTCGAGGGCAATGGCGTCGGCATCGGCCGGCGCCAGGTTCAGGCGGGTGCGGAACCCGCGGTCGATGTCCACCTGCAGCACCACCTCGCCGCCGGCGTCGTCGATCGCGCCGCGGATCATCGCCAGCGCCGCCGGCGTGATCGTGATCGACGGTGGCGTGCGGTCGGGCGCGGCCAGGCCGAGCGCGGCGTGCAGTTCGCCGCTGTTGACCATCTGCCCGATGATGTCGCTGCCGCCGACCAGTTCGCCGTCGACGTACAGCTGCGGGATCGTCGGCCAGTCGCCGTAGGCCTTGATGCCCTCGCGGATCTCCGCATCGGCCAGCACGTTGACGTGGGCGTAGTCGGCGCCGAGCGATTCCAGCGCGGACACCGCCTTGGCCGAGAAGCCGCACTGCGGCGCCTCGGGCACGCCCTTCATGAACAGCACGGCGCGGTTGGCCTGCAGCAGCGCGTCGATGCGGGCGCGCAGGGCGGGGTCGAGGGACATGGCGAAGATCCTTGCAGCGGGGCCGACCATGGTAGCGCGATCGTGCCGGCGAAGGCCGCAACACGGCGTTGCGCGCGGGGGGGATGGCATCATCCGCGCATGGACACCCCGCACCGCCCGCCGCGCCGCCCGCATGCCTGGCTGCCCCTGCTGCTGCTGTCGCAGGGGCTGGTGGCGTGGGCGTGGTGGCGCTGGGGCTGGCCGCTCGGGCTGCCGCTGATGTTCGCCACGCACGCGGTCTGCTGGTGGGGCGTGCTGGCGCCGAACTCGGCGCTGTACGGGCCGGTGCTGTCGCGGCTGCCGACCGGCGCGCGCGAGGTCTGGCTGACCATCGACGACGGCCCCTCCGGCGATACCGCGGCGATCCTCGACCTGCTCGATGCGCACGGCGCGAAGGCGACGTTCTTCCTCGTCGGCGACCGCGCGCAGGCGCGTCCCGACCTCGTGCGCGAGATCGCGCGGCGTGGCCACGGCATCGGCAACCACAGCCGCACGCATCCGCAGGCCTGGTTCTGGGCGCTGGGGCCGCGGCGCATGCGCGCCGAGGTCGAGGGCTGCCAGCGCCAGCTGGCGGCGATCACCGGCGCCACGCCGCGCTGGTTCCGCGCGGTGGTGGGGCACGCCAATCCCTTCGTCTCGGCGCCGCTGCGCGACGAGGGGCTCGCGCGCGTGGCCTGGGGCGCGCGCGGCTTCGACGCGGTGGACGTCGACGTCGCGCGCGTGCTCGGCAAGATCGAACGGGGCCTGGCGCCCGGCGCGATCGTGCTGCTGCACGAGGGCGCCGCGCATGGCCGCAACGTCGAGATGGTCGCGAAGTTGCTGCAGCGGCTCGATGCATTGGGCTATCGCACCGTGCTGCCGCGCCCGTAGCGACTCCGGGCGAGACGGGTGCATATATTGCGCGGGTCGCGGCTGAAGCCGCGCCTGCAATGGGAAATGGGTGCAAGGGTCGGGCGGCATGATCGGACGTGGTGACATCGAGGCGCTGGTCCCGCACAAGCACGCGATGTGCCTGTGGGACGAGGTGCTGGCCTGGGATGCGCAGCGCATCCACCTGCGCGCGTCGAACCACCGCGATCCCGCGCACCCGCTGCGCAGCGACGGCGGGCTGCGCGCGCTGCACCTGTGTGAATACGGGGCCCAGGCGATGGCGGTGCACGGCGGCCTGCTCGCGCAGGCGGGCGGCGGCGTCGCGCGGCCCGGCATGCTCGTCGCCCTGCGCGATGTCCACCTGCACGTCGTCCGCATCGACGACCTGCCGCAGGCGATCGAATGCGAAGCGCAGCTGCTCGCCGCCGGTGAGGCCAGCCAGCAGTACGCCTTCAGCATCAGCCACGGCGACACGCCGCTCGCCCGGGGCCGCGCCACGGTGATGCTCGGCCCATAGGGCGGGCCTCGGCCCGCCCTGCGCGAATGCCGGATGTTTGCGATGGATGCGGAGAGAGGTGGCGGGTTGAAACCCGCCCTATGGGGCCGGGCCGTGCCCACGTGACGCCGATGCGTCGCATAATCGCGGCGATCCATCTTCGGGACTGCGATGAAACGGGCACTCGTCACCGGCGGCAGCGGCGATCTCGGCGGCGCGATCTGTCGCCGGCTCGCGGCGAACGGGCTGCACGTCATCGTCCACGCCAACGCGAACCGCGCGCGTGCCGACGCCGTGGTCGCCGCGATCGCGGAGGCGGGCGGCAGCGCGCAGGCGGTCGCGTTCGACGTCGCCGACGGCGCGGCGACGCGTGCGGCGATCGAAGCGCTGCTGGCCGACGGGCCGGTCCAGGTGGTCGTCAACAACGCCGGCATCCACGACGATGCGCCGATGGCCGGCATGTCGCAGGCGCAGTGGGCGCGCGTGGTCGACGTCTCGCTGCACGGCTTCTTCCACGTCACCCAGCCGCTGCTGCTGCCGATGGCGCGCACGCGCTGGGGCCGCATCGTCAGCGTATCGAGCGTGGCGGCCGTGCTCGGCAACCGCGGCCAGGCGAACTACGCCGCGGCCAAGGCCGGGCTGCATGGCGCGAGCAAGTCGCTCGCGCGCGAGATGGCCTCGCGCGGCATCACCGCGAACGGGGTCGCGCCGGGCGTGATCGCCGGCGCCATGGCCGAGTCCGCGTTCCCGGAGGAACGGGTGAAGCAGGTCGTGCCCGCCGCGCGCGCGGGCACGCCGGAGGAGGTCGCGGCGCTGGTCGCCTTCCTGTGCTCGGACGAGGCCGGCTACATCAACGGCCAGGTGATCGGCGTCGATGGCGGCATGAGCTGAGCGCGGCGCCGCGGCAAGGGGAGGTTCGATGGCGAAGGAAGCGAAGACGAAACCCGAGGCGACCCGCGTGGCCGACTTCCTGGCGGCCGTGCCGGACGCGCAGCGCCGGGCCGACGCCGAGGCCGTGCTGCGCATGATGCAGGCCGTCACCGGCTGCGAACCGGTGATGTGGGGATCGGCCATCGTCGGCTTCGACCGCTACCGCTACCGTTACGACAGCGGCCACGGGGGCGAATGGCCGATCGTCGGCTTCTCGCCGCGCAAGCAGGCGCTGGTGCTGTACATCATGCCCGGCTTCGGCGGCCATGAGGCGCTGCTGGCGAGGCTGGGCAAGCACACGACCGGCAAGTCCTGCCTGTACGTCAAGCGCCTGTCGGACATCGATGCCGGCGTGCTGGAGGAACTGGTCCGCGGCTCGGTCGCGGAGATGCGCCGCCGCCATCCCTGCTGAGACGGGCGGCCGCCGTGTCGCGTGCCGTTCACGCAGGCGGGCGGATCATGACGGGCGTTCCCAAGGAGCCGTCCGCCATGCGCCGTCCTGCCCTTGTCCTGCTGTCGTCCATCGCCGCGCTGCTGCTGGCGGCGTGCACGAGTTCGCATGTGCTGACCGGCACGCCGCGCCCGCCGATCGATCCGTCGCAGGTGCGCCTGTACTACGGCCCGCCGCCGGGCGGCTTCGAGGAGATCGCGCGGCTGGACGTGTCCAGCGGCGCCTTCACCTACGGCGAGCAGAACAAGACCAACTCGGTGTTGCGCAAGCTGCGCGAGGAAGCCGCGCGGCTCGGCGCCAACGGCATCCTGTTCCAGGGCACGGCCGACGGCCACGGCGGCGGCGGGGTCAGCGTCGGCGGCGGCCTGGGCCGTGGCGGCGGCAGGAGCTATTCGGGCGTGGGCGTCGGCGTGGACATCTCGCCGCGGCAGAAATACGCCAACGGCATCGCAATCTGGGTGCCCGATCCGCCGCCGGCGCCGTGACCCGGGCGACCGGGAAGGGGCGGCAGGCCCCGTTGATCCGGCCCGTGGCCCGTAGGTCGGGGCTACGCCCCCGACGCGCCCGCGGTCGGGGACATCGGGCGTCGGGGGCGTAGCCCCGACCTACGGAATCAATAGGGCGTGTCGCGCCGGCCCTCCGCGGGCGCGGTGGCGTCCGCGCCGCGCCGCCACAGCGACAGCAGCGGCGAGGCCATGACCGTGGTGGCCAGGGTGACGCCGAACATCAGCGTGAACAACTCCGGTCCGATCAGGCCCGCATCCAGCCCGATCTTCAGCACCACCAGCTCCATCAGCCCGCGCGCGTTGATCAGCGAGCCCACCGACAGGCTGTCGCGCCAGTCGTAGCCGGCCAGGCGGGCGCCGAGGGTGCCGCCGGCCATCTTGCCCAGCACCGCCACCGCCAGGATCAGCACGAACGCGCCGAAGCCGGCGCCTACGAAGGCATCGGGCGCGGTGTTGAGCCCGGCGAGCGCGAACACCACCGGCATCAGCAGCAGCATCGAGACCGGCTCGAAGGCCTCGGCCAGGCGCGCGGACAGGCGGTCGTCGCGCGGCAGGGCGAGGCCGAAGACGAAGGCGCCGAATACCGCGTGCAGCTGGATGAATTCGGCGAAGGCCGCGCAGGCCACCAGCCCGATCAGGATCGTGACCAGCATCGCGCGCGAAGGCTTGCCGTCCGCCGAGCGCAGCTGGTCGCGGCGCAGCAGTGCCGTGTACAGCGGCCGCAGCACGAAGGCCGCGACCGCGGCCAGGGCCAGCGCGCCGGCCGCGATCGTGGCCACGCCGTGCGGGCCGCGGCTGCCGGCCAGGGTCAGCACCAGCGCGAGGAAGATCCAGACGAAGGCGTCGTCGATGATCGCCGCGCCGAGCGCGAGCCGGCCGGGGCGGGTGCGGGTGAGGTTGCGGTCCTTGAGGATGCGCGCCAGCACCGGGAACGCCGTGACCGACATCGCCGCCGCGACGAACAGCGCGAACGGCCAGTAGTCCACGCCCTCCGGCGCGAAGCGCGGAAACAGCCACGGCGACAGCGCCAGGCCCAGCAGCAGCGGCAGGGTGATGCCGAGGACGCCGACCGTGGCCGCGGCGCGGACCTGGGTGCGCGTGCCCTCGACCGCGCGCATCTCGGCGCCGAGCGTGAACATGAACAGCATCAGGCCCATGGTGGCCAGTGACGACAGCGACGGCAGCGACGCCGCCGGGAACAGCGCCGCATGCAGGTCCGGCGCGATCGCGCCGAACGCGATCGGCCCCAGCAGCAGGCCGGCCGCCATCTCGCCGATCACCGGCGGCTGCCCGAAATGGCGCAGGATCGCGCCGCAGATGCGCGCGGCGACCAGGATGACCAGCAGCTGCGTCAGCAGCAGCGTCGTCAAGCGTCCGCCTCCGCGGTGTCCAGCGCCTGCGCGGCGGGTGCGAACCAGTGCTGCGGAAGCATGGGTGCGTGCGCCGCGGTGTCGTGGCCGGCGAGCAGCGCGTCCAGGCCGTGGTCGTCGATGTCGGGGAAGGCGGCGCGCACGAGCGCCAGCACTTCCGCCGCGAGCTGGCGCATGCCGTCCACGTCGCGATGCGTGCGCGCGAGGTAGGCCTCGTCGTCGAGCACGTCGGTCAGCTGCCCGTTCAGCCGCCGGCACCACTCGACCGAGTACTGGTCGTAGGCGCGCGCACCGTCCAGCGGCGGAGACCGGTCGCGCAGGCCCCAGTCCCGCAGCAGGGCCTGCATCGCCAGGTTGAGCGCGCGCCCGGCGTCGAAATGCGGGCGCAGCTTCGCCAGCACCGGCAGCGTGGCCTGCCGCCCGCTGAAGTACAGCGGCGCCAGCAACGACCAGTAGTAGGCGTAGTCCCACAGGATCTTGACCGGCATGACCTGCGGGTGGCCGAAGACCGGGTACTGGTCCTGGTAGAGCGTCAGCGTGTTCGCGTAGAACGAGAAGTACAGCTGCTGGAAGATCTCGGCGTACGGTGCGACCGGCTCGCCGGCGAAGTCGAGCCGGACCAGCTCGGCGATGTAGGTGTTGCTGATCGCGATGAAGTCGCTGCCGGGCGAATAGAACGGGTCGAGGAACACGCCGGCCTCGCCGGTCAGCGCCCAGCGCTGGCCCGAATACACCTGTTTGCAGCCGTGCGAGAAGTGGCGCAGGAACAGGAAGTCCTGCAGCTTGTGCTCGGGCTTCTCCAGCGCCTGCGCCGCGCGTGGCTGGTGGCGGCGCACCCAGTCCATCGCCTTGTCGTGGGTGTTCATCGTCTCCAGCGGATGCATCTTCGCGTCGCAGACGATGCCCAGCGAATGCGAGTCCGAGGCCAGCGGGATCAGCCAGAACCAGTAGCCGGGGCCGCACATGTGGTTGGTCGACTTCCAGCGCTCCGCGGGCTGGAATCGCGTCGGCCAGTTGCCGCGGTCCGACCAGGCGTCGAGGTCGATGTGGCCGTCGACGCGCCACCACACCGCATTGACGTCGTGGTCGTTGGCCTGCGCCAGGCCGAGCTTGCGCTTGACCAGCCCGGCGCGGCCGGCGGCATCGACCACCCAGCGCGCGCGCAGCGCGTGGCGGGCGCCCTCGTGGTCGAAGCTGACCACGTGCGCGCCACCGTCCTCGGACAGTTCGATGCCGCGCACCACCGCGCCGTGGCGGAAGTCGGCGCCGAGCTCGAGCGCGCGCTCGCCGAGGTGGTTCTCGAAGCGGCCGCGATCGAGCTGCCATGACGGCGTCGGCAGCAGCCGGCTCACGCCCATCTCGTTGCAGGCCTCGACATCGCGCCGGCGGTCGCTGAAGAAATAGCGCAGGCCGTACTTGCGCACCTGCTGCGTCTCCAAGTGCTCGCGCAGGCCGAGCACTTCGGAAAAGTAGTGCGCGCCGATCTCGACCGTCGATTCGCCGACCTTGTGCGCGGCCTCGCGCACCGGATGCGGGCGGCGTTCGAGCACCGCGACCGAGCGTTCGGGCTGCTGCAGCCGCAGCTGCATGGCCAGGGTCAGGCCGGCCAGGCCGCCGCCGAGGATGAGGATGTCGACGTCCGTGTCGGGTCGGCGGGATTCGCGGGGGTCTGGCATCGGCGGGCCGTGTGGTCTCGTCAGTGGATGTTGGCGTCGGTGCCGCGGCAGCCTAGCGCATGCGCCCGGCGGCGGCGTTCACGGCCGGTCGCGGCGATGCGCGCGCATCGTCCGGATCGAACACCACCGGCGGCCGCGCGCGCGCGCGCCGGTACTCGCGCACGACGTTCCCATATGCCAGCACCTGCCCGACCACGTGCGTGGTGATGCGCGAGAGGTCGCGGAACAGGCGGAAGTGGCTCTTGCGGAAGGCCTCGTCCGAGCCGGCGACCGCATAGCGCGTTTCCACCGGCACCGAGACCAGGCCGTGGCCGAGCCGGCGCGCGGCGGAGATCAGCAGTTGCGCCTCGAACACGAAACCCTCGCCGGGCACGTCGCGCAGCGCCAGCACCGGCGCCGGGTACAGGCGCTGGCCGCTCTGGCTGTCGACCAGGCGGAAGCCGCAGCCCCAGGCGATGCCCCAGTCGCCGAAATCATTGCCGATGCGGCGGTACCACGGCTGCGTGCTGCGCTTGCGCAGCCGCGCGCCGTTGACGATGTTGCACGGATGCGCGTTGGCGGCCACGATCAGGCGCGGGATGTCGCTGGCGCGGTGCTGGCCGTCGCCGTCCATGGTCACCACCGCGGCCATGCCGCGCGCCAGCGCCTCGGCGAAGCCGTCGCGCAGGGCCTGGCCCTTGCCCATGCGCCGCGGGTGGCGCAGCAGGACCGCGGGCAGTTGCGCGACGATGCCGGCGGTGTCGTCGACGGAGCCGTCATCGACCACGATCACCAGGTCGCTGTGTTCGAGCGCGCCTTCGACCACTTCGCGGATGCGCAGCGCCTCGTCGAGCGCCGGGATCACCACGGCGACGTTGCCGCGGTGCAGCGTCGGCTGTGCCTCAGCCATGCGCGAGGTCCAGCATGAGGCGGCGGCCGGGGCCCGCGTGCAGCGCGACCGACGGCGCGCCCGCGGCCAGCGCATCGAACAGCGGCAGCATCGGCGCCATTGCGTTGGCTTGCCCTCGCGCTGCCAGCGGACCGTTCGCTTCCGGCGCATCGCCGCCCTGCAGCGAGGCCGACAGGCGCGGTCCGGCGCCGTCGCGCACGAGCACCAGCGCGGCGCCGAGCAGGCCTTCGCTGTGCGTCACCGTGCCCAGCAGGCCGGTGGCTGCGGTGTCGTAGCCGACCAGCAGCACGGCCTCGGCGTCGGTCGCCAGCTGCGTCATCGCCTCCAGCAGCCCTTGCGCGAAGCTGGCGCGGTGCGCGCTGATCGCGGTGGTGGTGCGCATGCAGCCGCTGCCGATGGTCCAGTAGCCGGCGGCGGCGTTGTGCACCGAGTTGTGGAACTTCGTCGGCGAGACCTCGGACGGCGCCTGCGCCAGCGTCGCGCACATGTAGTCGGTGATGCCGAGGTCGCCGTGGGTGGAGGCGAACACCGAGGGCAGCGCGGCGGGATCGTGGCCGGCGTCGCGGCAGGCGGCCAGCGCGACTTCGAGCGCGACCAGCACCGACGGCGGCGCGCGCCGGCGCTCGTTCGGCGCCAGCAACTGCGGCGAGGGCTTGGCCGGCGCGTCGGCCGGCAGCGCGCCGGTGGCGGCGAAGGCGCGCGCGGCAGCCCAGTCGGGCAGGCCGTCGCTCCACCAACCGATGCCGGCGAGGGTCGCGGTCAATGCGCTCATGCCGCGTCCGCCGCGCCGAACACCAGCGAGCAGTTGTTGCCGCCGAAGCCGAAGGAATTGTTCATCGCGAAGGCGACGCCGCGCTGCGCGTTGTCGAAGCGGATCTGCGGCCCGCAGCCGGGATCGGGCGTGGCGCTGTTGAGGATGCCGGGCAGCAGCCCCTCCTGCAGCGCGATCAGCGCGAACGCCGATTCGACGATGCCGGCGGCGCCGAGCGTGTGCCCGGTCCAGCCCTTGGTCGAGCTCGCGTGCAGCGTGTCGGGGAACAGGTCGGCGACCGCGCGCGCCTCGATCGCGTCGTTGGCCGGCGTCGAGGTGCCGTGCAGGTTGAGGTAGCCCACCTGCGCCGCGTCGACGCCGGCGCGCGCCAGCGCGTCACGCATCGCCAGCGTCGCGCCGAGGCCGTCGGGATGCGGCGCGGACATGTGGTGGGCATCGCTGGATTCGCCGTAGCCGCGCAGCTGCAGCGGCGCGTCCTCGCCCGCCGCCATGCGTTCGAGCAGGGCGAAGCCGCCGGCCTCGCCGAGCGACAGGCCGTCGCGCGCCGCATCGAACGGCCGGCAGGGATCGGCCGACACCAGCCCCAGCGCGTTGAAGCCGAACAGCACGCTGCCGCACAGCGTGTCGACGCCGCCCACCAGCGCCGCGTCGACCACGCCGGCGTGGACCAGCCGCGCCGCCTGCGCGAACACCTTGGCGCTGGACGAGCAGGCCGTCGCCACCGTGACGCAGGGCCCGCGCAGCCCGGTGGCGTGCTGCAGGAAGTCGCCGAGCGAATGCGGCGTGTGCACGATCGGTCGCCGCAGGTCTTCGGGGAAGCGCGCGGCGCCGTCCACGTCCGCGACCGCGCGCGCATAGCCTTCCTCGCTGGCGCCGATGCTGGAGGTCGAGGTGCCCACGACCAGGGCGATGCGCTCCGCGCCGTGGCGCGCGACCAGCGTGTCCAGCGCCGGCAGCACGCCGTCCTGCTGCAGCGCCAGCCAGGCCAGGCGGTTGTTGCGGCATTCCCAGCCGGCGAGTCTTGGCGGCAGCGGGCTGTCCTCGAGGCCGTCGACGCGGCCGATCCAGGTGGGCAGGGGCGCGGCGCCGAAATCGTTGCGGCGCAGGCCGGCGCGGCGCGTGCGCAGCCCGTCGGCCTGCGCATCGCGTCCGCGCCCGAGCGCGGTGGTGGCGGTGAAGGCGCGGATCGCCAGCGCCGGCATGGCTTGTGGCGACTGCGTCGGGATCACGGATGCGACCATGGCGGAAACCGGGGATTATATCGGCGTGGAATCCGGGGACGCTCACGCTGCATCGACCGCGCCGCGCAGCCGCCGCGCGCACCAGTGGCGGCTGCTGCGCGATCCGTACGCCTGGACCGCGCTGGGCGTGGCGGGCGCCGCCTGCGTGTTCAGTTTCGGCCTGGTCTACGTCGGCTATTTCCTGCACGTGCTGCGCACCGCCGCGCGTGCGCCGAGCCTGCCGGCGGGCGGGGGCTGCCTGTTGGTGTTCGGCAAGCACGCGCCCGGCGGCCGCATCGACGGCGATTTCCGCCTGCGGCTGGGGCGCGCCGCCGAGGTCTGGCGACTGCAGCCGGCGCGGCCGCTGCTGCTGCTCGGCGGCGGCTTCGACGAGGGCGACAGCGAGGCCGAACTCGCGCGCCGCGGCCTGCTCGAGGCGGGGGTTTCGCCGCAGGCGACGATCCTGCTCGAACCCGAATCGCGCGACACCCTGCAGAACCTGCGCAACGCGCGCGAACTGCTGCGCGACCATCCGCACGCCGGCCCCGTGGTGCTGCTGAGCAGCCGCTACCACCTCGCGCGCTGCGCGCTGTTCGCCCGCTGGCTGGGCTACGAGCACGAGCTGTGTGCGGCCGAGCCGCGGCTGCCGTGGCGGCCGGACACGCTGTGGGCGATCGCCTGCGAATCGGCCTGGGTGTGCTGGGTCGACGTCGGCACGCGCTGGGCGCGGCTGGTTGGGCTGCGCGGGATGATCGCGCGGGTGAGTTGAGATCGCGGGAGCGGGCAGGAGATTTCTCCCTGCGGTCGAAATGACAGGAACTTGTCATTTCGACCGCAGGGAGAAATCTCCCATCCGAAGTCCGCGCGACCGCCGGCCGGTGCCGCCTCAGCGCCGCAGGCAGCGTCCGAAGAACGATTCGCTCAGCCGGTAGCGGTGCAGCGCGTCCTTGCCGCGCAGGCCGTGCTTGGCCCCGGGATAGGTCATCAGCTCGAACGCCGTGCCGCGCTGCTGCAGGTCGCTCATCAGCGCCGTGGAATTGGTGAACAGCACGTTGTCGTCGGCCATGCCGTGGATCAGCAGCAGCGCGCCCGGCTTGATGTTCGCCGAATGCGCGAGCACGCGCGCGTCGCGGTAGCCGTTGGGGTTGGCGGCGGGCAGGTTCATGTAGCGCTCGGTGTAGTGGGTGTCGTACAGCGCCCAGTCGGTGACCGGCGCGCCGGCGACGCCGCAGGCGTAGTCCCCGGGCGCGCGGCCGAGCAGCATCAGGCTCATGTAGCCGCCGTTCGACCAGCCGTGCACGCCGATGCGCGCGCCGTCGACCCAGGGCTGCGCGCGCAGCCATTCCACGCCCTTGCGCTGGTCGTCGACCTCGACCGTGCCCTGCACGCCGTACAGCGCGCCGCCGAAGTCGCGCCCGCGCCGCGGCGTGCCGCGGTTGTCGAGCGAGAACACGACGTAGCCGCGCTGCGCGAGGTACTGGTTGAAGAACGCATCGGCGCGTCCGGGCCAGGCGTCGAGCACGGTCTGCGCGGCGGGGCCGCCGTAGACGAAGACGACCACGGGGTACTTCTTCGACGGATCGAAGCCGGTTGGCTTGATCAGGCTGTAGTGCAGCGTGCTCGTTCCGTCCGCTGCCGCCAGCGTGCCGAACTCGGTCGGGCGGTGCGCGTCGCGGTACGGCGCATAGGGATGGCCGGCATCGTCGAGCGCGTTCGGCAGCAGCGTGGCGAGCTTCACGCCGTCGGCCCTGAACAGCTCGATCTGCGGCGGCGTGGTCGTGTTCGACCAGTTGTCGACGTACACGCTGGCGTTGCGCGCGAAGCTGGCGTTGTGGCTGCCGCGCTCCTGCGTGAGCGTGGCGATGCGCCCGCCTTCGAGCGGCACGACGTGGACGTGGCGCTCGGTCGGCGCGGCGGCGGGCGCGGGCAGCAGGTTGTCGCTGCGCACGCCGGGCAGGGTGGTGCGCATGCCGGCGCTGAAATAGACCAGTCCCTGTTCCTGGTCCACCGCCAGCAGCGCGTCCACCGGCCAGTCGCCGCGGGTGAGCTGCGTCAGCTGCGCGCCGTCTTCGGAGGCCAGGTACAGGTGTTCGAAACCGTCGCGCTCGGACGACCACAGGAAGCGCCCGTCCTTCAGGAAGCGCAGGTCGTTGTGCAGCGGCACCCAGGTCTTCGAGGTTTCGGTGACCAGCGTGCGCTGCCGGCCGGTGGCCAGCGTCGTCTCGACCAGTTCGAGCGTCTTCTGGTCGCGCGACTGGCGCTGGAAGGTCAGCCGCTGCGGATCGCGCCAGTCGACGCGGGCGAGGTAGATGTCGGGATCCGCGCCGAGGTCGATCCACTGCGGTTCCGCGCCGGCCTTCGGCGCGATCGTCCCCAGCTGCACCCGCACGTTCGGATCGCCCGCCGCCGGATAGCGCTGTTCGACCACTTCGGTGCGGTCGGGATAGACCTCGTAACGCTTCTGGACCGGCACCGGCGACTCGTCGATGCGCGCGAAGGCGATGGCCGAATCGTCCGGCGCCCACCAGTAGCCGGTGTGGCGGTCCATTTCCTCGTCGGCGACGAACTCGGCCACGCCGTTGCCGATGGTGTCGCTGCCGTCGTGGGTGAGCTGGATCTCGCTGCCGGTGGCGAGGTCGATCGCCCACAGGTTGCGCGCGCGGACGAAGCCGACGAAGCCGCCCTTCGGCGAGAGCTTGGGATCGGTGGCGAAGCCGCCGCCGTCGGTGAGCTTGCGCACCGCGTCCGCGCCGGACTTCGACAGGTCGTACAGGTACAGTTCGCCGCCGAGCGGGAACAGCAGGGTCTTCGCGTCCGGCGACCACTGGTAGTCGACGATGCCCGACAGCCCGGCGATGCGCTGGCGCTCGCGCCGCGCCTTCTCCTCGTCGCTCAGCGCCTCGTCGCCCGGCAGGACCACGCGCGAATCCACCAGCATCCGCGTCTGCCCGCTGGCGACGTCGTATTCCCACAGGTCGAGCTGGTTGCGATTGGCGTCCTTGCCGCGCAGGAAGGTCACACGCGAACCGTCCGGCGCGACCTGCGGCTTCATCAGCGTCGGTCCCGACAGCGGGGCGTCGCCGGTGATGGCTTCGAGGGTGAGCTTGCCCGGCGCGGGCGGATCGGCGAGTGCGGGCATCGGGGCGAGGGCAAGGGCGGCGGTGAGCAGCGCGGTCAGGCGCATGGCGGAAGGTTCCCGGCGAAACGATCCGCAATGCTACTACTGCGGCGCGCCGGCGCGCAGCCGGTCACTTTCTCGGATCGATGCCGAACAGCCGCTTCTTCTCCTCGTCGCTCATCGGCTTGCCCGCATCCGGGTTCACCTGCTTCGCCAGCGCGTACGCGCGCTGCGTCGCCGGGCGCGCGGAGATCGCGGCGTGCCAGCGGCGCACTTCCGGGTAGGGCGCCAGGTCGATCGGCGCCTTGTCGTAGACGCCGATCCACGGGTAGCTGGCCATGTCGGCGATGGTGTAGTCGTCGCCGGCGATGAAGGCGCGCCCCGCGAGCCGCTTGTCGAGCACGCCGAGCAGGCGGTTGGCCTCGTTGGCGTAGCGCGTCTTGGCGTAGGCGATGTCCTCCGGCGCGTAGACGTGGAAGTGGCCGTACTGCCCGGTCATCGGGCCGAGGCCGCCCATCTGCCACATCAGCCACTGGTTGATCTCGACCTTGCTGCGGACATCGTCGCCGAAGAAACGCCCGGACTTGTTGGCCAGATACAGCAGGATCGCACCGGATTCGAACACGCTGATCGGCGCGCCGCCGTCGGCCGGGGCGTGGTCGACGATCGCCGGCATCTTGTTGTTCGGCGAGATCCCGAGGAACGCCGGCTCGAACTGGTCGCCCTTGCCGATGTCGACCGGCTTGATCGTGTAGTCGAGCTTGGCCCCGGCGTCGGCGAGTTCCTCGAGCAGCAGGGTGACCTTGTGTCCGTTCGGGGTGGGCCAGTAGTACAGGTCGATCATGGCGGCGTTCCGGGTGCGGGGAGCCGCCAGTCTATGCGCGGCGGGCGCAGCGGGCCGTCACGGCAAAGACCCGCTGTGTTGCATGCATCGACCGCTCAGAGCGCGTAGCGGAAGCCGATCAGGTACTGGCGGCCGTACTCGGTGTATTCCTCGGGGAAGAAGATGTGCATGTCGTGCGAGTCGCTGACCTCGGTGCGGAACGGTTCGTTGTTGAGGTTGTTGACCTGCAGCAGCAGCGACAGCCCGGACAGGCGGCTCGATTCGGGGAAGTCGTAGCCGAGCTGCAGGTCGATCACCCGTTCGTGGGTGGTGTAGCGGTAGGTGCGCTGGCCGAAGATCGAACCGTATTCGCCGCGGTACGGATCGCGGAAGCGCTGGCTGACGCGCGCCGAGAAGCCGTGCTTTTCGTAGTACAGCGTGGCGTTGCCGACGATCTTCGACAGCCCGGGGAAGGTGTCGGTGCCCGAGCCGATGTCGGGGCCGTCCGGGTCGATCGACGATTCGGTGTACGAGGCGTTGAGCAGCAGGCCGAAGCCGTCGAGGGCCTCGTGCAGCAACTCGCCGCCGAGCGCGGTGGAGAACTCGACGCCGCGCATGTAGCCGCCGGTGCCGTTGGCGGGCGCGGAGAAGATGCCGATGTTCGATGCCGGCGGCGTCTCGCCCTCGTAGTCGTAGCCGGAGAAGTCCCAGGGGACTTCCCGGGTGTAGATGTACGAGTCGAGGTCCTTGTAGAACAGCGCCAGCGCGACGTAGCTGGTGGTGCCGAAATACTTCTCGACCGAGAGGTCGTAGGCGTTGGCGCGGTACGGTTCGAGCTCGGGGTTGCCGCCGCTGCCGCGCCATTCGCCGACGCCATCATGCACGTTGACCCAGACGCTGGCGCGCGCGCCCATGTCGTTGATGCGCGGGCGCATGATCTCGCGCGCGGCGCCCAGGCGCAGGTTCCAGCCGTTGCCGAAGTCGGCCACCAGGTTCAGGCTGGGCAGGATGTCGCCGTACGAGGCGCCGGCGGTGCCCGCGGTCAGCACCTGGCCGTCGTCGTTCTGTTCGACGACCACGCCGGTGGAGGACTGGTCGGTACGGATGTACTGCACGCCGGCGTTGCCGCGCAGGCGCACGTCGCCGGGCAGGTCCATGTCGAGGTTGGCCTTGAAGTAGAAGGTCTTGATCTTTTCCTCGGTGATCGCGTCCTTCTGCAGGTCGTCGTTGGACTCGCTCAGGTACACGTCGTAGTAGCGCGACAGCAGGTCACGCGGGTCGAAGGTCAGGACCCGGCCCATGCCGGCGAAACCCAGGTCGGTGGGATTGCGCAGCAGCGCAGGATCGACCAGCGCCGGCGCGCGCCCGGGCAGGTCGGCGAAGTAGACCTCGGCGCTCTTTTCCTTGGTGCGCTTGCCGTAGTGGACACCGACGTCGTAGCTGCGCAGGAAGTCGGAGGATTCGACCAGGCGGTTGAGGGCGAGCTTGAAGGCCTTCAGCTCGTCCTTCTGGTGGCTGTCCTCCAGGCGGCCGTCGTGGCCCCAGCCCTGCGGGTCGCGCAGGTAGACCGTGGCGGGGTCGGACTGGTCGGGCAGGGCGTAGTAGCCGTAGCCGGCCGACAGCGGAACCCGGAAGTCCACGTCCAGCCCGTCGAGCCGGCCGGCGTAGGTTTCCAGCTTGGAGTCCTCGACCTTGGCGCGGGAATAGCTGGCGTCGGCGGTCAGCGTATAGATCTCGCCGAACCTGAATTCGTTGTTCCAGCCCGCCGAGAACAGCCGGGATTCGCGCGTGTTGTTGTCGTTGCGCACCACCGGCTCGATGCCGCTGAGGGTGCCGCTGGTCACCACCGGCACGCCGTGGTAGAGCGTGGTCTGCGCGTCGGTGTAGGTGGCCGCGCCTTCGTTCCACCACGGATCGTTGGTCCACATCGTGCCGCGCATCCACTCCTCCTGGTCGAAGCGCGAGGCGTAGACGTCGAGCACGCTGTGCCAGGTGTCGTTGGGCTTGAATTCCAGCACCGCCATCACCCCGTCGCGGGTGGTGTCGCGCGACTTCACCCAGCCCTCGGCGCCCTGCAGCGCGATCGCGTCCGCCGGCTTGGCGCCCTGCGGCGTGCCCCACAGGTCGGTGTTGGCCCACCACCACGACTTGTAGTGCTGCTCCTGGAACGGCGAGGTCATGCGCGCCACGCCGATCGCGAAGCCGACGGTATCGTTGGCGAACTGGTCCACGTACGAGGCCGAGACGCGGTAGCCGGTGTCCTCGCCGCCGTCGGTGATGTTGCCGAGCGAGTTGTACTCGCCCTGGCCCGAGAACACGATGCGGCGCTCGCCGAATGCCAGCGGCCGGATGCTCTGCAGGTCCACCGTACCGGAGATGCCCTGGCCGATGAGCGAGGCGTCGGGCGTCTTGTACACGGTGACGCCGTTGATCAGTTCCGACGGGTACTGGTCCAGTTCCACGCCCCGGTTGTCGCCGGTGGTGACCTGCTCGCGGCCGTTGAGCAGGGTGCCGGCGAACTGCTCGGAGAATCCGCGGATGTGCACGACCTGGCCGCGGCCGTCGAGCCGCTGCGAGGTGAGGCCGGGCAGGCGGGCGATGGAATCGGCGATGCTGATGTCGGGCAGCTTGCCGATGTCCTCGGCACTGATCGCCTCGACGATCGAGGTCGACTCGCTCTTGGTTTCGACCGAGTTCGCGATGGCGCCGCGGATGCCGGTGACGCGGACCGCGTCGAGTTCGGTCGGCTGCTGCGTGGCCGTTGCCGGAAGGGGTTCTTCCTGCTGCGGCGCGTCCTGCGCGTACGCGACGACCGGACAGGCGATGGCCGCGAGGCAGGCGAGGACGAGGCGGTGGCGTCGCGGTGCGCGCAGGTTCGGCGATGACGCGGCGTGAACGAAAAAGGCGGATGATGAAACACGCATGGGCATTCCCTCTCCAATGAACTGACAGCGTTGACGTAGCGATGCGCCGCTGCCTTGTCAACGCGACTTTGTGGAAGCGCAAGCGATGTCGCCATTCCCCAGCCCGTTACATCGCGTTACATGGCTTCGTTCAGCTGCAGGCGTTGCGATGCAGCACGCGCATTGCGCGTCGGCGCAGCGCATCGCGACGCGGTTGCGCTGCGCGGCGATGGCATGTTGTGCATGCCTGGCCGTCGCGTGCGCAACGCCATCCGGTGGCGCGCCGGCGGACGCAGGTCTGGTTGAGGTCTGGACCACGACCGCCGACCGGCAGCAGGTGCTGTCTCCTTCGACGCTGGCGATGACGGCTGCCGACAGTGCCGGCGCGGACATCGAGGTCGACGCCCGCACTCGCCACCAGCGCATGCTCGGATTCGGCGCGTCGATCACGGACGCGTCCGCGTGGCTGATCCGCCATCGCATGGACGAAGCGCAGCGCGAGGCCCTGCTGCGCGAACTGTTCGGCCGCGACGGCGACGGCGTCGGCTTCGACTTCGCGCGGCTGACGATTGGCGCCTCGGATTTCTCGCGCACCCACTACAGCCTCGACGATCCGCCCGGCGGCGCGCCGGATCCGGCGCTGCGCCATTTCAGCATCGCGCCGAACCTCGACGACGTGGTGCCGGTGGCCCGGCAGGCGCTGGCGATCAACCCGCGGCTCAGGATCATGGCCTCGCCGTGGAGCGCGCCGGCGTGGATGAAGGACAGCGGCTCGCTGGTCAAGGGCCGCCTGCTGCCGCGGTACTACGACGCATTCGCGCGCTACCTGCTGCGCTACGTCGACGCCTACGCCGAGGAGGGCATCCCGATCTTCGCGCTGACGGTGCAGAACGAACCCGACTACGAGCCCGACGACTATCCCGGCATGCGCTTCAACGCGCCCGGTCGCGCGCGCTTCATCGGCGACCATCTCGGCCCGCTGCGCGACCGGCGACATCCGGACCTGCAGATCTTCGACTGGGACCACAACTGGGACAAGCCGGAGGAGCCGCTGGCGGTGCTGGCCGACGCGGCCGCGTCGAAGCACGTGTCCGCCGTCGCCTGGCACTGCTACGGCGGCGACGTGTCGGCGCAGGCGCCGGTGCGCGACGCGCATCCGGACAAGGACGTGTACATGACCGAGTGCTCCGGCGGCGACTGGGAGCCGGTGCGCAGCGGCGGGCTGGTGCTGCAGGCGCGCACGCTGATCATCGGCACCACGCGCCACTGGGCGCGCGGCGTGCTGTTCTGGAACCTCGCGCTCGACGAGAACGGCGGGCCGCACGCCGGCGGCTGCGACACCTGCCGCGGCGTGGTGACGATCGACTCGAAGACGGGCGAGGTGAGCCGGACCGACGACTACTACGCGCTGGCCCACGCCAGCCGGTTCGTGCGGCGCGACGCCTGGCGGATCGCGTCCACGGACAGCGGCGACGGGATCGACAACGTCGCGTTCGAGAACGCCGACGACGGCTCGCGCGTGCTGGTCGCCAGCAATTCGAACGAGGCGCCGCGGACGATCACGGTGGGCGACGGCGGGCGGACCTTCGTCTACACGATGCCGGCGAAGAGCGTTGCAACGTTCCGCTGGCATCCGGAGGATCGCTAGGGCATTTTCGACTCAATCGCTCGCAGCCAGAGCTTCGCCATCCCGGCGCAAGCCGGGATGACGGTGATGGAACAAAAGACCGGGACGGCCGATCACCCGATCGGCGCGTCCCGGCGGAGGAAGTCTTCAGTTCGTCGCGCAGTCGACCTTGTGGTCGAAGTCGGTGCTGGCCGCGACGCGGGTCAGCGCCAGCGTCGTGCCTGCGCCCGCGCGCAGCGCGAAGGGCACGTCGAGCCTGCCGGTGTCGGCGCCCTGCGCGCGCAGGCACTTCAGCGGCACCGCCAGACGGGTCCACTCGCCGCGCGGCAGCGCCGCCAGCGCCTGGCCGATCTCGACTTCGCCCGTGCAGCCCTCGCCGCAGCCGGCGACCAGCGCCGCCTTGCCGTCGGCGGGCAGCGCGTCCACGCGCAGGGTGGCGACCACCGGCACGTCGCCGTTGGTCTCGCGCGTGAGCTCCAGCGGCGCGTTGGACAGCAACTGCACGGTGCCGCCGCCGGTCCACGCGAACAGGCGCGCGCCCTCCTGCACCTCGTGGTTGATCGCGCTCATCTCCAGCGAACCGTCGGCGGTCTTCGCCGCCGGATGCACGATGTCCATCGCGGTCCCATCCGCGCCCACCAGGCGCAGGGTGAAGCCCGTGGTCGCCACGCCGCGCTCGAACCAGGTGTTGCCCGAATCCGCGTTCGGGTCGATGCCGGGATCCTCCGGCAGCGCGGCGAGGTCGCCGTTGTCGGCGTAGGTCAGGCCGTGGCCGAATGCGAACTGCGGGTCGTAGTTGTCCTGGCCGACGTTGTTGGCGTACTGGTCGGCGCGCCTGGGCCAGGAGAAGCTCAGCTTGCCCTTGAAGTCGTGCTGCGGCTTGCCGTCCGCGCCCTGCAGCAGCACGTCGGCGACGCCGCCGCCCTCCGAGCCCGGCAGCCACGCGGCGACGAAGGCGTCGGCGGCGTTGATCTCGCGGTTGAGCCACAGCGGGCGGCCGCTCAGGAACACCGCGACCACCGGGATGCCATCGGCCTTGAGCTTCTGGATCAGCTCCAGGTCGCCGGACCTGCCCGACTTGAACATCAGGTTCGCCAGGTCGCCCTGGAACTCGGCGTAGGGCTCCTCGCCGAACACGACGACGGCGGCGTCCGGCTTGTCCCGGTACTTGCCGTCGACCGCCAGTTCGGCGCTGCCGCCGGCGGCGGCGACCTGGGCCTTCAGGCCGTCCCAGATCGTATCGGCATTGGGGAAATCCCCGCGCAGGGTGTCGCTGCCCTGCCAGGTCAGGGTCCAGCCGCCGGTCTGCTTGCTCATGTTGTCGGCGCCGTCGCCGGCGACCAGCAGCTTCGTCTTCGGCGACAGCGGCAGCACGCCGCCCTGGTTCTTGAGCAGCACCAGCGACTCGCGCACCGCCTGGCGCGCGACCGCGCGGTGTTCCGGCGCGCCGAGCAGTTCGAACTTGCCGCCGAGCGCGCGCGCCGAGGGCTTCGGCTTCTCGAACAGGTTGGCGCGGAACTTGACGCGCAGGATGCGGCGCACCGCGTCGTCGAGGCGCGCCATCGGCAGGGTGCCGTCCTTTGCGTGCGCCAGGGTGGTCTCGTACAGCTCCTTCCAGCTGTCGGGCGCCATCGCCATGTCGAGGCCGGCGATGAAGGTCTGCGCGCAGTCGGTGTTGCTGCAGCCGCGGACCTGGCCGTGGCCGTTCCAGTCGCCGACGATGAAGCCGCCGAAGCTCATCCGCTCCTTGAGCACGTCGGTCATCAGCGGCTTGTGGCCGTGCATCTTCTCGCCGTGGAAGCTGTTGAACGAGGCCATCACCGCCTGCGCGCCGGCCGCGATCGCGGGCACGTAGCCGGCGGCGTGGATGTCGCGCAGCTGCGCCTCGCTGACCTGGGTATCGCCCTGGTCCTTGCCGTTGCTGGTGCCGCCGTCGCCGAGGAAGTGCTTGACCGAGCTCATGACGTGGTGGTCGTCGAGGAAGCCGTCGCTGCCGGGCTTGCCCTGCAGGCCCTCGACGAAGACGCCGGCGTAGCTGGCCACCAGCTCGGGCGATTCGGAATAGCCTTCGTAGGCGCGGCCCCAGCGGTCGTCCTGTGGCACCGCGACGGTCGGCGCGAAGGTCCACTCCATGCCGGTGGTGCGGGTCTCGATCGCGGTGATGCGCGCGATCTCGCGCAGCAGCTCCGGGTTGCGCGTCGCGCCCAGGCCGATGTTGTGCGGGAACAGGGTGGCGCCGACGATGTTGCTCTGGCCGTGCATCGCGTCGATGCCCCAGATCACCGGGATCGCCTTGCCGCCGCCGCTGGTGTCCATCGACGCTTCCCAGAACGCGTCGGCCAGCGCCAGCCATTCGGCGGGCTTGGCGTTGTACTTGCCGCCGGGATCGGAGCCGCCACCGGCGAGGATCGAGCCGAGCCGGTACTTGCGCACGTCGTCGGGGGTGAGGCTGCCGATGTCGCCCTGGATGATCTGGCCGACCTTCTCCTCCAGCGTCATCGACGCCAGCAGGTCGTCGACCTTCTTCTCCAGCGCCGCATCCGCCGCGAACGGCCACTCGGGCTGCGGCCAGTTGCCCGGATCGACCGTCACCGCGTTCGTGCCCGACGCGGTTTCGGCGCTGCCGGCGCCGTCGGCCGGGGCCGGGCGTTCGCCGCTGCAGGCGGCGAGCAGCAGCGCGGCGGCGAGGCCGGAACAGAGGCGCGAAACGGTGACGCAGGCGCGAGATGTGCTCATGGAGTCGGTTCCCGTGGAGTCATAAGCCTGTGCCGCGGGCACCAATGGCGCGCCGCGACATGACAGCGTTGTCAGAATGTGCACCATACCCGGTCTGCGCCGGCGATGCTTGCTGCACAGCACAAGCGGGAACCCGCGCCTTCCGGAGGGCGAAGCGATGGCACCGCAACGCAGGGCCAGGGGCGCCGCGCACGCGCGCGACGGCCATAACGAGGCGGCCGGTGGCCGTCTGGCAGAATCCGCAGCCTTTCCGGGGAGGACGGGCAGGACCATGGCGCGCGTACGGATCGAGGATGTGGCGGAGGAAGCGGGCGTGTCGATGAAGACCGTCTCGCGCGTGCTCAACGAGGAGCCGAACGTGTCCGAGTCGACCCGCGAGCGCGTGCGCGCGGTGGTCGAACGGCTGAAGTACCGCCCGCACCCGTCCGCGCGCGTCCTCGCCGGGCGCAAGTCCTACCTGGTCGCGATGCTGTACGACAACCCGTCGAGCAACTACCTGATGGAAGTCGAGCTCGGCGTGCTCGACGCCTGCCAGGCCCAGCACTACAACCTGATGCTGGCGCCGCTGGTCTACGACGCCAAGGACATCGTCTCCAAGGTCGAATCGCTGGTGGTGCAGACGCGCGTGGACGGCGTGGTGCTGACGCCGCCGATCACCGACGATGCTGCGCTGCTCGCGCGCCTGGACGAGCTCGACATCCCGTGGGCGAGCATCTCGCCGCGCGAGGAGAACCGCCGCATCGGCGTGATCGTCGACGAGCCCAGCGCCGTGGCCGAGATGATGCTGCACCTGGCCTCGCTGGGGCACCGGCGCATCGCCCACATCAGGGGCCACGCCGCGCACGGCGCCAGCGCATGGCGGCTGGCGGGCTATCGCGACGGACTGGCGCAGGCCGGCCTCGCGGTCGACGAGACGCTGGTGGTGGACGGCGAGTTCTCCTACGACTCCGGCTTCGCGGCCACCAACCGCCTGCTCGACCTGCCCGACCCGCCGACCGCGATCTTCGCCGCCAACGACGACATGGCGGCCGGCGCGATCGGCGCGATCTGCGAGCGCGGGCTGTCGGTGCCCGGGGACGTCTCGGTATGCGGCTTCGACGACACGCCGATCGCGCGCCACATCTATCCTGCGCTCACCACGGTGCGGCAGCCGACGCGCGAGATGGGCCGGCTGGCCGGCGTCGAGCTGCTCAAGGCGATCCGCGACCGCGACGAGGGCGGCATCGTCACCGTGCCGTACGCGCTGCAGCTGCGGCGATCCACCGGGCCGCGCCCGCGCTGAACCCCGGCGAGGGCCCGTCCGGCCCGGCCTCGCGGCCGTGTCCGACAAGACATTTCGCTGCGCTGCAGCATCGTTTTCCGCGGAAAACAGGCCTTTTTGCGGGCGACACCGTTGTCTCGAACAAATGTTGACAACGCTGTCAGTTTCACTTCCAATGCACGAACCCGATCGCAACCCGGTCGCGGCCACCACAACTCGGCTTTCGTGATTCCTTTGGAGAGGGGAGGTTCATGAAACACATGCACGCAGCGCCCAAGCGGCGCCTGTTGACGACGGCGCTGCTCCTGGCGCTGGCTCCGCCGCTCGCGGCGCAAACCGCGGATGACACCGCGCAATCCCCGGACGTCGCGCAAGCGCAGGGGGAACCGGAAACGCTCGACACGATCTTCGTGACCGGCATCCGGGCCAGTCTCGAATCGTCGATGAACCTCAAGCGCGATGCCCAGGGCGTCGTCGACGGCATCGTCGCCGAGGACATCGGCAAGTTCCCGGACACCAACCTGGCCGAATCGCTGCAGCGCATCAGCGGCGTGTCGATCGACCGCACGATGGGCGAGGGCTCGCGGGTCACCGTCCGCGGCGTCGGCCCCGACTTCAACCTGGTGCTGCTCAACGGCCGGCAGATGCCGGCGTCGAGCATCGAGGCGACCAACGCCTCGAACTCGCGCGCCTTCGACTTCGCCAACCTGGCGTCCGAATCGGTCTCCGGCGTTGAGGTGTACAAGACCAGCCGGGCGGCGACGCCCACCGGCGGCATCGGCGCCACCATCAACATCAAGACCGCGCGCCCGCTCGACAGCGGCCCGCTGGCGAATGTCGGCGTGAAGGCCGTGCACGACGCGTCCGTCGACAACCTGCCCGGGCCGATGCGCGGCGACAGCTGGACCGGCGAACTGTCGGGCATCTTCGCCGACACCTTCGCCGACGGCCGCCTCGGCATCGCCCTGAGCGGCAGCTACCAGGACCGCGACTTCGGCTACAACGAGGGCGGCGTGGCCGGCGGCTGGTACGGCTGCCGGCGCTGGTGCGACCCGCTGGCCCAGGCCGAGCCCGCGGCGAACGCGACCAACCCGCCCGGGCCCGACGACAACTACTCGATCCCGCAGAACCTGCTGTACGCCGTCAACTCGGTGCAGCGCCAGCGCACCAACGGCCAGGCCACGCTGCAGTGGGCGCCGACCGACCGCGTCACCGCCACCCTCGACTACACCTACGCCGAGAACAGGATCCAGGCGCGCCGGCACGAGCTGTCCACCTGGTTCAACCTCGCGGCTTCGGAAACCTCGTGGACCGACGGCCCGAACGCGTCTCCGCTCAGCTACACCGAGTACGCGGGCTGCTACAACCCTGCCACCGACCAGTGGACCGGCAGCGACAACGCCAACAACTGCCCGGCCGGCTTCGAGCCGCGCTGGGGCGACCTGGCGATGGCCGGTTCGCTCAACGCGACCAAGAACGAGAACAAGTCGCTGGGCTTCAACGTCGCCTGGGAAGTGAGCGACTCCCTCGACCTCGAGTTCGACTACCACAGTTCGAGCGCCGAGTCGGGTGCAGACAGCCCGTTCGGATCCAACAACGTGATCGGCACCGCCGCCTTCGTGCGCGGCGTGACCAACGTCGATTTCAGCGGCGACTTCCCGGTGCTGTCGGTGCTGCTGCCGCCCGGCGTATCGACGGTGGGCGCGGACCAGATGATGGTGACCGGCTCCTCCTTCCGCAACAGCTACATGAAGTCTGAAGTGGACCAGGGCCAGGCGCGCGGCACCTTCCGCTTCGCCGACTACTCGCGCCTGGACTTCGGCGTGGCCTACACCGAGGTCCAGAACCGCACCGCCTACCACTTCACCCAGCGCGACGACTGGGGTGGCTTCGGCGGCGGCGCGGCGGACTACGCCGACGACCTGTGGATCTCCGACGACATCAGCCGCTACTTCGACCAGTTCCCCGGCAGCGGTGATGCCTTCGGCCAGTTCTTCCTGTTCGACTTCGCGCGCCTGCGCGACGCCGCCATCGCCGCCCGCGGCGGCGACGCGGCCGCCTACCTGCCGCCGGACCACTTCTCCACCGACCGCCGCACCACGGAGAAGTCAAAGAGCGCCTACCTGCAGTGGAGCAACACGTTCGACTTTAGCATGCCGCTCAACGTGGCGGTGGGCGTGCGCTACGAGGAAACCGACATCACCTCCAGCGCGCTGGTGCCGATCGCGACCGGCCTGCTGTGGACCGGCAACAACGAGTTCTCGGTGCAGTTCGGCGATCCCGACTTCACCACCCTGCAAGGCAGCTACGATTACTGGCTGCCCAGCGTCGACCTCAGCCTCGAGATCACCGACAGCATGATCCTGCGCGGCAGCTACGGCCACAGCATCGGCCGGCCGCAGTGGAACCACATCCAGGGAGGGCAGACGCTGGACTCGTTCGCCGCCTATGAGGGCGGCACCGGTGCGCAGGGCGATCCGGGCCTCAAGCCGCTGGAGTCGAAGAACTTCGACCTGTCGTTCGAGTGGTACTACGGCGAGGGCAGCTACCTGTCGGTCGGCTACTTCCGCAAGGACATCGACAACTACATCGGCACCTCGGTCGTCGAGATCTCGCCGTTCGAACTGACCACGCCGGTGGGCGGCGCGTACTTCAACGAGGCCATCGCCAACGGCTGCGTGGAGGGCGGGATCGATTTCCGCGGCTGCGTCCGTCGCTACATCTTCGACAACTACGCCGGCACGCCGGGCGTGGTCCAGACCGGCGTCGGTACGGACGGGCAGCCGCTCGGCACCATCGCCGGGATGCCGGGCGATCCGCTGGCCGTGTTCCGGGTCACGGTGCCGGTGAACCGGGATTCCTCGCAGCTCGACGGCTGGGAGCTCAACGTCCAGCACATGTTCGGCGCCAGCGGCTTCGGCATGTCGGCCAACTACACCATCGTCGACTCCGACCTGACCTACGACGACTACAACCTCTTCGAGCAGTTCGCGCTGGTGGGCCTGAGCGATTCGGCCAACCTCGTGGCGTTCTACGACAAGGGGCCGTGGCAGATCCGTGCGGCCTACAACTGGCGCGATCGCTTCCTGTCGAGCACCTACGACAGCTGGCGGCCGAACCCGGTGTACATCGAGGATTACGGCCAGCTGGACGTCAACGTCAGCTACCAGGTCAACGAGAACCTGTCGTTGCACGCCGAGGCGATCAACCTGACCGACGAGACCATGCGTTCGCACGGGCGCGATGAGCGGCAGGTGTTCTACGCCACCCAGACCGGGCCGCGCTACATGCTCGGCCTCCGCTACAAGTTCTAGGGGTGAACGGTCGCGGCGTGCGGGAGAATCCCGCCGCCGCGGCCGGTTCGCGCGCCGCGGCAGCCGCGGGTTATCGTGCCGCCATCGGAATGTGCGGAACGGACATGCTGCAGTCGATCGATGCGTTGCCCAGGGTTGCCGGAGCTCCGGCGGACAAATGCCTGGAGGAGAGCCTGTCGGCCACCCGGCCGCAGGTGATCCGTGGACTGGTGGCGGAGTGGCCGCTGGTGCGTGCGGCGAAGACTTCCGATGCCGCTGCCGTGGCCTATCTGCGCGGCTTCGCCAACGACGCCACGCCGGCGGTGGCGACGGTCGCCCCGCCGGAGGCGGGCGGGCGCATCTTCTACGACGACGCCTTCGAAGGCTTCAACTTCCGCCGCGAGCAGATCCCGATCAGCGTCGCGCTCGCCACCCTGCTCAAGTATGGCAGCGACGCGGCCGCGCCGATGATCTACCTTGGCGCGACCACGCTCGAGACCTACCTGCCGGGCTTGGCCGCAGAGAACGGCGTCGACCTCGGGCAGCGCCAGCCTCTGGCGAGCATCTGGATCGGCAACCGCTCGCGCGTGCCCGCCCACCAGGACCTGCCAGACAACCTCGCCTGCGTCGCGGCGGGTCGGCGACGGGTCATCCTGTTCCCGCCGGACCAGCTGGCGAACCTCTACATCGGTCCGCTCGACTTCACGCCCGCCGGCCAGCCGGTCAGCCTGGTCGACCCGACTGCACCCGACCTCGCGCGGTTCCCGCGCTTCGCCGAGGCGTGGCGGCACGCGGTCGTGGCCGAACTCGAGGCCGGCGACGCGCTCTTCATCCCGAGCATGTGGTGGCACCACATCGAGGCGCTGGATCCGTTCAACGTGCTGGTGAACTACTGGTGGCGACGGTCGCCGGACTACCTGGACGCGCCGGTCAACGCGCTGATGGCGGCAATCCTGTGCATCCGTGACCTGCCTGCCGGGCAACGCGAGATCTGGCAGGACGTCTTCCGCCACTACGTGTTCGAGTTCGACGCCGAGGCGGTGGCCGGCCATATCCCGCCGGCGGCGCGCCATGCCCTCGCGCCGCTGGACGAGGCCAGCGCATCGCACCTGCGCGCGCATCTGGCGCGCAGGCTGGCGCGCTAGGAAAGGTCTGAAAACTGCCGTGATCCCCGCGAAGGCGGGGATCCAGTGTCTTTGCTATCAAGCGATCAGCGCTTTGAAGTCGCTGGATGACCAGCCATTCGGCTGTTGAAAAGCGATTCCCGCCTTCGCGGGGATGACGAACTGAGCGCGAGTTGTCCAGGCCTTCCCTGGCGTCGCCGCATCCCGGACGGTAGGCCGATCGCCGCGGCGGGGCGGCTCAGTGCCCGCCCGACGCCGCCAGCTTGTCCAGGTCGATCCCCTGCCTGCGCAGGATCCCCGGCGTGCGTGCGGCGTAGAACGCCAGGTAGGCGAAGCAGGCGACGCCGACGATGAAGCTCAGGTGGATGCCGTGGTGGTCGGCCAGCCAGCCCTGGAGCCAGCTGACCAGGCCGCCGCCCATGATCATCATGATCAGCAGGCTGCTGCCTTGGCCGGTGTTGCGGCCCAGGCCGGTGATGGCCAGGGTGAAGATGCACGGCCACATCGTGCTGCAGAACAGGCCGACGCTGATGAAGGCGATCACGCTGGTCATGCCGGTGGTGTTCATGCCGACCAGCAGCGCGGCGATGCCGCACAGCGAGAAGATCAGCAGCATCCGCGCCGGATTGCCGCGGCTGGCGAAGGTGGCCACGACCATCAGCACGATCACCGCGGCGTAGAGCAGGAACTGCGACACCGAGTAGCCGGCGATGGTGTTGACCGCCAGGAACACGCCGAAGGCGAGGTAGGGCAGCAGCAGGGTCAGCACCAGCTTCACCGTCGGCGGCGCGCTGAAGGCGCCGGCCGCGCCGGCCCAGCGGCCGATCATCAGGCTGGCCCAGTACAGCGACACGAACGGCGCGATCATCGACGTGTTGAGGCCGAGGCCGCCCTCTTCCACCGGCAGCTTCAGGTAGGCCGGGAGGTTGGCGATGGTCGAGACCTCGACGCCGACGTAGACGAAGATCGCCAGCATGCCCAGCACCAGCTGCGGATAGGCGAAGGCCGACGACTTGTGCACCAGCTTGCCGGCGTCCTCGGCCTCCTCGTTCGCCAGCTCGTCGAGGTCGATCTTGTTGGGCACCGACGAGAACTTCAGGAACACCGCCACCAGCACGAACGCGGCGCCGAGCACGAGGTAGGGCGTCTTCACCGCCTCGATGCTGGCCTCGGTGCCGCCGGCGGCGACGCTGCCGAAGATCGCCAGGCTCACCAGCAGCGGCCCGATGGTGGTGCCGAAGTTGTTGACGCCGCCGGCCATGGTCAGGCGCTGCGCGCCGGTGGCCGGGTCGCCCATCATGATCGCCAGCGGGTTGGCGGCGATCTGCTGCAGCGAGAAGCCGAGGCCGACGATGAACAGGCCCGACAGCATCAGCCCGAACGAACCCGCGTTGGCCGCCGGATAGAACAGCAGGGTGCCGATGGCCGAGATCAGCAGGCCGAGCGCGATGCCGTTCTTGTAGCCGATGCGGTTGAGCACGTCGGCGCCGATCAGCTTGGAGGTGAAGAAGTAGATGATCGAGCCGACGGTGTAGGCGACGTAGAACGCCACCGCCACGTACTGGCTCTGCGCCTGGCTCAGGTGGAAGGCGTTCTTGAAGACCGGGATCAGGATCTCGTTGCTGGCGGCGACGAAGCCCCAGAAGAAGAACACGGTGATCAGGACGAGGAACTGCGACCAGCGGGTTTGATGGGTGGCCATGGGTCCTGCCGTTGCGAAGTGGGTGGAAGAAATCGGCTGGCGGCGACCGGGAGCGACCCGGCCGCCGCCGGCCCTGCGGGCCGGCCCGGCGCAACGCGCCTCTCCATCGCGCTGCGGCCCTGACTCGGATCCCCCGGGAACTTGTACAGGGCTGGTGACAACGTTGTCAAACATGCTCCGAAAATGAACGCTGATGCGGAGCAAGCATTTGATTTTCCGAAGATTTGTGTGCGTTGCAGCATCGATTTCGCGCGGCCGCCTCGGGATGCGGTTGCTGCCGTTCGCGGCGGCCGTCTTGGCAGCCCGGAACGCGACCGTTAACCTCCGCGCTCCTTTTCCCAAGGCCTCCCCCGCCCGATGTCCACCACCAGCCAGCCCCCGCGCCTGCCGCCACTCGCCTACGTGATCTTCGGCTCGCGCTGGCTGCAGCTGCCGCTCTACCTGGGCCTGATCGTGGCGCAGGGCGTGTACGTGTTCCTGTTCATCAAGGAGCTGTGGCACCTGGTGCACGGCGCCAACAGCCTGACCGAGCAGGGGATCATGCTGCTGGTGCTGGGCCTGATCGACGTGGTGATGATCTCCAACCTGCTGGTGATGGTGATCGTCGGCGGCTACGAGACCTTCGTCTCGCGCCTGGGGCTGCACAACCATCCCGACCAGCCGGAGTGGCTCAGCCACGTCAACGCCAGCGTGCTGAAGGTGAAGCTGGCGATGGCGATCATCGGCATTTCCTCGATCCACCTGCTCAAGACCTTCATCGCGGCCGGCGAGGTGGGCCTGCCGACCTGCGGATCGTCGGAGTTCATCAACGCCTCGCTGGCGCATGCGCAGGCGATCGCCGGCGGCCTGAGCCTGGCGGCGCCGACCTGCAGCAACGTCACCGCCGAGGGCGTGATGTGGCAGTCGATCATCCACGGCGCCTTCATCCTGTCGGCGATGGGCATCGCCTACACCGACAAGCTGATGACCGGCAGCACGGCCAAGCGCGAGCACGCGGCCGGGCACTGAATCCGGGGCACCTTGTCCGCCCGGGGCCAGGCGATGTTCCCCGGGCGGTTCAGCCTTGCGGCTGCGAACGCTGTCCGCAGCGTTCGAAGGTCCGCTTGCGGCGATGGCGGTCTGCGGAACAACCCCGCGTCGCAGGTGCCTGCGAACCCGCACGCATTCCGGCTTGGCCGGATACGCAAAAGACGCTGCAATTCCAGCGCATTTTCCCGTGCCGTTTCGAAGGTTTCCGTGGCAACGGCCGCGTCGTCGCTGGGCCGGCGGACATCATGCTGCACCGCAAAGTGACACGTTCTTAACGACATGCTATCAATTCTGCGCGCTGATGTTAGCGCTAACAAAAACTACAACAACGAGCAAGACTGATGTCTCGGCAAGTGGGTCAAGGCGGGTCGGCGGTCCGGGGAGTTGGATGCGGTCAGGTGATCCGCATCGGAGCGGACGAGCCGACGCGATGCAGGCGCAGCGTCGAGCGCAGGTACTGAAAGGGCGGGCCACAGCGGCCCGCGGTTGCCCCGGAGGAAGGGCGGCATCGAAGAAATTCCTACTGAAGTCATGCAAACGGGGAGGGCGGTCGGATGAAGGTGTGCAGATCTCGAAGTCCCGCACGGACACGAGGGGCGAGGCGTGCCTCGTCGCCAGGCGCAAGCGACATGCTTTTCTTTGCTCACATCCAGTGCTGAGGACATATTCCATGAACCACAAGAAGTTGAAGGGATTGAAGTCGAAGGCGATGTTCACCTTCGTCGGTGGCGTGCTGGTCATCAATCCGGTGTTCGCGCAGGACCCGCAGCAGGCGGAACAGGCGGCGCCGCAGACGCAGTCGACGACGGGCGATGCCTCCACGCTCGACACGATCGTCGTCACGGGGCTGCGCAACAGCCTCGAGAACTCGATGAACATCAAGCGCGACACCCCCGGGGTGGTCGACGCAATCAGCGCCGAGGACATCGGCAAGTTCCCCGACACCAACCTGGCCGAGTCGCTGCAGCGCATCACCGGCATCTCGATCGAGCGCCGCGACGGCGAAGGCGCCCAGGTCACCGCGCGTGGCTTCGGCCCGGGCTACAACCTGGTCACCCTCAACGGCCGCCAGATCCCGGGTGCCGACGGTTTCAGCAGCGGCGGCCTCGAGATTGGCGGCATCGGTTCGGGTACCCGTGGCTTCAACTTCGCCCAGTTGGCCTCCGAGGCCGTCAGCGGCGTGACGGTGTACAAGACCGGCCGTGCCTCCCAGCCCAGCGGCGGCATCGGTGCCACGGTCGACATCCTGACCTCGCGCCCGTTCGCCCACCCCGGCGGCGAAATCGTCGCCAGCGGTGGAATCAAGGCGATGTCCGACGAGTCGCAGGTCCTCGGCAGCGACTTCACCCCCGAAGTCTCGGGCATCTTCAGCTACGCCAACCCGGACAAGACTTGGGGCGTGAGCGTGAATGCCAGCTACCAGGAGCGTCACGGCGGCTCGGTCCAGGCCACCCAGAACGGCTGGAACGTCGCGCGCTGGACCGGCACTGACAACCGCTTCCGCCCGGATGCGGTCATCGAGAACGCTCCGGCCGTGGGTCAGCTCTACAGCATGCCCAATGACGTGCGTTACGCGTACCAGGACTTCGAGCGCGAGCGCATCAACGCGCAGGCAGTGCTGCAGTTCGCCCCGACCGACGCGGTGGTCTTCACCCTGGACTACACCCACTCGAGCAACGAGATCGCCCAGAATCGTGGCGAGCAGACCCTGTGGCTGCAGAACAACCTGACCCACGTGACCTTCGATGGCGATCCGCTGGTGGCGACCCCGTCGTACATCCGCGACCTGGCCGGCGGCGGCAAGGACTTCGGCTTCGAGCAGCAGCGCGACGAGCAGAAGTTCGAGCTCGACTCGATCGGCCTGAACGTGAAGTGGGACGTCAACGACCGCCTGTCGCTGACCTTCGACGCCCACAACACCAAGAACAGCAGCCGTCCGAACGACCCGGTGACCGGCGGCAGCTCCACCGCGTTCAGCTTCGGCGGCTTCGCCCCGGATCCGAGCACCAACAACTGGACCCAGGAATACGAGTTCAACAACGGTCTGCCGATCGCATGGCGCACGCTGTACCCGACCACCGCGGACGCGCTGGCCGGCACCAACGGCGTGGTCAATGGTGACTTCGCGCCGGAGACCTTCGGCAGCCAGATCATGCGCATCTGGTCGACCCGCCAGAACAGCGAGGTCAAGCAGGGCCGCATCGACGGTGAGTTCGCGTTCGACAACGGCCGCTTCCAGTTCGGCGTCGACTCCAGCGACAGCAAGATGCGCCGCCTGAACGTCGACGGCCATGCGCACCTGATGACCCTGGGTGACTGGGGCTCGGTCGACCGCGGCCAGATCGCCGATATCGCCTCGCTGCTGCGCCCGTTCAGCATCACCGACCAGTTCGACGACTTCCACGTCGGCCAGGCCAGTTCGAACGTGTGGATCGGCAACGCCAGCGAGCTGGCCCTGTGGGCTGAAGGCCTTTGCGCCAGCGGTACCGAGCCGGCGGCGTGGGCGGCGAACAACCGTTGCGACGGCATCTCGTCGCGGGTCCGCGGCACGTATGACAATGACAACCTGGTCCAGGAGAAGACCCGCTCGGTGTACGTCCAGTGGGAGATGGAGGGCATGCTTGGCGGCTTCCCGACCTACACGGTTGCCGGCCTGCGTTACGAGAAGACCGACCTGACATCGACTTCGGTCATCCAGGTGCCGGGTGCCATCGCGTGGCTGTCGAACAACGACTTCCAGGTGCAGACCTCGCCTGAAGCCATGCCGTTCGACGAGAGCTTCAGCTACAGCTACCTGCTGCCGAACCTCGACTTCAGCATCGACTTCACCAGCGACATCAAGGGCCGCGCGTCGTTCAGCAAGACGATCGCCCGCGCCCCGTACGGCAACCTGTACGCCGGCCCGAGCGCAGGTGGCCCGAGCGGCTCGACCCTGTACGGCGAGCAGTTCCGTGCCACGGGCAGCGCCCAGAACCCGTCGCTGCTGCCGCTCGAGTCCGACAACGTCGACCTCGGCGTGGAGTGGTACTTCGCTCCGGCCAGCTTCATCGGCGTGACGTACTGGAACAAGCGCGTCAAGAACTTCATCGGCAACACGGTGGTTCGCGAGAACCTGTACGACCTGGCCGACCCGACCACCGGTGCGGATGCACAGGCGGCCAACGCGTTCCTGGCCAGCGCCCAGTGCGCCGCCCAGGTGACGGCGGCCGGTGGCGACCCGGCCGAGGGCTGCAAGCAGGACTACACCACCCTGTTCGCTGCCACCGCGCTGATCCGTTACGCCGGCGAGACCGGCGGCCTGGCGGCGTACGACGGTTCCAACGCGCAATCGCTCGCGCTCGAGGCCCAGTACGACATCATTGGCAATGCCGGCCTTGGCGACCCGCTGTACATGTTCGACGTCAACCGCCCGATCAACCAGCGTGCTGCCACGCTGCACGGCTGGGAAATCGGCGGGCAGTACTTCTTCGGTGACACTGGCTTCGGCGTCCAGGCCAACTACACCCTTGTGAGGGGTGACGTGGGCGTGGATCGTGCCGCCGATCCGGGTACGGACGTGTTTGCCCTGACCGGTCTGAGCGATACCGCCAACGTCGTGCTGATGTACGAGAAGTACGGCTGGTCGGCGCGTCTGGCCTGGAACTGGCGTGACGAGTACCTGATGGCTGCCAACCAGAACGGCAACAACCGCAATCCGTACTTCGTCGAGGAGTACGACCAGATCGACCTGACGGTGAGCTACCAGCTGACCGACAATCTGACAATTGCGGCTGAAGCCATCAACCTTACCGGCGAGGACGTCCGCTGGAGCGCGCGTTCGCACAACCAGTTCGTGCGCGTGGTCGACCAGTCCCCGCGTTACATGGTGGGACTCCGTTACAGCTTCTGATACCAACCCTCTCCAAGGGTCGGAAGCTGTGAAGAGTGGGGGGCCGTTGCGCGCGCAGCGGCCCCTTTTTTCATCTCCCAAGAGAGGAAATCCAAAAAAACTGTCATTTCGACCGCAGGGAGAAATCCCGTTTCCGGTGTAGGGAAAAGGAAGATTTCTCCCTGCGGTCGAAATGACAGGATTTCCTTTATTTCCCGCAACCTGCCGCTCGCCTCGTTTCCGGCGCGCGGCAGTGGCATGATGGTGGAGTTCGCAACCGGCATCGAACGCGGCGGTGGGCCGCGTCGATGCCGCGACACCGGGGCACTGCTGGAGCCAAAATGGCCCGTTACGAATTGCTCAACAACGTCGCGCACAGCCACCTGCGCGTTTCCGCGCGTTTCAGCGCCGATTACGGCGATGACGTCGGCATGGTCGAGGCATTCCCGACCGAGTTCGCCGAGATGCAGCGCGAATACCCGATTTTCTTCCGCAAGGATTCCGACGGCTCGTTCCATGCCGTCGCACTGCTCGGCTTCGGGCCGAACGAGAACCTGTACCTGCGCGATGAGGCATGGCAGGCCAACTACCTGCCGGCGGTGATCGCGCGTGGTCCGTTCCTGATCGGTTTCCAGGAGCAGATGGTCGACGGCGAGCTGCGCAACGAGCCGGTGCTGCACGTCGACCTGGATCATCCGCGCGTGCGCGATGGCCACGGCCACCCGGTGTTCGCACCGCAGGGCGGCCATAGCCCGTACCTGGAAAAGGTGATCCGGGTGCTGCGCGGGCTGCACGCCGGCGCCGGCGCGGCCAAGACCATGTACGCAGAGCTGGAGCGCCTGGAGCTGATCCAGCCGGTGCAACTGGACGTGCGTTTCGACGACGACAGCCAGATCAACCTCGAAGGCCTGTACGGCATCGACCGCGAGCGCCTGGCCGCGCTGGACGCCACCCAGTTGCACCAACTGCACAGCGCCGGCTGGCTGGAAGGCGTCTACCTGCTGGTGTCCTCGCTGCACAACATGCAGCGGCTGGTCGCCGAGAAGCAGAGCAGGCTGCACGCACAGGCAGCGGGCCGGGCGGCCTGAGCATGTTTGACCGGCTGCCCAAGGTGCGTGTCTTGGAGGGTTTCAGCGCCGGGACCTTGCCGGTCGATCGCCTCATTGCCGAGAACCTGCCCACCGTGCTTCCGGGCGTGGCTCGCCAGTGGAGCCTGGTGCAGGCCGGGCTGGAATCGCCGCAAGCGGCAATGGCGCAGTTGCGTGCCAGCTACAACGGGCGTCCGGTGCAGTACAACTGGGGCGAGCCGGCCACTGCCGGCAGGCCGTTCTACAACGACGATTTCACCGCCCTGAACTGCCAGGTGCGGCGCGGCACCCTGGACCAGGTGCTCGACGAGCTGGCTTCGTACCTGGACGACCCGGCGCCGCCGACCTATTACATGGCCTCGCTGCTGCTCGACTACTGCCTGCCGGCGTTGCGGGAGGGCAACGACCTGGGCCTGGAGCGGCACGGCGTTTCCGCTCCGCCCAGTATCTGGATCGGCAACCGGGTGACCGCCTCCTGCCACTACGACGCGCCGAACAACATCGCCTGCTGCGCGGTCGGCCGTCGCCGCTTCACCGTGTTCCCGCCGGAGCAGGTGCACAACCTGTATCCGGGGCCGCTGCAGCCCACGCCGGGCGGCCAGGCGGTGAGCGTGGTGGATTTCGACGCCCCGGACCTGGAGCGCTTCCCGCGCTTCGCTGCGGCGATGGAGGCCGGCCAGACCGTCGTGCTGGAGCCGGGTGATGCGATCTTCATTCCCAGCCTGTGGTGGCACCACGTGAAGGGACTGGATCCGTTCACCGTGCTGGTCAACTACTGGTGGAGCAGCATGCCGGAGTGGATCCCCACGCCGATGCACGCGCTGAACATGGCGCTGTGGTCCATCCGCGATCGCCCCGAGCACGAGAAGCGTGCATGGCGGGAGCTGTTCGAGTACTACGTGTTCGGCCCGGCCGGGCTGGCCGGTGCGCACCTGCCCGAGCAGGGCCGCGGCGAGCTGGGTCCGTTCGATGAAACCGCCGCCCGGCGCATGCGCGCGGCGTTGCTGTCCAGACTCAACCGCTGACCGCCCGTGGGCAGCGGATTCCGGCGCCGCGCTGGTGCGACGTCGTTACCTGGCCAGCCGCCTTCGCGGCGGGCCCTTGAATGGAGGGGTATCTTGGAAAAGAACCGGATCCGCAGGGTGGTCATCGCCGGTGGCGGCACCGCGGGCTGGGTGGCGGCGTGCGCGTTGACCCACCAGTTCCGCGACCTGCTGGACATCACCCTGGTCGAGTCGGAGCAGGTCGGCACCGTCGGCGTGGGCGAGTCCACGATCCCCACCATCCGCACCTTCCACAAGCTGCTGCAGATCGACGAGCGCGAGTTCCTCAGCTCGGTCGCCGGCAGCTTCAAGCTGGCGATCTCGTTCGAGAACTGGATCCGTCCGGGTTCGCACTACTTCCATCCGTTCGGCACCACCGGCGTGAACACCTGGTCGGTCGACTTCCACCAATTCTGGCTGGAAAGCCGCCGCCGCGGCATGCAGAGCGAACTGGGCGACTACTGCCTGGAAACCGCCGCCGCGCGCAAGGACCGCTTCGCCCTGTTCAATGCCGGCCAGAACACCCAGCAGTGGTCGATGCGCTGGGCCAAGGCGGCCACGGCGATGGAGCGTAGCGATGTGAGCTATGCCTATCATTTCGACGCCGGGCTGTATGCCGCGTTCATGCGCATCAAGTGCGAGGGCAGCGGACTCAAGCGCATCGAGGGCAAGATCGCCCAGGTACACCAGGATCCGGAGAGCGGCCACGTGCAGTCGCTGGTGCTGGAGGACGGGCAGGTCATCGAGGGCGACCTGTTCATCGACTGCACCGGCGCACGCGCGGTGCTGAGCGAGCAGGCGCTGCACACCGGCTACGAGGACTGGAACCACTGGCTGCCCAGCAACCGCGCGGTGGCGCTGCAGACCGAAGCCGATGGGCCGGCGGCGCCATACACGCGCGCGATCGCGCACGAGGCCGGCTGGCACTGGAAGATCGCGCTGCAGCACCGGATCGGGTGCGGCATCGTGTTTTCCGATGCGCACATGTCCGACGACGAGGCGACCGCCAAACTGCTCGCCGAGAATCCGGCCAAGCCGCTGCGCGACCCGTGGATCATCCCGTTCCGCACCGGCCGCCGGCGCAAGGCCTGGAACAAGAACGTGATCGCGCTGGGTCTGGCGAGCGGCTTCATCGAGCCGCTGGAGTCCACCAGCATCCACCTGACCCTGAGCGCGGTCACCCGCCTGGTGCAGTTCTTCCCGTTCGAGGGCATCAGCGAGGCGGCGGTGGACCGCTACAACCAGGTCAGCCGCCAGGAGCTGGAGCACGTCCGCGACTTCATCGTGCTGCATTACCACCTCAACCAGCGCGACGAGCCCCTGTGGAAGCAGTGCCGCGAAATGGAACTGCCGCCGGGCCTGGCCGAACGTATCCAGGTGTTCCGTGAGACCGGCTACGCGTGGCAGGGGGAGGACGAGCTGTTCCGCCTCGACTCCTGGACCCACTGCATGCTCGGCCAGGGCGTGGTGCCCCAAAACCACCATCCGCTGACCCGCGCGCTGTCGGACGCCGATCTCAAGCGCCTGCTCGAGGGTGTGCGCAAGCCGATCGATGGCGCGGTGGCGGCCATGCCGAGCCACCAGCAGTTCCTCGACAGCTACTGCAAGGCCCCAGCCTCGGCCTGGGAACAGATGTACGCACGCGCCCGGCAGCATGAGCGGGTGACCGGCAAGGTCGCGGGCGTCGGCGGAGACCTGACCAGGTGACGCGCAGATGCTGATCCAGGCGCACCCCGGACTGCGCCTTCAGGTACGGCGGATCGGCGCGGAAGGGGCGCCGCTGCTGGTCATCGACCAGGCAGTGGCAGATCCCGAGCGGCTTGTGCGCAAGGCCGAGCGCGGCCACTTCACGTCTCAGGGGGCGATGTTCCCGGGTGTGCGGATCCGCGCGCCGATTTCCTATGAAGTGTTCCTGGAGCAGCTGATCCGGCCACTGTTGGCTGAACACTTCGGGTTGCCGCCGCAGGGGCGGCTCACCTTCCCGCTGTGCCACTACTCGCTGGTGACCCTGCCACCGGAGCAACTGGTTTTCCTGCAGCGCGTACCGCACATCGATTCGGTGCAGGCCAATGGCCTGGCCACGATGCATTACCTGTTCCGTGGGAACTGGGGCGGCACCGCCTTCTACCGCCATCGCGCCACCGGCTTCGAGTATGTGGACGCGGCGCGCCATCAGACCTACTACCAGGCCCTGCAGGAAGAGAGCCGGCGAGAGGACGCGACCGACCCGGGTTATATCAATGGGGATTCCGCCTTGTTCGAACAGATCGGCAGCGTCGACGGCGTGTACAACCGCCTGGTGGTCTACCGGCGCAACTCGCTGCATTCGGGCAACATCGACAGCCATCGGGTGCCGCCGGCCGACGTGCAGGCCGGGCGGCTGTCGATCAACAGTTTCATCGACGTGCTGTCCTGACGGATCCCGCGTCCGCGACATGAAGATGCCGTCATCCCCGCGAGGGCGGGGATGACGGCATTTCTTCGTCGCGGGGACGACGGCGACGGAACCTCGCGCCCCGGCGCCCCGGTAGAATGCGCGCATGGATGTCTCGCACCTGCTCGACGGGCTGAATCCGGCCCAGCGCGAAGCCGTTTCCGCCCCCCCAGGCCACTACCTCGTCCTCGCCGGCGCCGGCAGCGGCAAGACCCGCGTGCTCACCCACCGCATCGCCTGGCTCAACGAGGTGGTCGGGGTGCCCGCGCACGGCATCTTCGCGGTGACCTTCACCAACAAGGCCGCCGCCGAGATGCGCCACCGCATCGACGCGCAGCTGCGCCACGGCTCGCGCGGCCTGTGGATCGGCACCTTCCACGGCCTCGCCCACCGGCTGCTGCGCCTGCACTGGCAGGACGCGAAGCTGCCGGAAGGCTTCCAGATCCTCGACAGCGACGACCAGCTGCGCCTGGTCAAGCGCGTCGTGCAGCAGCTGGAGTTCGACGACGCGCGCTTCCCGCCGCGGCAGATCGCGTGGTGGATCAACGCGCAGAAGGACGAGGGGCGGCGGCCGCAGCATATCCAGTCCGGCGGCGACGAGTGGTCGGAGGTGATGCTCAAGAGCTACGTGCTGTACCAGGAGCGCTGCGACCGCGCCGGGCTGGTGGACTTCGCCGAGATCCTGCTGCGCGCGCACGAGCTGCTGCGCGACCACCCGCCGCTGCTGGCGCACTACCGGCAGCGCTTCGGGCAGCTGCTGGTGGACGAGTTCCAGGACACCAACGCCATCCAGTACGGCTTCGTCCGCCTGCTGGCGGGCGACAGCGGGCAAGTGTTCGTGGTCGGCGACGACGACCAGTCGATCTACGGCTGGCGCGGCGCCAAGGTCGAGAACATGCAGCGTTTCCTGCGAGACTTCCCGGGTGCGCGGACGATCCGGCTGGAGCAGAACTACCGCTCCAGCGCCAACATCCTCAATGCCGCGAACGCGGTGATCGCGCACAACCCGGAGCGCCTCGGAAAACAGCTGTGGACCGACAGCGGCGAAGGCGAGCCGATCGACCTGTACGCGGCCTACAACGAGATCGACGAGGCGCGCTTCGTGGTCGAGCGCATCGCGCAGTGGGTGCAGGGCGGCGGCAGCCACGGCGAATGCGCCGTGCTCTACCGCAGCAACGCGCAGTCGCGCGCGTTCGAGGAAACGCTGCTGGCCGAGCAGGTGCCGTACCGCGTCTACGGCGGCGTGCGCTTCTTCGAGCGCGCCGAGGTCAAGGACACGCTCGCCTACCTGCGACTGGTGGCGAACCGCGGCGACGACGCGGCGTTCGAACGCGCGGTCAACACGCCCGCGCGCGGCATCGGCGAGCGCACGCTCGACGAGGTGCGGCGGCTGGCGCGCGGCGCCGGCGTGTCGCTGTGGGAAGCGTCGCTGCGCGTGCAGCAGGGCAATGCGCTGCAGGCGCGCGCGCGCAACGCGCTGGCGGGCTTCCATGCGCTGGTCGACGCACTCGACGGCGAGGTCGCCGAACTGCCGCTCAAGGACAAGATCGACCACGTGCTGCTGCGCTCGGGCCTGCGCCTGCACTACACCAACGAGTCCAAGGGCGCCGCGGATTCGCGCGTCGACAACCTCGACGAGCTGGTCTCGGTGGCCTCGCGCTTCGTCAAGGGCGACGAGGACGATGCCGCGCAGCTGAGCGAGCTGGTCGCCTTCCTCGCCTACGCCGCGCTGGAGGCGGGCGAGGGGCAGGCGCAGGCCGGTGAGGACGGCGTGCAGCTGATGACCCTGCACAGTGCCAAGGGCCTGGAGTTTCCGCTGGTGTTCCTCGCCGGCATGGAGGAAGGCCTGTTCCCGAACGCGCGCTCGGTCGAGGAAAGCGGGCGGCTGGAGGAAGAGCGGCGCCTGGCCTACGTCGGCATCACCCGCGCGCGGCAGAAGCTGGTGCTCAGCTACGCCGAATCGCGGCGCCTGCACGGCCAGGACATGTACGGCGTGCCCTCGCGCTTCCTGCGCGAGATCCCGTCGCCGCTGCTGCACGAGGTGCGCCCGCGCGTGCAGGTCTCGCGGCCCGCGTTCGCGCCGCGCCCGCGCCGCGACTGGGGCCACGCCGCGCTCGACGAATCCCCGGGCCTCAGGCTCGGCCAGAACGTCGTGCACGCGAAGTTCGGCAGCGGCGTGGTCACCGACCTCGAAGGCAGCGGCGCGCATGCGCGCGTGCAGGTGAACTTCGACGAGGCCGGGAGCAAGTGGCTGGTGCTGGCCTACGCCAATCTGTCCCCGGCGTGATCCCTCCGTCCTGGCTCGCGTAGGAGCGCCTTCAGGCGTGATGCGTTTCCGGGGAAATCGAGAAAAGAGCATCGCGCCTGAAGGCGCTCCTACGCGGTGCGGTCAGAACGCTGGATCGTGCCAGACGACATCACCGCCGATCACGGTCAGCAGGCTGCGCGTCTTCGGCAGGTCCTGCGCCGGGACCGCGGCTTCGTCGAGCACGTCCTGCGACAGCACCGCGAGGTCGGCGAGGTAGCCGGGCGCGCGTCGCCGCGTCGAATCCGACCACGGGGCTCGGCTCCGCCGCCAGCGCTTCCGCATGCGACATGCGTGTCATCGCTCCGCGCCGTCGCGCAGCGTGCCTGCCGTCGCCGGCAGCACGTGACGGGGGGCGGGAAGGGCGAGGGCGGGCCGGATCACGACGCGGCGGCGGGACATGTTCGCGAAAGAAACGTGCATGGGTGCTCCTTGCGACGTGCGGCGGCGCGTCGATGCGCTCCCTGGAGGCGAACGACGGACGGGAATCGGGGCGGCCACGGGTCCGCGGCGCGGAACTGGCGTCGTCGCGGATGTTGTAGGAAACTCCGGAAGGCGTCCGCTACTCCCAAACGTGAGTGTCGCGATGGATCCGGGGACACTGCTCGAAGCGATCGGACAGGTCTACGCGTCGATGTTCGACGAGGATGCCGAGCGCGGCTGGCTGGACCAGGTGCGCGATCTGGCCGGCGCCGAACACGCGGTGCTGTCCGAGGCGCGCGGACCGAAGCTGACCATGCACATCAGCCGGATGGACGCGGGCATGGAGCCGCTCGCCCGGCAGCTCGCGGCCACCACCCTCTACGACAACCCGTTGGCGAGGATGCCCTCGCGCAGGGTGCACCGCATGTCGGACTATTTCCCGATCCGCGACCTGATGCGCACGCAGGTGTACCAGCAGTTCGTGCGGCCCCTGCACGGCGGGTATGCACTGGCGTTCCCGTGGGGCGTCGAGGATGGCCGGGCGGCGATCGCGATCTGCCGCGACGCGACGCGCACGCGCGACTTCGCCGATGCCGAATGCACGGCGCTGCAGCCGCTGCTGCTGCATATCCACAATGGCTTCCGCATCCGCGCGCGCATGCAGGCGCTGCAGGCTTCGCTCGACCAGGCGCATGCCGCGCTGGACGCGATGCACGAGGCCGTGCTCATCGTCGATCGCGCGCGGCGCGTGCGCTACCTCAATCCGCAGGCGTGGAACCTGCTCGCCGATGGCGACGGTATCCGCCTCGACGCCGGCGCGCTGCATGCGACCCGCGCCTACGACGATCGCAGGCTGCAGGCGCTGGTCGCGTCCGCGCTCACGGTCGCAACGCGCCTGCAGTCGCCGGATGCGCGCGGCGCGGCCGCGCCGGAGTGGGCCGATCCCCGGCTTGCGATTCCGCGGGATGCGCCGCGGCGGCCGTTGCTGGCCAGCGTGGCGCCGGCGACCGCGGTGGCGCATCGGCACGGGCTGTCCGATTTCGCCGACGCCGCGATCGTGCTGCTGCGCGATCCCGATCGCCCGCCCGCGGGCAGTACCCGGGCGCTGGTGGCGCTGTTCGCGTTGACCCCGCGCGAAGCCGAACTGGCGATGGCGCTGCGCGACGGCAGCCCGCTGGCGCTCGCGTCCACGCGGCTGGGCATCGCCGAAGGCACGGCGCGCCAGTACCTCAAGCAGGTGTTCGCCAAGACCGGCGTCGGCCGGCAGGCGGAACTGGTCGCGCTGTTGCGCAACCTGTGCTGAAACGCTGCGTGCCGCGCGCGCGACGGGCGCTCGTGCATGATGGACGCCTTCGGAAGCGATGCGCGATGCGCAGGGAGGATGGATGCAGCTGGGCATGATCGGACTGGGCCGCATGGGCGCGAACATGGCGCAGCGGCTGCAGCGCGGCGGGCATGCGGTCACCGGTTTCGACCCGACGCCGGAGGCGCGGGCGCGGGTGGCGGCGGAAGGCATCGCCACCGTCGAATCCCTGGAGGCATTGGTCGCGTCGCTCGATGCACCGCGCGCGCTGTGGATGATGGTGCCGGCGGGCGCCGTGGTCGACGCGACCATCGACGCGCTGCAGCCGCTGCTGTCGGCGGGTGACGCCCTGGTCGATGGCGGCAACTCGTTCTACAAGGACAGCCAGCGGCGCGCGGAGGCGCTGCGCGAGGCCGGCATCGCCTGTCTCGACGTCGGCACCAGCGGCGGCGTGTGGGGGCTCGCGGAAGGCTACAGCCTGATGGTCGGCGGCGATGCGCAGGCCGCTGCGCGCCTGTCGCCGCTGTTCCAGGCGCTGGCGCCGGCGCCCGATCGCGGCTGGGGCCACGTCGGGCCGAGCGGCGCCGGGCACTACGCGAAGATGATCCACAACGGCATCGAGTACGGAATGATGCAGGCCTACGCCGAAGGCTTCGCCATCCTCGAGCGCAAGCGCGAACTGACGCCCGACATCGCGCAGCTTGCGGAGATCTGGCGGCACGGCAGCGTGGTGCGCTCGTGGCTGCTCGACCTCGCTGCCGAAGCGCTGGTACAGAACCCGGGCCTCGGCGGCATCGCGCCCTACGTCCCCGATTCCGGCGAAGGTCGCTGGACGGTGGCCGAGGCGATCGAACTCGACGTCGCCGCGCCGGTGATCACCCAGTCGCTGATCGAACGCCTGCGCTCGCGCGACGACGATGCCTTCGCCGACAAGCTGCTGTCGGCGCTGCGCAACGCCTTCGGTGGCCATGGGGTGAAGCGCGACTGAGCGGTTAGGCCTCCGGGCTGGCGGCTTGCGTTCGATCGATGCCTGCCGTCGCAAGCTGCTGCCGGGCAGCCAGGCGCAGGCGATGGTGAGTCGCGGGACGCTGCTGGTGCTGGTGGTCCGCCTGAGGGCTTTCGCATCCATTCCCGACGTGCCGGCATCGTCATCCCGGCGAAAGCCGGGATCCATCTTGACTTTTTCGATGCCTGATCGCCGAAGGGAATCAACAGCAAAATGGATCCCAGCTTGCGCTGGGATGACGGGAACCGAGGTGCAAGGGAGCGGCTCGAGAACACGCCGGGCCTCGTTCCGGCGCATTGCGACCAGGGTCGCTTCCGCGAGAATCCGACTTCAGGCTACCGGAGCGGTTCCCGGATCAAGCTCGATCGCGCGTCCTTCAACGGTGCTCGCCGCGCCGGCCTCCAGCAGGCGCATCACGTCCAGCGCCTGCCGCGTGGTCACCGGCGCCTCGCCGCCGCCCAGGATCGCATCGCGCATCGCGGCGTAGAACGCGCGGTAGTCCCCGGCCACGCCCTCGACGACGGACTCGACCGGCGCGCCATCGACGATCCGCACCAGCGTCCCCGGCGACGGGTCGCGGCCCCAGCCGGGCGAACCGGGCGCGACGCCGTCCTTCAGCATCGCCTCCTGCGCATCCAGCCCGCGCTTGCTGAAGCTGCCGCGCGTGCCGTGCGCGGCGAAGCGCAGCCCGCTCGCCGGCACCAGCGCGCCCGCGTGCAGCACCACGCGCAGGCGCGGGTAGCGCAGCAGCACGTGGAAGAAATCGTCGACCACCGCGCCCTCGCGCTGCATGGCGATGTCGGCCTGGATCGACAGCGGCGGGCCGAACAGCTGCAGCGCCTGGTCGAGCAGGTGCGGGCCGAGGTCGAACCACAGCCCCGCGCCCGGCCCCGCGCGCTCGCGCCAGCGGTCGGGTACCTGCGGCCGGAAGCGGTCGAAGTGCGAGTGCAGTTCGGCCACCTCGCCGAGCGTGCCGTCCTCGACCAGCGCGCGCAGGGCGAGGAAGTCCGCGTCCCAGCGCCGGTTCTGGAACACGCTGACGATGCGCCGCGCCTCTTCGGCCGCGGCCACCACGCGCTGTGCCTCGTCGAGCGAGGTGGTGAAGGGCTTGTCGACGACGACGTGGCGCCCGGCGCGCAGCGCGGCGATCGCCAGCGGCGCGTGCACGGCGTTGGGCGCGGCGATGACGACGAGGTCGATGGCGTCGTCGGCGAACGCGGCCTGCGGATCGCCGGTGACGCGCGCATCGGGAAAATCGGCGTGGACCTTGCCGGCATCGCCGGACACCACGGTGTGCAGGCGCAGCCCGGGCGTGTACGCGAGCAGGGGTGCGTGGAAGACCTTGCCGACGTAGCCGTATCCCACCAGCGCGACGTTGATCGGCGCGCTCATCGCCGCCCCCGCCCGGACGCCGGGGCGCTGCGGGCCGGGCTCACCAGCCGAACAGCTTGAAATAGGTCTGCGGCGGGTCGTCGCCCTCGCGCGTGGACAGCACGCGGCCGTCGCGCACGTACAGGTGGTAGGCCGGGCCGCGCGAAGGCTTCACGTGAACCACGCGCAGGTCGCCGTTGACGCGGTATTCGGTGATGACGTCGCCGTTGGCTTCGGTGCGGCTGTTCTCGACCGCGTCCGGCGGGATGTCGACCGTGGCCGGCCCCGTCGTGGTGCAGGCGGCCAGCGCCAGCAGCAGCGCGGACAGGGCGATGGGCAGGAGGTGGGGGGTGTTGCGCATGGCGGGCATCCGGGGTGGATTCGGAAACATTATGCGCCGCGATGGCGAAGGTGGGGTGGAGAGGGCGGGAGCGCGGTGGTTCACCGTTCCTGCCGCGTGGCGACGCGTTCGTCATCCCGGTGGCGTCTGGTTTCGACTTGCGCGGCGTAGAATCGGTGCATGCCCAGACTCGTCCTGATCGATGGTTCCTCGTACCTGTTCCGCGCGTTCCACGCGCTGCCGCCGCTGACCAACGCCGACGGCGAGCCGACCGGGGCGCTGTTCGGCGTGGTCAACATGCTGCGCGCCACGCTGAAGGAACAGCCCGACTACGCCGCCTTCGTGGTCGACGCCAGCGGGCCGACGTTCCGCGAGGCGCTGTATCCGCAGTACAAGGCCAACCGCCCGCCGATGCCCGACGAGCTGCGCGCGCAGGTCGAGCCGATGCTGCAGCTGGTCGAGGCGCTGGGCCTGCCGATCCTGCGCGTGCCGGGCGTGGAGGCCGACGACGTGATCGGCACGCTGGCGCTCCAGGGCGCGGCGGACGGCATCGACGTCACCATCTCCACCAGCGACAAGGATTTCGCCCAGCTGGTGCGGCCGCACGTCGAACTGGTCAACACCATGACCGGCAGCCGCATGGACGGCGACGAGGCGGTGGTCGCGAAGTTCGGCGTGCGCGCCGACCAGATCGTCGACATGCTCGCGCTCATGGGCGACAGCATCGACAACATCCCCGGCGTGCCCAAGTGCGGGCCGAAGACCGCGGCCAAGTGGCTGGCCGAGTACGGCACGCTTGACGGCGTGGTCGCGAACGCCGGAGCGATCAAGGGCAAGATCGGCGAGAGCCTGCGCGAGGCCCTGCCCCAGCTGCCGCTGAGCCGGCAGCTGGCGACGATCAAGACCGACGTCGCGCTCGACGTCGCGCCGCAGGCGCTGGGCCTGCGCGAACGCGACGTGGACGCGCTGCGCGGGCTGTACGCGCGCTACGGCTTCAACCAGGCGCTGAAGGAGCTCGATGGGGTAAATGCATTGGAAAGTCCGCACATGGATGTGCGGGCTCTTGCGGGGGACCCGCATAAATCGCGCGGCAGCGGCCGCTACGCCGCGCCGGCGGAAGCGGACGAAGCGCCGCCGGCCGCGGAACTGTCGGCGCCCGGCGAATACGAGGCGATCCTGACGATGGAGCAGCTCGACGCGTGGATCGCGAAGCTGCAAGCCGCCGGCGAATTCGCGCTCGACACCGAGACCGATTCGCTCGACCCGATGCGCGCCAACCTCGTCGGCATCAGCTTCGCCGTGGAAACCGGCCATGCCGCCTACCTGCCGCTCGGCCACGACTATCCCGGCGCGCCGGCCCAGCTCGACCGCGCGGCCGCGCTCGCCGCGCTCAAGCCGCTGCTGGAGGATGCCGGCAGGCGCAAGCTCGGCCAGCACGGCAAGTACGACCTGCACGTGTTCCGCCGCCACGGCGTCGCCGTGCGCGGCTATGCCGACGACACCATGCTGGAAAGCTTCGTGCTCAACTCCAGCCAGCGCCACGACATGGACTCGCTGGCCCAGCGCCTACTCGGCTACGACACCATCAAGTACGAGTCGGTCGCCGGCAAGGGCGCGAAGCAGATCCCGTTCTCCGCCGTCGCCATCGACGACGCCGCGCGCTACGCGGCCGAGGACGCCGACATCACCCTGCGCCTGCACCGCGTGCTGGCGCCGAAGCTGGCGGTGGAACCGTCGCTGGAAGGCGTGTACCGCGACATCGAGATGCCGCTGGTACCGGTGCTCGAGCGTATCGAGGCCAACGGCGTGAAGATCGACGCCGACGAACTGCGCCGGCAGACCGCCGACCTGTCGCGGCGCATGCTGGCCGCGCAGCAGAAGGCGACCGAACTCGCCGGCCGCAGCTTCAACCTCGATTCGCCCAAGCAGCTGCAGGCGCTGCTGTTCGACGAGCTGAAGCTGCCGGCGCTGGTGAAGACGCCCAAGGGCCAGCCGAGCACCAACGAGGAAGCGCTGGAGGCCATCGCCGACCAGCACGAGCTGCCGCGGGTGATCCTCGAGTACCGCGGCCTGGCCAAGCTGCGCAGCACCTACACCGAGAAGCTGCCGGAGATGGTGAACCCGGACACCGGCCGCGTGCACACCAGCTACCACCAGGCCGGCGCCGCCACCGGCCGGCTCGCCTCCAGCGATCCCAACCTGCAGAACATCCCGATCCGCACCGAGGACGGCCGCCGCATCCGCAAGGCCTTCGTCGCGCCGCAGGGCCGGAAGATCGTCGCCTGCGACTACTCGCAGATCGAGCTGCGGATCATGGCGCACCTGTCCGAGGACGCCGGCCTGCTGAACGCATTCGCGGCTGGCGCCGACATCCATCGCGCCACCGCGGCGGAAGTGTTCGGCCGCACGCTGGAAGAGGTGACGTCGAACGAGCGCCGCGCCGCCAAGGCGATCAACTTCGGCCTGATGTACGGCATGAGCGCGTTCGGACTGGCGCGAAACCTCGGCATCGGCCGCGGCGAGGCGCAGGACTACATCGCCACCTATTTTTCACGCTACCCCGGCGTGCGCGACTTCATGGAGCGCACGCGGCAGCAGGCGCGCGACCAGGGCTACGTCGAAACCGTGTTCGGCCGGCGGCTCTACCTCGAATACATCCAACGCGGCACCCAAGGCCAGCGCGCCGGCGCCGAGCGCGCCGCGATCAACGCGCCGATGCAGGGCACCGCGGCCGACATCATCAAGCGCGCGATGGTCGACATCGACGCCTGGCTGGCCGGGCAGGGCGGCCAGGCGCTGATGATCCTGCAGGTGCACGATGAACTCGTGTTCGAGGCCGACGCCGGCTTCGTCGACACGCTGCTGGCCGAAGTGCCGGCGCGAATGGCGGCTGCGGCGGAACTGCGTGTTCCATTGGTGGTCGATTCGGGCCTGGGGGACAACTGGGAAGAGGCGCATTGAGGCGGCGGCGGTGACGCCGGCGTGTTCAGCTTTGTCGCGAGCGGCCGCCGCGGGCCTCGATTTCCGCGCTGGTTTCGCGCGTTTTTTCCGTGAAGCATGACTTTCGGCAGGGGGATGTAACGCATGTAACGCCGGTGGAAACGGCGTCGCGGCGGCGGAAGTAAACGCAGGCTGAACTTTCCGGGAAACGGACCCCGATCTTCACGAACTCTCAATGTTCGGAATGGTCATATAGATCGCGACAGATGCAAGGTCTGTCGCAGATCTCTCCCATCCCCTGGAGCAGATCCCGGAACGAAGACTTCTCCCCGAGTCCCGTTCCCCGAGCCCCGCCGGCCCCCCCTGCCTGCGGGGCTTTTTATTGGGTAATTCCCAGGTCCGGGAATGATCCGAAGAAAGCCTTGTCATTGGAAAGCCTTGTCATTTCGACCGCAGGGAGAAATCTTCTTTCCCTGCACCGGAGACGAGATTTCTCCCTGCGGTCGAAATGACAAGGCGACAAGGCTTTCCTGTTGCCCCGCATCCGGATTGCTCCGCCATCGCAGCCCTCCCGCACAAGCAGGGGTGGATTGAGGTGACGGGAGTCCGCGCCGATCGCCGACCCGCCGATCTACAAGCCGTCCCTGCTCCCGCCCGGTCCCTGCCACCACCTTCATCCCGTCGATGCGAGAGTACGGCGTCCCTGCGAGGAGGCCACCGCCGTGTCCGGATTGCTGGAGCTGTCGATGCCGTGGTGGGAGTTCGTGCTGCGCGCGATCGCGGTGTATGTCGTGCTGCTGTCGCTGGTGCGCCTGTCGGGCAAGCGCACGGTCGGGCAGTTCACGCCGTTCGACCTGATCGTGGTGGTGCTGCTCGGGACCGCGGTGCAGAACTCGCTGATCGGCGAGGACACGTCGCTGCCGGGCGGACTGATCCTCGCCGCGACCCTGGTCGCGCTGAACTGGCTCACCGGTTTCGTCACCGCGCGCCATCCCGCGCTCGACCGCCTCGTCGAAGGTAGCCCGGTCCTGCTCGCGCGCGACGGCGTGGTGTTCGAGGCCGCGCTGCGGCGGCAGTCGATCAGCCGCGCCGAGTTCGAGTCCGAGATGCGCGCGGCCGACTGCGCCGAGGCCGCGGATATCCGGCTGGCGGTGCTGGAGACCAACGGCCGCATCAGCATCGTCAAATGCGATCCGGGATAGCCGCGGGCGCTAGAATCGGCGCACTGCCGTGCGCAAGATCATCCACATCGACATGGACGCGTTCTACGCGTCGGTGGAGCAGCGCGACGATCCGTCGCTGCGCGGCCGCCCCGTGGTCGTGGCCTGGCGCGGCGCGCGCTCGGTGGTGTGCGCGGCGTCCTACGAGGCGAGGACGTACGGCGTGCGCTCGGCGATGCCGGCGATGCGCGCCGAGCGCCTGTGCCCCGACGCGGTGTTCGTGCCGCCGGACTTCGTGCGCTACAAGGCGGTGTCGCGGCAGGTGCGCGCGATCTTCCTCGAACACACCGACCTGGTGGAGCCGCTGTCGCTGGACGAGGCCTACCTCGACGTCACCGCGCCGAAGATCGACTCGCCCAGCGCCACCGCCACCGCGCAGGCGATCCGCGCGCGCATCCGCGAGGAAACGCGGCTCACCGCCTCGGCAGGAGTGGCGCCGAACAAGTTCATCGCCAAGATCGCCTCGGACTGGAACAAGCCCGACGGCCTGTTCGTGGTCAAGCCGGCGCAGGTTGAGGCCTTCCTGACGCCGCTGCCGGTGGCGAAGATCCCGGGCGTGGGCAAGGTGATGCAGGGCAAGCTGGACAAGCTCGGCATCGCGACCGTGGGCGACCTGCGAGCGTTCCCGCAGGAGGAACTGCAGGCGCGTTTCGGCAGCTTCGGCGCCTCGCTGTACCGACGCGCGCGCGGCATCGACGAGCGGCCGGTGGAGCCGGACCAGCCGGTGCAGTCGATCTCGGCCGAGGACACCTTCGAGCGCGACCTGCCGCTGGGCGAACTGGCGCCGCACGTGCGCCGGATCGCGGAGAAGGCCTGGAACGCGACGCGCAAGACCGAGCGCGTGGGCCGCACCGTGGTGCTCAAGCTCAAGACCGCGCAGTTCCGCATCCTCACCCGCAGCCTGACGCCGGACGCGCCGCCGGCCTCGCTGGAGGCGTTCACCGCGATCGCGCTGTCGCTGCTCGCGCGCGTGGGCCTGCCAGATGCCACGCGCTATCGGCTGGTCGGCGTTGGTCTGTCCAATTTCCGCGATGCGGACGAGGGTGGGCTGCAGCCGGAGCTGTTCGACGGGGAAACCGCGGTACGCGCAATTTGAGCCGCCCCCGACTAGGTGTCATTCCGGGCGCAGTGAGGAATCTGTGTCCCGCGGCCGCGATGGGCGACCGCAAGAGCAGATTCCTCGCTGCGCTCGGAATGACAGGCCTCTTCTGTCGAATGCTTCAGGTGTCGTATCGCGGGCCACCATGACCGCGACGCGCGCGCAGCAGATAGACTTCGCGCTCCATTCCAGGCGAACGATGCGATGCCCTTCCCTTTCCGCGCGGTGCTGTTCGACCTCGACGGTACCCTGATCGACAGCGCCCACGGCATCGCCGGTGCGGTCAACGAGACACTCGCGGAGCTGGGGCACGCGCGCGTCGAGCCCGCGGTGGTGCTGGAATGGATCGGCGAGGGCGCGCGCATCCTGCTGCATCGCGCGCTGCGCCATGCCGGCGCCGACCTGCCCGACGGGCCCGGCTTCGACCGGACCTTCGCCATGCTGATGCGGCACTACGCGCACTCGCTGCCGCAGCAGGCGCGGGCCTATCCGGGCGCGGAAGACGCGCTGCGCGGGCTGCGCGCGCGCGGCGTGAAGGTCGCGCTGTGCACCAACAAGCCCGAACGCTTCATCGCGCCGCTGCTCGAGGCGCTCGGCTGGCGGGAACTGTTCGACGGCATCGTCGGCGGCGACACCCTGCCCGAAGGCAAGCCCGCCGCGCTGCCGCTGCGGCACCTGGCCGATGGCTTCGGCGTGCCGGTGCACGCGTGCGCGATGGTGGGCGACTCGCGCACCGATGCCGAGGCCGCGCACGCGGCGGGCATGCCGCTGGTGCTGGTGGACTATGGGTACCACCGCGACTTCGACGTGCGCAACGCCGATGCGCGCGCCGTGATCGACGACCTGCGGCGGTTGCTACCGCAGGAAGCCGGCGATTGATCCGGTAGTCACGTTGCGGGTGTGCCTTCGGGCGCGACGCTTCGATGGTCGACATTGCTGCCGTCATCCCCGCGAAAGCGGGGATCCAGTGTCTTTCTGGCTCAAAGCAAAATGGATCCCCGCTTTCGCGGGGATGACGACAGTGGGTTCGTCGTCGCGGGAAAAAAGTATCGCCCGAGGGTAGCCCCGCACGATGGCGCTGGTCAGCGCGCCGGACGCCAGCGCAGCACGACGTGGTATTCGCGGCCGGGCTGGTAGTACCAGGCCACGGTTTCGTACTCGCGGTCGAAGACGTTGCTGGCGCGGGCCAGCAGGCTCCAGTCGCGGTGGAAGGCGTATTCCAGCCGCAGGTCGGTGGTGGCGTAGCCGCCCAGTCGCGCGGTGTTGGCGGCGTTGTCGTAGCGGCTGCCGGCGCCCTGCACGGTGATGCCGGCGCGCAGCGGGCCGAATTCGCGGTCGAGGTCGACGCGGCCGGTGCTGCGCGCGCGGCGGGCGAGCACGTTGCCGTCGTTGGCGCCGCCGCTGCGGTCGCGCGGATCGACGTGGCTGAGCTGGGTCGACAGGTCGAAGCCGGCGAACGAGGTGCCGAAGGTGAGTTCGGCGCCGCGGATGCGGGCTTCGTCGATGTTGCTGCCCACGCCGAGGAAATCCGGCGGCGGGTAAACGAACACGATCAGGTTGTCGATGCGGCTCTCGTAGACGTCGAAGGACCAGTGGAAGCGCTCGCTGAACTGCGACAGGCCGAGGTTGAGGCTGCGCGATTCTTCCGGCTGCAGCCACGGGCTCTCGGAGCCGGGGTAGTACAGGTCGTTGAAGGTCGGCGCCTTGAAGCCGGTGCCGAGCGTGGCGTTGAGGCGCAGGCCGTTGTCGAACGACAGGCCCCAGCCGAGGCCGCCGGTGAGGTGGTTGCCGAACTGCTCGTTGTCGTCGTTGCGCACGCTGGCCTGGAAGCGGTGCCTGCCGGCGCTGCCGCTGTAGGCGAGGAACACGCCGGTGTTGTCGCGGTCGTCGACGGTATAGCCCGTGGTGCCGTCGACGCGGTCGTTGCTGTAGTCGACGCCGACGCTGAGCGAATGCGCGGCCGCCAGCTTGACGTCGGCCTGCACCGAGGCGCTGTCGCGGCGGGTGTCGAGGCTGCTGACGAAGGCGTCGCCCTGGTAGTCGTCGGACTGGTCCTTGCTGCGGCCGAGCGCCGCGCTCAGGCCGATGCGCCCGCCTTCGGGCGCGTAGCGCAGCTGTGCGCCGGTCACCTGCTGCAGCGTCTTCGAGCGGTTGGTCCAGGAGCCATCGAACTCATTGTCGCCGGCGGCGTTGAGGAAGTTGCCTTCCAGCGTCGTTGCATCGTTGATGCGGAAGCCGCCGCGCAGGTTCAGCGAAACGTTGCGGTAGCCGTCGTCGTCGGGTTCGTCGGCGAAGCAGCCCTGGAACAGCGTGCCCGAGCCGCGGCAGGCGTTGATGCCGTCGGTGGAATCGTAGCCGCCGTGGGCGCCGATCCAGCCGCGTTCGCCGCGGTAGTCGAAGCCGGCGCTGGCGTCGCGGCTGCCGTGGCTGCCGCCGCCCACCGTCGCGTACGGCGACAGGCCGTCGGCCTCGCCGCCGCGGGTGAAGATCTGGATCACGCCGCCGATCGCCTCCGAGCCGTACAGGCTCGAGCGCGGGCCGCGGATGATCTCGATGCGCTCGATCTGCGCCACCGGCAGGTCCTGGATCGCCGGCATGCCGGCGGTGGCCGAACCGAACTTGACGCCGTCGACCAGCACCAGCACGTGGTCGGACTCGGCGCCGCGCAGGTACAGGCTGCTGAGCTTGCCGCGCCCGCCGGTGTTGCCGATGTCGACGCCGGCGCGACCGCGCAGCAGTTCGATCAGGTCGCGCGCCTGGCTGCGCTCGATCGCGGCGCGGTCGATGACCTGCGCCGGGACCAGGCTGTCGACCAGCGGCACCTCGGTGCGGGTGCCGGTGACGACGACCTCGTCGAGGTCGACCGCGGCGGAATCGGCGCGCGCGGTCGATGCGAGCAGGGGCAGGAACAGGGCGGCGGCGACGGCCGTGGACAGGGGGCGAAGCATGCTGGTCTCCATCGCGCGCACACCCGCGTACGCGCCGGGTTTCGGAAGCGGTCGCGTGGAGAGGGAGGGGCTGCGGAACCGGAAACGCCCGGCATCGCCGCCGCGACGCCCTCCGCATCGCAACCAGTGGGCTTCGTGGCCGGTCTCCGGACTCGCGGGCGAGGCATCCGATGCCTCGACCGCCGCGCCTTCCCATGCGTCATGCACAGTGGCGGATGCGGCGGTCGTACTCGCTTACCGTTGCGGGGGCAGTGCCGGAATGGCCGCGCCGCACATGGCGGCGCCGGCGTCACCGGCTTCCCGTTTCAGCCCTTGGACGAACGTCCGCGGGCCACCTCGAAGCAGCCGGCATTGTACGGGAATCGCGAAGGGCGCTCCCACAGCAGGTCAATCCCGATCTCGGTCTTCGCCGCCGCCGGGCTCGTCGAGGAACCCGAACGAGGCCGGCGCTTCCTCGCTCTGGTGGTGCGTGGTGGTCACCGGCGCGGCGGCGGGGCGGCCGCGCGGTGGCGGCAGCTCGGCGGTCGCGGCCTCGACCGCGGCCACCAGTTCCGCGCGCCGTGCCTCGGGCACTTCCTGCCAGTGGCAGTCCTGCAGCGCGCCTTCCAGCGCGTAGAGCATGTTGAGGCTGGGCTTGAAGCCGGCGCGCTTGACCCGCATGAACGCGTCCACCGGGCCGGCGGCAACGAGGTCTTCCTGGGTGCGCAGGCCGACCTGGCGCAGCCAGGCCGCGGATTTCGGGCCGATGTTGCGCAGCTTCAGCGGTGCGTTCATGGCAGTGCCTCGACGTAGATGCGGGCGATGGTTTCCAGCCCCTCCTGGTCTGTAACGTCAAAACGCGCCGGATCCGGGCTGTCGAGGTCGAAGACGCCCACCAGTTCGCCGCCGCGGACCAGCGGCACCACCAGCTCCGAGCGCGAGGCGGCATCGCAGGCGATGTGGCCGGGGAAGGCGTGCACGTCCTCGACCCTCTGGGTTTCGCGGCGGCTCGCGGCGGCGCCGCACACGCCCCTGTCGAGCGGGATGCGCACGCAGGCGGGCAGGCCCTGGAACGGGCCGACCACCAGTTCGGTGCCGTCGAAGAAGTAGAAGCCGACCCAGTTCAGCCGCTCCAGCGCGTGGTAGACCAGCGCCGAGAGGTTGGCGGCGTTGGCGATGCGGTCGTGCTCGCCGTGCAGCAGGGCGCGGGCCTGTTCGGCGAGCTGGGCGTACTGTTCGGCCTTGCTGCCGCTTAGACTGGTCGCAGAGAACATGCGGCCAGTGTAGCAGCGCGCTCCGGCGCGCCCGGAGGAGCAGTGACGCGGTTTCAGGCCCTGGGGAACGATGCGTCGACGCGCTGTCTGCGGAGCGCGGCATGACGCGATCGTGCTTCGTCACCGGCACCGATACCGGCGTCGGCAAGACCTTCGCGTCGGTGGCGCTGCTGCACGCCCTGCGCGCGCGCGGCTTGCGCGCGGTGGGCATGAAGCCGGTCGCGAGCGGCTGCGAGGCGACCGCCCAAGGCTGGCGCAACGAGGACGCGCTGGCCCTGCTCGCCGCCAGCGAACCGACGCCCGCCTACGCCGACGTGAATCCGTACGCGCTGCCGGCGGCGACCGCGCCGCAGCTGGCCGCGCGCGATGCGGACGCCGTCGTGGAACTGCCGCCGATCCTGTCCGCGTACGCGCGGCTGGCGTCGGACGCGGAGGCGATGGTGGTCGAGGGCGTCGGCGGCTGGGCGGCGCCGCTGGCGGACGGCTTCGACCAGGCGGCGCTGGTGCGCGCGATCGATGCCGACGTGGTGCTCGTCGTTGGCCTGCGCCTGGGCTGCCTGAGCCATGCGCGGCTGACGGCGCGCGCGGTGGCGGCGGACGGCTGCCGACTCGTCGGCTGGATCGGCAATCGCGTCGATCCGGAGTTCGATCGCGTCGACGACTACCTCGGCCTGCTGCGCGATGCGCTGCCGCTGCCGTGCCTGGGTGTGCTGGCGCATGCGCCGGAGGGCGACGGTGTCGCTGCGGGGCGTGCGCTGGACGTCTCGTCGCTGCTGTCGCCTGCCGAGGTCCGGTAAGAGAAGGTCGTCATCCAATCAAAGGCCGTCATCCCCGCGAAAGCGGGGATCCATTTTGACTTTGGCGCAAAAGACACTGGATCCCCGCTTTCGCGGGGATGACGGCAAGGCTACGGATGACCGCTCCTGCCGTCAGCCGTGCTGCGGCGCAGGCGGCGGAAGCTGCGGCTCCCCGTCCTGCGCGGACGACTTCTCGTAGTCGCGGTCATGCGCATGGTCGCGTGCCAGGTACAGGTAGAACGCCGGCAGCACGAACAGGGTGAACATCGTGCCGATGGTCATGCCCGAGGCGATCACCGTGCCCATCGAGAAGCGCGAGGCCGCGCCCGGGCCGCTGGCCAACAGCAGCGGGATCATCGCGAACACCAGCGCGGCGGTGGTCATCAGCACCGGGCGCAGGCGGATCGCGGTGGCCTCCTCGATCGCCTCGCGCTTGGACAGGCCCTGTTCGATCTGCAGCTTGTTGGCGAACTCCACGATCAGGATGCCGTGCTTGGAGATCACGCCCACCAGCGTCACCAGCCCCACCTGGGTGTAGATGTTGATGCTCATCCCGGGGAAGGCCTCGATCCCGGAGAAGCCGAGGATGCCGCCGACGATCGCCAGCACGTTGAGCGTCAGCAGCGCGCCGCAGATCGCCATCGGCACGGTCAGCAGCATGATCAGCGCGTCGCGGAAGCTCTCGAACTGCGCCGACAGCACCAGGAAGATCACGATCAGCGCCAGGCCGAGGGTCATCAGCATCGCCGAGCCCTCCTGCTTGAACTGGCGCGATTCGCCGGCGTAGTCGACGCTGTAGCCCTGCGGCAGCACTTCCTTCGCCGCCTGGTCGAGGATCGCCAGCGCCTCGCCCTTGCTCACGCCGGGGCGCGGGGCGAAGGTGATCGACACCGAGTTCAGCTGCTGGAAGCGCTTGAGCGACTGCGGCTGGGTGCTTTCCTTCAGCGTCACCAGGGTCGACAGCGGGATCAGCTCGCCGTCGCGGGTGCGGGTGTAGTAGTTCTGCAGCTGCGCGGCGTTGAGCCGATCGCTGCGCTGCACCTGCGGGATGACCAGGTAGGAGCGGTTCTGCATCGCGAAGCGGTTGGTGTAGCCGCCCGAGAGCATCGCCGCCATGTCGGCCGCGAGCGTGCGCATGTCGATGCCGAGCGAGGCCGCCTTGTCGCGGTCGATCTGGACCTCGATCTGCGGCTTGTCGATCTTCAGGTCCTTGTCGAGGAAGATGAAGCGCTTGCTGTCCATCGCGCGGGCGAGGATCGCGTCGGCCAGTTCGCTGAGCTGGCTGAGCTCGCCGACGCCGCCGATGATGAATTCACCGCCGCCGTCGCCGCCCGCGCTGGGCAGCGAGGGCGGGACCAGGGCGAAGGTGTTGAGGCCGGTGATTTCACTGATCTTCGGCTGCAGGTCCTGCTCCAGCACCTGCTTGGTCGAGCGGCCGCGCTCGCTCCAGGGCTTGAGCACGAAGCCGGCCATCGCCATCGGGCTGGCGCCGCCGCCGGCGCCGCCGAAGCCGCCGTTGAACAGGAAGTAGTCCTGCACTTCGGGCACGGCCGCGGCGATCTCGGTGACCTCCTCGGTGTAGCGTTCGACGTAGTCGAGCGTCGCGGTCGGGTCGGCCTGCGCTATCGAGAAGATGAAGCCCTCGTCCTCCAGCGGTGCCGGCTCCTTGGGCGCGGTCATGTACAGGAACACGCACGAGACCAGCACGATGGCGCCGAACAGGGCGATGATCGACTTCGTCTCCAGCGCGCCATGCAGCTTGCGCTGGTAGCCGTGATGCAGGCGGTCGAACTGCCGGTCCAGCCAGGCCTCGAGCCGGCCCTTGCTGCCGTCGCCGTGCGCCTTGAGGATCTTCGAGCTCATCATCGGCGTCAGCGTCAGCGCGATCACGCCCGACAGCAGCACCGCGCCGGCCAGGGTGAAGGCGAACTCGGTGAACAGGATGCCGGTGAGGCCGCCCTGGAAGCCGATCGGCAGGTACACCGCGACCAGGGTCGTGGTCATCGCCACCACCGGCCACGCCAGCTCGCGCGCGCCCTTGATCGCCGCGTCGAAGGGCGACATGCCCTCCTCGATGTGGCGATGGATGTTTTCCAGCACGATGATCGCGTCGTCGACCACGATGCCGATCGCCAGCACCATCGCCAGCAACGTCAGCAGGTTGATGGTGAAGCCCATCAGCAGCATCAGGAACAGCGAGCCGACCAGCGACAGCGGCACCGTCACCGCCGGGATCAGCACGCTGCGGATGCTGCCCAGGAACAGGAAGATCACCACGATCACGATGACCACCGCCTCGACGATCGTGCTCACCACCTCGTTGATCGCGTCCTGGATCGCCTCGGTGCTGTCGTAGGGGATGGTCGCGATGACGCCTTCGGGCAGCTGCGGCACGAGCTCGTCGTCCCACAGCCGGCGCACGTCGCGGATCACGTCCAGCGAATTGGCGTCGGGCGAGACGAAGATGCCCATGAAGGTCGCCGCTTCGCCGTTGATGCGCACCGAGGTGCCGTAGTTCTCCGAGCCCAACGCCACGTCGGCGACGTCGCCCAGGCGCACGATCGCACCGTCCTGCTCGCGGATCACCAGCTTGCGGAACTCCTCGGCGTTGCGCAGGTCGGTGCGCGCGGTCATGTCGATCGCGACCATCTGGCCCTTGGTCGAGCCCACCGCCGAGAGCACGTTGTTGGACTGCAGCGCCGCGGCGACGTCGCTGGCGGTGACCTTGAGCGCGGTCATGCGATCGGGTTTCAGCCATACGCGCATCGCGAACGTGCCCGCGCCCATGATGTCGGCGCGCTGCACGCCGGGCACCGTGACGATCTTGGGCTGCACCACGCGGGTCAGGTAGTCGGTGATCTGGTTGTTGTCGAGCGTCTCGCTGGCGAAGGACACGTACATCGCCGCGATCTGCTGGCCCTGCTGCAGGTCGATCACCGGGTCCTCGGACTCGGGCGGCAGCTGGCCGCGCATCTTGTTGACCTTGGCCGCGATCTGGGTGAGCGCCTCGTTCGGGTCCTGGTCGAGGCGGATGTAGGCCTGGATCGTGCTGACGCCGGCCGAGCTGGTCGAGCTCAGGTAGTCGATGCCCTCGGCGCTGGCGATCTCGCGCTCCAGCGGCGTGGTGATGAAGCCCTGGATCAGGTCGGCGTCGGCGCCGTAGTACACGGTGCTGACGTTGACCACGGCGTTGCGCAGCTCCGGGTACTGGCGCACGTTCAACTCGGTGAACGCGCGCAGCCCGAAGATCAGGATGAACAGGCTGACGACCATCGCCAGCACCGGCTTGTTGATGAAGATGTCGGTGAATTTCATGGCTGGAACTCCCCCTCCCCCGCTTGCGGGGGAGGGTCGGGGTGGGGGCCTGGGGTGCGGTGCTCCGTTTCGGCGCTACGGAACACCATCCCCATCCTTGCCTTCCCCTTGAAGGGGAAGGAAATGGGAAGCCTCGCTTGCGCGAGGCTGCCGTTCTTATCTGTTCTCTGCCTCCGGCTTCGCGTCGGCCGTCGGCTGGATCTTGTTGTTGATCGTCACTTCCGCATCATTGCGCAGCTTCAGCAGGCCGCTGGTCGCCACCTGGTCGCCCGGCTTCAGGCCCTCGGTTACCGCGATCAGGTCGCCGCGCGTCGCGCCGGTCTTGATGAAGCGCTGGGTGACGATGAACTTGTCGCCGGTCAGCGGATTGCCCTGCATGTCGGTCTCGCCTTCCTTGCGCGCGGTCTTGCTGATCACGAACACCGCGTTGCCGTAGGGATTGAAGCTGACCGCGGTCTGCGGGATCACCACCACCTCGCGCTCGCCGCCGGTCGCGAAGCCCACGTGCGCGAACGCGCCCGGGCGCAGCAGGCCGTCGGGGTTGTCGACGGTGGCCTGCGCGGTGAAGTTGCGCGTGTTCGGATCGACCCGCGGCTCGACCGCGGTCACCCGGCCCTCGAACACCTGGCCGGGCAAGGCATCGACCGTGGCGCGGATAGTCGTGCCGGGCTTGAGCTTGTCCATCTGCTGCTCGGGCAGGCTGAAGTCGAGGTAGATCGGATCGAGCTGCTGCAGGCTGACGATCGGGTCGCCCGGATTGACGAACTGGCCGAGGTTGATCCGGCGGATGCCGAGTTCGCCGCTGAACGGCGCGCGGATCGTCTTCTGCGCGATCAGCGCGCGCTGCGCGTCGGCCTGGGCCTGCGCGCTGGCCGACGCGGCGACGCGCTGCTGCACTTCGTCTAGCGAGACCAGCTTGTCCTTGCCCAGCTGCTGCCAGCGCTCGGCCTGCACCTTGGCCAGCTTGGCCGAGGTCTCCAGCGACTTCAGCGTGGCCAGCTCGTTGTCGGTGTTCAGGCGCACCAGCACCTCGCCGGCCCTGACCGGCTGCCCGGCCTCGAACTCGATCGCGCGCACCACGCCGCCGGCCTCGGTGGTCACGTCGGTGCCGTTGACGGCGACGAAGGTGCCGACCGCTTCCGAATCGTCCGACCAGCGCTCGGTGGTCGCGACGTAGGCGCTCACCGCCGCTGCCGGCTGCGGCATGTTGTCGAAGAACTTGTTGGTCTGCGCGCCGATGATCGCCTTGACGGCGAACACGCCGCCGAACACCAGCAAGGTGGCCAGCAGCATCAGGATCAGGCGCAGCGCGAACTTCGGCTTTCGCGGGGCGGGCGTTTTGGACATGGCGGGGGTTCCGGGGGGAGAGATGGAGGTCAGCGGGCGGGGTACGGGCAGGGGGCGTCGAAGACGTCCCGGCACAGGCGCTCGATCATGCGGTCGAGCGCGGCGTCGTCGCCGGGGTCGAACAGGGGCTGCCAGCCGTAACCGTTGAGCAGGTAGTGCAGGTGCTTGAACAGCAGGCGGTAGGGATCGCCGATGTCGTCGGGATCGAGCAGTCCCTCCTGCTGCGCCAGAGTATGCATGCCCAGGCACAGGATCCATGGGCCGATCGTCAGGCGTTCGTCCGACAGCGCGAAACCGGCGGGCAGGTCGCCGTCGCGGCGCGCCTGCGCGGCGATGCCGTCCACCAGCGTGGCCAGCGGCTCGCAGGCCTCGAGCGCGCGCCGCCGGCTGCCTTCCGAGGCGGCGCCCCAGACCACGTCGGTCCAGACGAACTGGGCCAGCCGGAAATGCTCGGGCTGTTCGCGCAGCACGATCAGGTCGGCCAGCGCGAGCGCGACGATGCGGTCACGGGTCGGGCCGTTCCAGCGCGCGGCGCGTTCGAACAGTTCCACCCGGTCCAGGCAGTTGCGCGTGGACAGCGCCACCAGCAGGTCTTCCTTGCTGGCGAAATGCTTGTACAGGGTGCCGATCGCGTACTCGCACTCCTCGGCGACCTTCGACACCTGCAGGTTCAGCAGGCCGTCGCGCTGGATCAGCTCCTGGGCCTTGTCCAGGAACAGTGCCTCGCGCTGCGCGAGTTCGCGCTGCCTGCGGTCGATGGTGGCCATGGGGGAGGGGCGGTGCGGCTCGGGGGTGGGGAATTGTGAACCAGATTCATTCCATGATCCAGCCTCCAGCCCGACCGTCCGTCCCCATCGCCGCCGGGGCGCCCGGAAAGGTGACGTGTGCCTGACCAATGGCAGGGGTTTGTTCACCTTTCCAACTAGTATACTGCGCGGTACAGAAATTAAATCCACGCCCGAGACCCCCTCCGCGCCACCGCGCGGCAACAGACAGGGATTGCCCGAATGCGCCGCTTGCTCGCCCCCACGCCCCTCCTCGTCCTCCTGCTGGCCGCCTGCGGCGGCGAACAGGCCCAGCAACAGCCGCCGCCGCCGGAAGTCGGCGTGATCGAGGCGAAGCCGGCCAACCTGCCGCTGACCCGCGAACTGGGCGGTCGCCTGACCGGCTTCCGCAGCTCCGACGTGCGTGCGCGCGTGCCCGGCGTGCTGCAGAAGCGCGTCTACACCGAGGGCAGCGACGTCAGGGAAGGCGACGTGCTGTTCCTGATCGATCCGGCGCCGCTGCAGGCCGCGCTCGGCACCGCGCAGGCCTCGCAGGCGCAGGCGCAGGCGAACTATGCCAACGCCAAGGCCAACGCCGACCGCGCGCGCCAGCTGGCGCCGCAGAACTACGTGTCCAAGTCCGACCTCGACAACGCGCTCGCCGCCGAGCGCAGCGCCGCCGCCGCAGTGCAGGCCGGCAAGGCCGCGGTCGACGCCGCCCGCATCAACCTCGGCTACGCCACCGTGCGCGCGCCGATCAGCGGCCGCGCCGGCAAGCAGCGGGTCACCGAGGGCGCGCTGGTCGGGCAGGGCGACGCGACCCTGCTGACCACGGTCGACCAGATCGATCCGCTGTACGCCAACTTCTCGGTCGGCGTCGGCGAGCTGGAGCAGATCCGCCAGGCGCAGTCCGCGCCGGGCGCCGAATCGATCGTCGAGGTGGTGCTGGCCGACGGCAGCGTCTACGGCCATGCCGGCACCCTGGACTTCTCCGGCGACGTCGTCGATCCGGCGACCGGCGCGATCTCGATGCGCGCGCTGATCCCCAATCCCGACGCCCGCCTGCTGCCCGGCACCTACGTCACCCTGCGCGCGAAGCTGGGCCAGCTGCAGGGCGTGTACGCGATCCCGCAGGCCGCGGTGCAGCGCGACGCGAAGAGCGCCTACGTCATGGTCGTGGGCGGCGACGGCAAGGTCGCGCGCAAGGACGTCACGCTCGAACGCGCCGAAGGCGGCCACTGGATCGTCGGCGCCGGCCTGCAGGGCGGCGAGCAGGTGATCGTCTCGGGCCTGCAGAAGGTGCAGGACGGCGCGCCCGCCAATGCCGTGCCCTGGACGCCCGCCGGCGCGCAGCCGAAGTTGCCGGCCGGCGGCGAAACGCCCGCGACGGAAGCGACGCCCGCCGCCGAATCCGCGGAAGGCTGAGCCGCCATGTCCCGGTTCTTCATCCACCACCCGGTCTTCGCCTGGGTCATCGCGATCCTGATCTCGCTCAGCGGCGTGATCGCGCTGCTCAACATGGGCGTGGAGTCGTATCCCAACGTCGCGCCGCCGCAGGTGACCGTCAACGCCACCTATCCCGGCGCCGACGCGCAGACCGCCGAGCAGGCCGTCACCCAGGTCATCGAGCAGCAGCTCACCGGCATCGACAACCTGTTGTACTTCAATTCGACCTCGAGCTCGTCCGGCCGCGTCTCGATCACGCTGACCTTCGAGACCGGCACCGATCCCGACATCGCCCAGGTGCAGGTGCAGAACAAGGTGTCCCTGGCGACGCCGCGGCTGCCGACCGAAGTGACCCAGCAGGGCGTGGTCGTGGCCAAGGCCAACAGCGGCTTCCTGATGGTGATCGGCCTGCGCTCGAGCGATCCGGCGATGGACCGCAACGCGCTCAACGACCTGATCGCCTCGCGCATCCTCGAACCGCTGGCGCGCGTGCCGGGCGTGGGCAACACCCAGCACTTCGGCTCCGAGTACGCGATGAACGTCTGGCTCGACCCGGACAAGCTGCAGGGCTTCGGACTGTCGGCGTCGCAGGTGCTGGCGGCGGTGCGGGGGCAGAACGCGCAGTTCGCCGCCGGCTCGATCGGTGCCGATCCCGCGCCGGAAGGACAGGGCTTCACCGCCACGGTCGCCGCGGAAGGCCGCTTCAGCTCGCCCGAGCAGTTCCGCGAGATCATCCTGCGCGCCGACGGCGATGGCGCGATCGTGCGCCTGGGCGACGTCGCGCGCGTGGAAGTCGGCGCCCAGGGCTACGGCTTCGACGCCAGGTTCAACGGCCAGCCGACCGGCGCGGTGGCGATCATGCTGCAGCCGGGCGCGAATGCGCTGGCGGTGGCCGAGGCCATCACCACGCGCATGGACGAGCTGCAGACTTCGTTCCCCGCGGGCGTGGAGTGGTACACGCCCTTCGACAGCACCACCTTCGTGCGCATCTCGATCGAGGAAGTGGTCAAGACGCTGATCGAGGCGGTGATCCTGGTGTTCCTGGTGATGCTGCTGTTCCTGCAGAACATCCGCGCCACGATCATCCCGACCCTGGTGATCCCGGTCGCGCTGCTCGGCACCTTCCTCGGCCTGAGCCTGATCGGCTTCACCATCAACCAGCTGACGATGTTCGCGATGGTGCTGGCGATCGGCATCGTGGTCGACGACGCGATCGTGGTGATCGAGAACGTCGAGCGGATCATGGCCGAGGAAAAGCTGCCGCCGGTGGAAGCGACCGAGAAGGCGATGGGCCAGATCACCGGCGCGGTGGTCGCGATCACCGTGGTGCTGGCGGCGGTGTTCATCCCCAGCGCGCTGCAGGGCGGCGCCTCGGGCGAGATCTACAAGCAGTTCGCGATCACCATCGCGATGGCGATGGGTTTTTCCGCGTTCCTCGCGCTCGGTTTCACCCCGGCGCTGTGCGCGACCTTCCTCAAGCAGCACGCCGCGCACGGCGAGAAGAAGGAAAACTGGATCGTCCGCAACTTCAACAAGGCCTACGACCGCGTCAGCCACACCTACGTCGGCCACATCGGCAGTGCGGTGCGGCATGCGCCGCGCTGGATGGTCGTGTTCGCGGCGCTGACCGTCGCCTGCGGCGTGCTGTTCACGCGGCTGCCCGGGAGCTTCGTGCCGGAGGAGGACCAGGGCTACGCGATGGTCATCGTGCAGCTGCCGCCCGGCGCGACGCTGCAGCGCACGCAGGCGGTGTTCGAGCAGGTGCGCGGTACGCTCGAGAACATCGACGGCTATGAGGGCATGATGCAGATCGCCGGCTTCAGCTTCGTCGGCCAGGGCGAGAACGTGGGCATGGCCTTCGTCCGGCTCAAGCACTGGGACGAGCGCGACGTGACCGTGCCCGAGTTCATCCAGCAGGCCAATGGCGCGCTGTACGGCATCCGCGACGCCTCGATCTTCGTGGTCAACCTGCCCACGATCCAGGGCCTGGGCCAGTTCGGCGGCTTCGACATGTATCTGCAGGACCGCGCCGGGCTCGGCCGCGAGGCGCTTGGGCAGGCGCGCGACACCCTGCTCGGCGCCGCGGCGCAGCAGCCCGACCTGCTCACCGGCGTGCGCCCGAACACGCTGGCCGACTCGCCGCAGCTGCAGCTCGACGTCGACCGTGCGCAGGCCGAGGCGATGGGACTGTCGGTCGGCGACGTGTACAACGCGATCCAGCTGATGCTGGCGCCGGTCTACGTCAACGACTACTTCTCCGAGGGCCGGATCAAGCGCGTGATCATGCGGGCCGACGCGCCCTTCCGCATGGGGCCGGAGGCGTTCTCGCGCTTCTACTCGCCCTCGACGCAGGAATCGCTGGACGGCAACGCGGCGATGATCCCGCTGAGCAACGTGGTGAAGTCGGAGTGGGCGATGAACACGCCGTCGCTGACCCGCTACAACGGCTATTCGGCGGTGAACATCAACGGCTCGCCGGCGCCGGGCCGCAGTTCGGGCGAGGCGATGGGCGCGATGGAGGACATCGTCGCCGAACAGCTGCCGCAGGGCATCGGCTACGACTGGACCGGCCTGTCGTACCAGGAAATCATCGCCGGCAACACCGCGACGTTGCTGCTGGTGCTGTCGGTGCTGGTGGTGTTCCTGTGCCTGGCGGCGCTGTACGAGAGCTGGTCGATCCCGGTCTCGGTGCTGCTGGTGGTGCCGCTGGGCATCCTCGGCGCGGTGGTGTTCTCGATGATGCGCGGGCTGTCGAACGACATCTTCTTCAAGATCGGCCTGGTGACCGTGATCGGCCTGGCGGCGAAGAACGCGATCCTGATCGTCGAGTTCGCGGTGCTCGAGCGCGCCGCCGGCAAGACCCTGCGCGAGGCGGTGGTCGAGGCCGCGCGCCTGCGCTTCCGTCCGATCCTGATGACCTCGATGGCCTTCATCCTCGGCGTCACCCCGCTGGCGATCTCCTCTGGCGCCGGCGCCAACGCCCGCCACGCGATCGGCACCGGCGTGATCGGCGGCATGCTGTTCGCGACCTTCCTCGGCCTGCTGCTGATCCCGGTGTTCTTCGTCGCGGTGCGGCGCATGCTCGGCGACAGGATGGACGAACCGCTGCCGCGGAAGCAGCTGTCGCAGCCGCACGGTTGATGCGATGGCACTCGCTCGCCCCGATGCCGGGGCGGGCTGCATCGTTTCAGTCGTCATCCCCGCGCAGGCGGGGATCCAGCGTCTTTCACGACAGGGATAGTTGGCAGTGCGATCTTCCGTCGGCCCGATCGCTCAAGGCAAAGACACTGGGTCCCCGCCTACGCGGGGATGACGGCAAGATCTGCCTTGGTTTTCATGGCGACGAAGGTGGACTTGCGGTTGCCGCATCGCGCCCGGCTGCCAGATGCATCGCATACAGCGCAGCGCCGAAATGCGGTGCATGCAGGGGCGCGTGCGGTTCGAACGTCAGACTGCAGGCCTGCAGCGCGCGCGTGAACGGCGCCAGCAGCAGCTCCCCTGCGCTGAAGGCGCCGCCCGACCACGAGACGGGAACGCGCTCGCCGTCGGCGAACGCGAGCGCGCCGCGCAGCGCATCGGCGATCCGCGCGAGCTCCGCGCCGGCGCGATGGAAGATGTCGTCTGCCGCTTCGTCGCCCTGCCGTGCGGCCTCGGCCACCAGCGGCGAGAGCTGCGCGAGTTCGCCGCGCGACAGGGCCTGCTCGCCGTAGACGCGGGCGCACAGGTCGAGGTCGTGCTCCAGCTGCAGGCGCTCGCGCAGCAGGGTGTGCAGCGGACCCTTCGGCAGGCGGCCGTCGCTCATGCGCGAGAACGCGTTCATGCCCTGCGCGGCGATCCAGTACGCCGAGCCCTCGTCCGAGAACGCTTCGCCCCAGCCGCCGGCGCGCGCGGCGACACCGCGCCGCTGGCCGTAGCCGATCGAGCCGGTGCCGGCGACGATGTTGATGCCGTCGGCGCAGGCGAACGAGCCGGCCCAGCCGCAGACCATGTCGTTGTCGCAGGCGTAGCGGTCGTGGCCGAGGAGATCGCGCGGAAGGGCGTCGAGCAGGGGCGCGACGCGGCTGTCCTCGCCGTAGGCGGGCAGCCCGAAGAAGGCGTGGCGGATGTCGTCGCGCGCCCTGCCCGCGACGTGCAGCACCCGCTCGAGGCCGTCGGCCAGGGTGGCGCGCACGCCGTCGAGGCCGACCTGCGGATGGTAGGTGGTCGTGCACTGCGCCTCGGCGAGCAGGCGCGCGTCGGCGTCGACCAGGGCGAAGCGGGTCTTGGTGCCGCCGCCGTCCACGCCGAGGTAGCAGTCCACGCTCATCCGTCGGCCAGCGGATGGATGCGCACGCCCTGCACGACGCGGTTCACCGTGCCCTGCCGGTTGGGCGTGTCCGGCGACAGCCCGAGCGCGCGCGAGGCGAGGAAGGCGTAGACCTGGGCGGCCGCGGCGTAAGGCCAGAGCAGGTCGACGTCCTGCGCAGAATCCATGCCCGCCACCGCCAGCGTGTCGCGCGCCGCCTGCGGCCGCGGCCGCGCGCTGACCTCGATCACGCGCGCGGCGCAGCCGTCCTGGCGCAACTCGTCGACCAGGTCGTGGTCGTAGGCGCGGGTGGGCGCGTCGTTGGAGACGAACACCACGACCAGGGTGCGTTCGGTGACGAAGGTCTTGGGTCCGTGGCGGAAGCCGAGCGGGGAATCGAAGCAGGTCGCAACCGCACCATTGGTCAGCTCGCCCAGCTTCAGGCAGGCTTCCCGCGCCAGTCCCTGGAACGGTCCGCTGCCGAGGTAGACGACGCGATCGAAGCCGCGCAGCGCGAGTTCCTGCAGCGCCGGCCGCGCGTCCACGATCACGCGCGCCATGGCCGCCGCGATCGGCGCGATGCGGCTTTCCAGCGCGTCGGTGCCCGCCAGCGCGGCGAGCGTGGCGTACATCATGCAGCTGAAGCTGGAGGTCATGGCGAAACTGGTGTCGTGGGTTTCCTCCGGCAGCTGCAGCGTCATCGCCCGGCGCGCGGCGACGCGGCCGAGCGCGCCTTCGGGGTTGCAGGTCACCACCAGGTGGCGCACGTCGCGCACCAGGGTTTCGGCCAGTTCGACCGCGGCCAAGCTTTCCGGGCTGTTGCCCGAGCGGCCGAACGAGACCAGCAGCAGCGGTTGGTCGGGGTGGAGGTGCAGGCGCGGGCAGCTGACGATGTCGGTGGTCGGTACGGCGTCCACGCGGGCGGCCAGCTGCCGGTCGAGCAGCGGCGCCAGGCACTGGCCGATGTAGGCCGAGGTGCCGGCGCCGGTGAGGATGATGCGCGCGGCCGGGTCGCGGGCGACCGGCGCCACGAAGGCTTCGATCCGATCGCGCAGGCCTGCCAGCAGTGCGTGCGTGCGTTCGAGCATGCGCGGCTGCTGTTCGATCTCGCGCGCGGTCCACAGCGCGCCCGAAGCGGCGAGTTCCGTCTCGGGAACGCCCAGGTGTTCAACGGTGGTCATGGTGGGGATGGCAGGCACGGTGGTAATCATCGAGGACGGTGGTCACGTGCGCCATGACGAGCGCGTGCGGGTCGCGGGTGGCGCGTCCGTGGCGCAGCGCGTGCAGGGCGTGGGGGAGGTGCTGGCTGAGCAGGGGCAGCGGCGGCGGCCGGTCGCGCAGGTTGGCGAACAGGCGCTCGCGGGCCTGCTCGATCGCGGGATCGGGCCAGTAGTAGCGGATGCGGTCGCTCAGGCTCCAGGACAGGTCGATGTCGAGCTGCCGGCCCTGTGCGTGGTAGTAACGCTGCCAGTACTCGGGGCGTTCGCGCATGCGCGCGGTCGCGACCTCGCGCAGGTTCGCGCGCGCCTCGGGTTCGATCGTCTCGCGTTCGATCGCGTCGAGCGCCCACAGCGCCTCGCGCAGGGCGAAGGTGAGGCCGGGGCCGACCTTGAGGATGGCGAAGTGGTCGCGCACCAGCGCGGCCAGCGCCTCGCGCGTCTGGTAGTCGGTGGAGTGCGCCTCGAACACCATGCCCGGCACGCCCGCGATCGCGTCGCTGAGCGTGCGCGCGGCCTCGGGTCGGTAGTCGACGACGTCGTGGTGGTCGAACTCGACGCCCGGCTGCACCACGGATGCGATCACCCGCGTCCAAGCGTCGCCGAGCCCGGCGGCGGCGAAGGCTTCCCGATGCGCCGCGATGGTGGCCAGCGCGGCCTCGGGCGCGGTCACCTCCAGCCCTTCGATCGCCTCGGTTGCGCCGCCCGGCACGGGGACTTCGGTGCCGATGACGTAGACCGGCGGCTCGCCGCCCGCGTGTGCGTGCGCGGCTTCGGCGGCGCGGCACAGGCGCACGGCGCGCTCGACGATGACCGGTTCGGGCAGCGGCACCGGATCGCCGGCGCAGGCCATCGAGCAATCGAGGTGGATCTTGCGGAAGCCGGCGGCGACGTAGGCTTCGACCATCGTTTCGGCCTTGTCCATCGCGGCGGCGGCGTCGAGCGCGGTCCACGGGTTCGGCCCGAGGTGGTCGCCGCCGAGCGCGATGCGCGCGCGGTCGAACCCGACCGCATCGGCGATGCCGTGCACGAAGCGCACGAAGTCCGCCGGTGTCATGCCGGTGTAGCCGCCGTCCTGGTTGACCTGGTTGCAGGTCGCCTCGAACAGCACCACCGGCGCATCGACGCGCAGCGCGTGGCGCAGCGCGGCCTCGATGACGATCGGGTGCGCGGAGCAGACCGAGGCGATGCCGAGGGCTTCGCCGCGTTTGTGCCGTTCGATCAGGTCGAGCATTGCATGCATGGCGTCGTGTATCCGTTCAGTGGGCCGGTGCCGGGGGATCGCGTTCGGGTTCGAGCACCAGCAGCAGCGAGGCCACCAGCGCCAGCACCAGGCCGACCGCCTTCAGCGGTCCCGGCAGCACGCCGGCGAACAGCAGCGACAGCACCGCGGTCACCAGCGGCGCGCCGGCGTTGGTCAGCGGCGCGACCACGATCGCCTTGCCGTAGCGCAGCGCGTAGACCAGGGTCAGCGCGCCGATCGCGTTGAGGATCTGGATCGCGGCGGTCATCCACGGCCCGTCGAGGCCGAGGTTCACCGGCTGCGTCCAGTCGGTCATGCGCCACGCCACCGGCACCAGCAGCAGGGCGCCGAGCATCATGTAGAAGAAGATGCTCTCGGCGCTGACGCTGTTGTTGGCGAGCTTCATGAAGTAGGCCTGCACGCCCCACGCGGCCATGATCAGCAGCGCCAGCGGGAACCAGCCCAGCCCCTGTGAATCGCCGCGCCCGAACGACAGGTCGAGCATCGGCAGCGCGATCAGCGCCAGCACGATGCCGAGCGCGCCGAGCCGGCCGGTGCGCTCGCGCAGCAGCGCGAACGACAGCGCGATGGTCACCACCGGCGACAGCGAGATGATCGGGAAGATGAAATACGCCGGCCCGATGGTCAGCGCCTTGAACAGCACCATCTGTCCGCCCGCGCCGAGCAGGCCGATGGCCATGCCGTAGCCGACCGCGCGCGGGCTGCGGTCGAGCCGCCAGCCCGCGCGCCAGAGGATGAACAGCGCCGGCGGAATCATCGTCAGCGCCCACACGCAGTACACCAGCGTGTCGGGGAAACCGTGCTCGGCCGACAATCCCGCCAGCGCGCCCCAGGCGCCCCACAGGGCCACCGTGACCAGGGCGTAGGCGACCCATGCGCGCTTGGGCTGCGCGAGTGCAGTGCTCATGCGGCCTCGCCCTCCGGCGTGGCCTGCAGCAGCAGGAAGTCCTCGAACGACGCCTGCAGCGTGTCCGCGCGCGCGTCCACGGCGCCGAGGTCGGCGTCGTTGAACAGGTCGCGCACGCGCCAGCGGCCCTTGCCGAGGCCGCGCAGCTGCAGCGGGCCGTCCCAGGCGTCTGCGTAGAACGCGTAGTACAGCGCGCCGTCCTTCGCGATCGCGTGCGCCTCGGGCCTGTCGAAGCCGATGTCGTACAGCGCGCCGAGGTACTCGCCCTTCGGCAGCATGTGCTGCTTGTAGAGGTCGATCCACTTGCGCCACAGCGCTTCCTTCTCCGGCGTCAGCACGAAGCCTTCGGGCGGCAGCGGGCCGGGGTTCGGGCGGTCGGTGTCGCGCGGCCAGGTGAACTTGGTCGAGATCACCGCGCCGATGCCGACGCTCGACGCGAAGTCCCGGCCGCCGGTGCTGAGTTCGACGTGGTCGCCGGCATAGCTGCTGCCGTGGCCCATCAGCGCCTTCACCGTCTTGCCCTTGTGCCGCACCTGCCATGAGGACAGCGGGTCGGAGGACGGGAACTGGTCGGTCGCCGGCAGGTTGTGGAACGCGAACGCGGTGCCGCAGGGGCAGAGTTCGACCACCGCCTCGGGATTCGCGTCGCGCGCGGCCTTGTGGATCGCGGCCCAGAACTCCGGCAGCTTCTCGCACGAATCGGTCGGGTGCGCGTGCTTGTGCGCCGGGTTGTAGCAGGGCGCGACGGCGTTGAGGTGCTGGCCGTCGAGCTTGAGGCCTTCGAAGCCCCAGTCGCCGATGATCTTCTTCACCAGCGCGACGTAGTAATCGATGGTCGGCTGGTAGGCGGGGCACTGGGTGAGCGCGTTCCACCAGCTGACCTTCTGGAAGCTGCCCCACTCGTCGAGCAGCAGCATGTCCGGATGCTGGTGCAGCACGTCGCTGCCCGGGTCGGCCGCCAGCGGCGCCAGCCACAGGCGCGGGCGCAGGCCCTGTGCGCGGATTGCGGCGACGAACTCGCGCATGTCGGCGTCGCCGCGCGGGAACTTGCGCGGATCCAGCGCCCAGTCGCCTTCGTTGGTCTGCCAGCCGTCGTCGAGCACGGCCCACTCCAGGCCCATCTCGCGCACCTTGGGCAGGGTGTCCAGCACCTGTTTGGTGGTGAAGTCGCGTTCGTAGCCCCAGGCGCACCAGATCGGCGCGAAGGCCGATTCCGGCACCGGCTGCGCGGCGACGCCCTGGTCCTGCATGAAGCCGCGGTAGAGCTGCAGCGGCGCGAAGTGGTCGCCGGTGTGCGCGCACAGCAGGGTGCGCTCGGTGGCGAACGATTCGCCCGGCGCCAGCGTGATCGCCCTGGCGCCTTCGACGGCGATGCTGGCGCCGCCCGCGGTCCTGCGCACGGGCAGGTCGAGCAGTTTCGGCGCCGGTTCGACGTGGCCGACGGCGAGGCCGGCGTCGCGGCGCCAGACGTTCGCCAGCGGCGTGCCGCCGCCGTAGTCCTCGGCGTCCATCGCCAGGGTGTTGCGCTGGTCGAAATCCGCGTCCAGCGGCTGCACCCAGTCGCGGCGATCCTCGTGGGTGGCGCCGGAGAAGCTCCAGAATCCGCCCGGCGCGTGCGCCAGTTCGTGCGCGGCGTTGCGCCAGCCGGCGACCGCCAGCGGTGCGCTGCCGCCGTTGCGGTAGGTCGCGACGAGGATCGCCATGCCCGGGTAGCGCTCGAAGAAGGTGACCTCGACGGTCTTGTCGACGCCTTCGCGCGAACGGCCGCGGACGACGTGCCGGCGACCGGCGCCGTGGCGGGCGTCGGCGACCGGCTCGATGCGCTCGTCGACGAAGGCGAAGGCCTCGACCGTGCCGTCGTCCGCCAGCAGCAGGCTTTCGCTCGGCTGGAACGGGGTGAGCGCGGTGCCGGCGCGGGAGATCGACGTGCGCAGCTGCGCGTCGAAGGCGATCGAGAGCAGGTCGTCGTGCGCCACCGCGCGTGCCGAGTGGGAGGGCTCGGCACGCGCGGCGGACGCCCAGGGGAGCGCGGCGAGGGCGGCGGTGCTTGAAGCGAGCTTCAGGACGGTGCGGCGTCCAATCGGTGGCATGGCGGGCGATCCGAAGGAGTGCGCCGGCATTCTGCGCCAGCGAACCCAAGGATGCAACAATTTTGTTGCGATATGTTATATATAAGTTTCGTTACATTACCGGATGATCGGCAATGCGCGCCCGCTTTCCCGTTTGCCTTCCCCTCCTGCTGGTCGCGCTCGCGGCCTGCGGCGAGTCCGCCGCGCCTTCCTCCGCGGTACGGCCCGCGCCCGCCGACGACCTGCCCTATGCGATCAAGGATTTCGCGCGCGTGCCGAAGTTCGACGCGCACGTCCACGCCAACACCGTGCAGCCGGCCCTGCTCGAACAGGCGCAGGCGGACGGCTTCGAGCTGCTGTCGATCAACGTCGACTACCCCGATTTCCCGACGATCATGGAACAGCGCGCGGCCGCGCTCGCGCTGGCGCAGGCGGAGCCGTCGCGTTTCCACTGGGCGACGACCTTTTCGATGCAGGGCTTCGGTTCGCCCGGCTGGGCGGCGGCGGTCGAAGAGGACATCGGCGGCGCGGTGGCGCAGGGCGCGGTCGCGGTGAAGATCTGGAAGAACGTTGGCATGATCGAGAAGGACGCCGCCGGCGCGCTGATCATGCTCGACCATCCCGCGCTCGCGCCCGTCGCCGAACGCATCCGCGCGCTGGACGTGGCCCTGGTCGGCCACCAGGGCGAGCCGCACAACTGCTGGCTGCCGCTGGAGCAGATGACCACCGAGAACGACCGCGAGTACTTCCGCAACCATCCGCAGTACCACATGTACCTGCACCCGGAGCAGCCGTCCTACGAGGACCAGATGGCGGCGCGCGACCGCTTCGTCGCCGCGCATCCGGGCCTGCGCTTCGTCGGCGCGCACATGGCCAGCCTGGAGTACGACGTGGATCGGCTGGGCGCCTTCCTCGACCGGTTCCCGGACGCGACGGTCGACCTCGCCGCGCGCATGAGCCAGGTGCAGTACCAGTCGGTGCGCGACCGCGAGCGGGTGCGCGACTTCTTCATCCGCCACCAGGACCGGATCCTCTACGGCACCGACCTGACCCAGGATCCGGCGTCGGATCCGGCCGAATTCAAGGCTTCGGCGCACGCCGTGTGGACCTCGGACTGGCGCTACCTGGCGACGGGTGAGTCGCAGCGCGTGGACATGATCGACGCGGACGTGCCGGGGCTGGCGCTGCCGCGCGGGGTGATCGACAAGATCTATCACGCCAACGCACGGCGCGTGTTCCTGCGGGAAGGACGCGGCGGTTGATGTCGTGCAGCAGGCGGCGCAAGGGGTGGGCCGTCCAACGGGATGACGCCATCCGGCAGGATGACAGTTCAATCGTCGCGTGGCCGGAGCGGCCGCGGATGCTAGGCCAGCAGCAGCTCGAATCCGAACTGCCGGCTGGCCTCGCGCACGTCTTCCGGCGCACCGGTGTCGGTGATCAGCGCGTTGAGTTCGGTCACCGGGATGATGCGGTGCAGGCAGACGGTGCCGAACTTCGAGCTGTCGGTGATCGCGACCACGATCCGCGCGGCCTCGACCATCTTGCGGTTGAGCATGGCCTCGGGCTCGTAGTGCGTGGTGATGCCGCGCTCCAGGTCGAAGCCGTCGACGCCGAGGAACAGCCGGTCCACGTGCAGTGCATCGAGCGCCTCGACGGTGAGGCCGCCATAGAAGGCCATGTTCTTGCGGCGCAGCTCACCGCCGAGCATGACGATGTGGATGTTGTTCTTCGGCGTCAGCGCGGTCAGCACGCCGAAATCGTTGGTGACCACGGTCACCTCGATGTTCGGCAGCGCCTCGGCGAGCTGGATCGCGGTGGTGCCCGAATCGATGGCGATGGTGTCGCCGGGCTTGACCAGGGCCGCGGCGCGCTGGCCGATGCGGCGCTTCTCGTCCAGGTGGGTGGTGCGCTTGGCCTCGTAGGGCGGCTCGGCGAGGGCGCCGCCGACCACGTGGCTGTCGATCGCGCCGCCGTAGGCGCGGGCCATGACCCCGCGCTCGGCGAGGTAGCGCAGATCCTTGCGCACCGTCTGCATGCTCACGCCGAAGCGCCGGGCCAGCGCGGTGACCTGCACGCTGCCATGCTGGCGCACGAGTTCGCTGATCTGCAGGCGTCTCTGGCTGGTGTCGCGGCTGGCGGCCATGGGGTCCCTTCCTTACCTGTCAGCAAGTATGGGACATTTCGTTAAATTTCGCTATTGATGCTAAACGAAACATGGTATAGGCTCGGTTTCGTTTCGTTAAGCCACCTCGCCGCCACCGCCCTGAGGAGACCCTCGTGAAGACTGCCCGACTGCACCGGAACACGCTTTTCTGCGGTATCGCCCTGGCCCTGCTGGCATCGCCCGCGGCCTTCGCACAGCAGACGGACACCGAGGACGACATCGAGTCGCTGGACGCGATCGTGGTGACGGGCGTGCGCGGCAGCCTTGCGCGCGCCACCGAGCTCAAGCGCAACTCGTCCACGGTGCAGGATTCGATCAGTGCACTGGAACTGGGCAAGTTCCCCGATGACAACGTCGCCGATTCGCTCAGCCACATCACCGGCGTCTCCATCTCGCGCACGGCGGGCGGCGAGGGGCAGAAGGTGAGCGTGCGCGGCCTCGGCCCGGAGTACACGCTGACCACGTTCAACGGCCGCATCCTGGCCACCGACGGCGCCGGGCGCGATTTCGCCTACGACGTGCTCCCGGCCGACGTCATCAGCGGCGCCGACGTGATCAAGGGCGCGCAGGCCTCGCTGACCGAAGGCGCGATCGGCGGCCTGATCAACCTGCGTTCGGCCAGTCCGTTCGACCGCACCGGCCAGCACGGCGCCGTGCGCCTGGAGGGCGACCGCAACCTGATGTCGGAGCACAACGGCGGCAAGCTCTCGGCCGTCTACAGCAACACCTTCGCCGACGACACCTTCGGCGTGCTGTTCGGCCTGGTCTACGGCCAGCGCAAGGACCGCACCGACATCGCCGGCAACGACGGCGGCTGGAGCCGCAACGCCGACCCGAACGACGAGAGCTGGCTGTGGGGCAATACCTGGGGCGGGCACATCGACCCCAACGGCAACGGCGAACTCGACCCGGAGGAATACGGCCTGATCGGCCCCGGCCAGTTCCGGGTCGGCTCGATCCTCGAGGAAAAGAAGCGCAAGGCGTTCTCGGCCAAGCTCGAGTGGCGGCCGAGCGACAGCGTGAAGGTCTCCTTCGACGGCCTGAAGACGCGGCTCGATTCGCCCCAGGTCGGCTACCAGCAGTCGTACTACCCGCTGTACGCGCCCGGGCGCTGGTCGAACCTGACCATCAGCAACGGCATCGTCACCGACTTCACCATGGACGATCCCGATCCGGAGATGCGGCTCAACCCCGAGCTGCTGAACCAGACCGAGTACCGCGTGGTCGACACCGACCTCTACGGCCTCAACGGCCAGTGGAAGGTCAACGACGACTTCACCCTCAGCGCCGACGTCTACCGCTCGACCTCGCGCCGCCACTCCGGCGGCCTGGACAGCTACGTGGTGCTGCGCATGAACCAGCCCAACGTGGCGCGGATCTGGCTCGACGGCGGCATGCCCAACGTCGAGGCGACGTTCGACGACGGCCGCGACCTGATCGCAGGCCTGGCCAACGGCCAGTTCGGCGCCGACGATTTCAACACGCACTACTTTTCGCTGGCCGGCGACAACATCGACGACCGCATCACCGGCGGCTCGCTGGCCGGCGACCTGTTCGTCGGCGAACTCGGCATCGACAGGATCAAGTTCGGCGTGAACCGCACCGATCGCCGCAAGGCGCGCGACCTGGTCAACAATTCCATCACCGGCGGCGCGGACTACTACTCGGGGCCCAATGCGATCAACGTCGGCGCGCTGGGCGGCAACGTGATCTCGCATTCGTTCACCCTGCCGAACTTCATGAGCGGCGTGTCCTCGGTGTTCCCGCGCTCGTTCCTGGCCTTCGACGTGCCCAGCTACATCGCCGCGCTGCAGGGCTACAACGGCACTCCGCGGCCGGGCGGCGGCGCGTACGACTACGCGGGGGCGGCGCCGGTGTGGAATCCGCTGGAGAGCTACCGCGTCAGCGAGAAGACGCTGGCCAGCTACATCGAGTTCGACCTGTCCGGCGAGCGCTGGGACGGCAACGCCGGCGTGCGCCTGGTGAAGACGACAACGACCGCCCAGGCCTGGGACGCGCAGATCCTGAGCATCGTCGAGTTCGGCGCCTTCAACTACAGCGCGGTGTACGACGAACCGAGCTCGGTCTACCAGGAGTCCGACTACACCTTCGTGCTGCCGACGGCGAACTTCACCTGGCACTTCACCGACAGCCTGCAGCTGCGGCTGGGCGCGGCCAAGACCATGGCGCGGCCAGCGGTGAGCCAGCTGGCGCCCACCAACACCACCGAGAGCGTGTCCTGGGGCGAGTTCACCCAGATCTACGGCGGCAACGCCGAGCTCAAGCCCTACAGCGCGCGCCAGGCCGACGCGTCGCTGGAGTGGTACTTCGCCGAGAACTCCATCTTCAACTTCGCGGTGTTCCACAAGCGCATCGAGAACCAGATCACCACCAGCTGGGAGCCGGGCCAGGACATCGGCGTCGGCCCGATCCTCGATACCGACGGCAATCCCGTCACCGAAGGGCCGACCCTGTTCAACGTGATGCGCCCGATCAACGGCGACCATGCCAAGGTGCGCGGCTTCGAGGCCGGCCTGCAGCATTTCTGGGACAACGGCTTCGGCTTCCGCGCGCAGTACACGCGCAACTGGTCGAAGAGCTGGGTCGACGACGAGGAGCGGCCGCTCGAAGGCATCGCGCCCTCGGTGTATTCGCTGGGCGTGACCTACGAGAAGGGGCCGTGGTCGCTGGGCGCGACCGCCGACCGCACCGACGGCTTCGTCACCGCGATCAACGTGCTGGGCGGCGGCTACAACGAGCAGGCCGATCCCATCACCTGGCTCACCGCGCACGCCTCCTACGCCGTCAACGACCGCTTCACGGTCTCGCTGGAGGGCAGCAACCTGCTCGACGAGGAGAACACCTACAGCATCAACGGCAATCCGCTGCTGTCGCAGGGCTACTATCGCTATGGTCGCTCGCTCACGCTGGGCCTGAGCTACCGGTTCTGACGCGGGCCCGCCGCCGCTTCGCTTCGCGGAGCGGCGGCGGGATGTCCCGCCACCATCCGAAGGAGGTCGATGACATGGAAGTGTCCCGTTCGTTGGTATGCAGTCTTGCCGGCGCGGTCGTGCTGGCCAGTGTCGGTGCGTCGCAGGCCGACGGTATCGATGCCGGCCAGCGCACCGGTGCGCGGGCCGAAGCCTCGCGCGTTGCGCTGATCCGGGAGGTGCGCGTCGCGGTGGCGTCGATGCCCGGGCGCGTCGCGGCAGGCGCGTGGCAGGATTCGCCGGCGGTTCGCGGCGCGTCGCCGCCGGCGACGGCACGGCAGGGCAGCGCCGCCGCGCCGGCGATCCGGGCCACCGGCGGCAAGGGACCCCGGCGTCTGCGTGCGGCCGCCGATTTCGTGCCGGTGCCGCTGCAGGGCCGCATCGACCGCGTGCAGCCGATGACCGGGATCGTGCTGTGGAACGACAACGTGTCCGACCTCAACGCCCTCGGCGCCGACGTGCAGCTGGAGTTCGCGTACTTCAAGTACAGCGACGTGGTGAACGACCAGGACATCTACGACTGGTCGGCGGTGGACGCCAGGCTCGCCTCGGCCGCGGCGCGCGGGCACCAGATGATCCTGCGCTTCCACGACACCTATCCGGGCCAGACGAGGATCTCGATTCCCGCCTACGTCGCCAACTCGCCCGGCTACGAGTTGAGCTACCGCAGCGTCGAAGGGCGGGAGACCTTCATTCCCGACTGGCGCTCGACGCTGCTGCAGCAGTTCGTGCTGGAGTTCTACACCCGCTTCGCGCAGCGCTACGACCAGGATCCGCGCCTGGCCTTCCTGCAGGCCGGCTTCGGTTCATATGCCGAGTACCACCTCTGGGACGGCCCGCTGACGCTGGGCCAGACCTTCCCGTCCAAGGCCTTCCAGCAGCAGTTCCTCGAGCACCTGGGCGCGACGTTCGCGCAGACCCCGTGGTCGCTGTCGATCGACGCGGCCAGTTCCACCTATTCGCCGTTCTCCGCGGTGCCCGCGCTGCGGCAGCTGCGCTTCGGGCTGTTCGACGATTCGTTCATGCACGAATCCCATTCCGGGAACGACCAGGAATACAACCGCTGGGCCTGGCTGTTCTTCGGCGAACAGCGCCACCACGACAGTCCCGCCGGCGGCGAGTTCAACTACTACAGCGACTACGACCAGCAGCACGTGCTGGACTACCCGGATGGCCCGTATGGCCGCAGCTTCGAATCGTTCGCGGCGCAGTACCGCATCACCTACATGATCGGCAACGACCAGCCGCGCTACCAGACCCGCGCGCGGATCAAACAGGCGGCGATGGCGACCGGCTACGCGTTCCGCATCACCGGTCTCGCCAGCAACGGTGACTGCGTCCGCATGGACATCCGTAATGAAGGAATCGCGCCGATCTACCACGACGCCTGGCCGGCGGCCAACGGCCAGCGTGCGGAGGCGTCGCTGAAGGGACTGCTGCCCGGAAGCGGGGAAACGTTCGAAGCCTGCATCGGTCCGCACCAGCCGGGCGCGCTGGAGATCGGCATCGAGAGCGACCGGCTGGTGCCGGGGCAGCGGATCCAGTTCAACGCGGATCTGCCATAGCGCGGCGGGCTGGCTGGCCCCCGCCCCAACCCTCCCCCGCAAGCGGGGGAGGGAGCCGAAAAGCCACATGCTCTTGCCCCCTCCCCCGCTTGCGGGGGAGGGTTGGGGTGGGGGCAACCCCGAAGCCAGTCCAGCCGCATTGCGCGCCCCTGCCAAAGCAACGCGCAACAAAAAACCCGGCAGCCTGGGCTGCCGGGTTTCCTGCGTCGGCGCGACGAGGGGAGGGGACGCGCCGTCTTGGGGAACAGCTTTCGCGGATCAGCGACGCTTGGTCGTCTTCGCCGCCGAAGCCACGACCTTCTCCGCCGCGGCCTGCGCCTTGACGGTGGCCGACTCGAGCTGCGACTTGGCGATCTCGGCGATGGCTTCGTTGGTCTTCACGGTGGCGCCGAAGACTTCCTGGCCGGCGCTGAGGGCGCGCTCGGCGTTCTCGCGGGCAACCTGCACGCCCTTCGGGAACAGCGTCTTCAGGCCGTCGAAGTCACGCACGTCCGCGGCTTCGCCGAGGAACGAGAAGGTGGCTTCGGCGTTCTCTTCGAGCGTGGACAGCTGCAGGCCGAACGCCTTCTGGACGTTGTCGAGGGTCAGCTGGTTGATGCGGGCGGCGGTGTCGGCGAACTGGCGCGTCGCGGCCGCGAACTGGTCGTTGTACTGGTAGCTCATGGTGATCTCCTGTCGATCAGCCGGCGCGGATTGCCGGTTTGTGCGGTGCAGCATAGATGGGGTGATGTTGCATTGCAACATCGAGCCGACGAACGGCAACCAGGCGTTCAGGATCAAGCAAAATCAATGACTTGCATGGGGCACCTGAAAGCGCGCCCGCAAGAGAGGGACTACTCCCCCGCGTAGCGGCAGCCCGACGTGCAGGTCTCGCGCACCACCACCGCGCTGAGCGCGGGCAGCGTCGGCTTGAGCCGGTCCCAGATCCAGACGGCCAGCCGCTCGCTGGTCGGATTCTCCAGGCCGGGCACGTCGTTGAGGTAGTGGTGGTCGAGCTGCTCGTACAGCGGCCGGAAGGCGGCCTTGATGTCGGCGAAGTCCATCACCCAGCCGCTGTCGGCGCCGGGTTCGCCGGAGACGTGCAGTTCCACTCCGAACGAGTGTCCGTGCAGGCGCGCGCACTTGTGGCCCGGCGGCACGCTCGGCAGCCGGTGCGCGGCCTCGAGGGTGAAGCTCTTGAAGATGTCCATGGCGCGATTCTCGGCGCTGCGCGCGGCCGCGGCAATCGCCGCCGCGGGCCTCGCGTCTGGGGCGATGCGGTGGCGCACGGTACGATAGTCGCCCCAGGCCGATGCCCGCGCCGCAGGCGGAGACGATCCGCGCGCCGCAGGCGACCTTCCCGACGCCCGCCATGCCCCGCGAGGAGCAAAGCCCCATGACGCCCGAAGACCTGCTGACCACCTACGGCCCGCGCGAATCGATGGAGTACGACGTGGTCGTGGTCGGCGCGGGCCCCGGCGGACTGGCCACGGCGATCCGACTCAAGCAGCTGGCCGCCGAAGCGGGGCGCGAGGTCTCGGTCTGCGTGCTGGAGAAGGGCTCCGAGCCCGGCGCGCACATCCTTTCGGGCGCGATCATGGATCCGCGCGCGCTGTCCGAGCTGTTCCCGGACTGGCAGGAGAAGGGCGCGCCGCTGAAGCAGGCCGTCACCCGCGACGAGTTCCTGTTCCTCGACGAGACCGGCGCGAAGTCGACGCCCGCCTTCTTCCTGCCCGACTGCTTCAACAACCACGGCAATTACATCGCCTCGCTGGGCGCGGTCACGCGCTGGCTCAGCGCACAGGCCGAGGCGCTGGGCGTGGAGATCTTCCCCGGCTTCGCCGCCGACGAGGTGCTCTACGACGACGCCGGCGCGGTGAAGGGCGTGGCCACCGGCAACCTGGGCCTGGGCAGGGACGGCGAGCCTACGCCCGAGTTCCAGCTGGGCATGGAGCTGCTGGCGAAGTACACGATCTTCGCCGAGGGCTCGCGCGGCCACCTCGGCCGGCGCCTGATCGAACGCTACGCGCTCGACGCCGGCAGGGATCCGCAGGCCTACGGCATCGGCCTCAAGGAACTGTGGCAGGCCGATCCCGACAGGCACCAGCCGGGTCTGGTCGTGCACACCGCCGGCTGGCCGCTGGACAGCGACACCTACGGCGGCTCGTTCCTCTACCACGCCGAGGACGGCAAGATCACGGTCGGCTTCGTCGTGGGCCTCGACTACGCGAATCCGTACCTGAGCCCATTCGAGGAGTTCCAGCGCTTCAAGACCCACCCGGCGATCCGCAAGCACCTGGAGGGCGGCAAGCGCATCGGCTACGGCGCGCGCTCGATCACCGCCGGCGGCCTGCTGTCGCTGCCCAAGCTGGTGTTCCCGGGCGGCGCGCTGGTCGGCTGCGAGGCGGGCACCCTCAACGCCAGCCGGATCAAGGGCAGCCACGCCGCGATCAAGACCGGCATGCTCGCCGCCGAGGCCGCGTTCGCGGCGCTGGGCGAGGGCCGTGCGCAGGACGAGCTGACCGCGTATCCGGACGCCTTCGAAAAGAGCTGGCTGCACGCCGAGCTGCGGCAGTCGAAGAATTTCAAGCAGTGGTTCAAGAAGGGGCGGACCCTGGCGACGCTGATGACCGGCATCGAGCAGTGGCTGCTGCCGAAGCTCGGCATCCGCAATCCGCCGTGGACGATCGGCCACGACAAGCCCGACCACGCCTGCCTGGAGCCGGCGGCGAAGCACACGAAGATCGCCTACCCGAAGCCCGACGGCGTGCTGAGCTTCGACCGCCTGAGCTCGGTGTTCCTGTCGAGCACGATCCACGACGAACACCAGCCCAGCCACCTGAAGCTGAAGGACGCGAGCATCCCGGTCGAGGTGAACCTGAAGGAGTACGCCGGCCCGGAGGCGCGCTACTGCCCGGCGGCGGTGTACGAGTTCGTGGGCGAGGAAGGCAACGAGCGGCTGCAGATCAACTTCGCCAACTGCGTGCACTGCAAGACCTGCGACATCAAGGACCCGAAGCAGAACATCGTCTGGGTGGCGCCGCAGGGCGGCGGCGGGCCCAACTACGCGGGGATGTAGCCTGCGCTGCTTGTCAATGGCTTCGGGGCCGCACACGACCGAAGCGGAACGGCCGATCGTGGGCGGACTCCATGCGGCGATCCGGTTCGGCTGCGAAGTCGCCGGGAAGGACTCGACTTCGTCCGGATCGCGGTTGCGTGGAATCAGATTGCCCGCTGCAGCGCCTGCTCCACCACCTGCGGGGCCGATCCGTCGTCGCGACTGACCATCGCGTAGTTGTAGCCTTGCCCGGACCAGTATTGCGCCACGAGTCCGCTTTCGGTTCGCTGGCCGGCGGGCAGCAGGCGGTTCCGCGGACCGGGCGGGCGGACGTAGAAGCTGATCGCATGGCCGGCGGCATTCCGGTAGAGCACCATCGCCGCGGGGCCCTGGTCGGTGGCGAACAAGCGGCCGCCGACCGCCCGGAAGCCGGCCGCGCCCAGATTCGGCAGACGTGCGGCGTGTTCGAAATGGGCATCGAGCCAGGCCTGCATCTCGCCGTCGTTCTGCGGCACGAGGTCCGGGCGTGCGGCGCTGTCCATCGCCACCAGGCGATAGGCCGCAATGGCATCGGCCATGGGCGCCACGGCGGTTTCGCTCCGCATGTCACGGGCCTGCCAGCCGCCGAGACCGCCCAGCCCCAGGCACAGTACCGCGGCGGCGGTCAGCGAGCGCCAGTGCAGCCGTCGTTCCTGTTGCCGTTTCCGGATTGCCGCGGGATGCAATGCGGGATTGTCCGGCAGCGCCTGCACGCCACCGAACAGCACGCGCAGGCGTTGCGAGTCACGCTGCCAGGCCTGCACCTCGAGGGCGCGCTCGGGATGACGCGCGAGATAGTGCTCGACCGCCTCGCGGCGTTCGCCGTCGAGGCGCCCGTCGACGTAGGCATGGATGTCCTGTTCGCTGGGAGGCGTAGTCATTTGAGAAGCCGCACCGAAGGAATGGGTTGGTCGCCGTCGCCATATCGGCGCATGGCCTGGCGGGCACGGGACAGGCGCGACATGACGGTGCCGATCGGCACGTCGAGGATATCGGCGACCTGCTGGTAGCTGAGTCCCTCCACCGTCACCCAAAGCAGCAGGTTGCGCTGCCCGGAAGTGAGGCGGCCGAATGCGGCCAGCGCGGACTGCGCCAGCGCTTCGCGTTCGGCCGAGGGCCACTGGGGTTCCGGTTCCTCGCGCAACCGTCCCAGCAGCCACGCGTAGCGCTGCGATCGGCGCCGGGCATCGAGGAACTGCCGGTAGAGGATGCGGAACAGCCAGGCGCGCAGGTCGCCTTCCTCGCGCTTTGCGGCGGTGGTGGACAGCGCCCGTTCCATCGTGGACTGCACCAGGTCGTCGGCGCCGGAAAGGTCCCGGGTCAACCACAGCGCAAAGCGCCGCAGCCGGGGCAGCAGTTCGCTCAGTTGTTCGTCGAACGCGTGGACGGGCATGGGCCTGGTCGCGGGTGGCTTCACGTTGCAGGACGCCGCAGGAAGAAAATTATTCCACGGCAGGGAATAAGTCGCCGCTGGCGGCGTCTGGCTGGGAGACCCCATCACGGCCGACCCGGCCACGGAGCACTTGCATGCACGATCCCGCCCCTCCCGCCCGTCCGCCCGGAAACGGCGCGCGCTGGTCGGTCGTCGCCGCCGCCGTCGCCTGTGCGGCGGCGGCCTTCGCCTTTGTCGGCGGCTGGCTGACGCCGCACCGGCTGGCGCCGGATCTCATCGTCGATGAACTGCAGCAGGCGGGTGGTCAACATCCCGGCTTCCGCCGCAACCACGCCAAGGGGGTCTGCGTGGCCGGCTATTTCGAGGGCAACGGCAACGCCAGCGCGTATTCCGTTGCCCCGGTGTTCGCGGCCGGCCGCACGCCGGTCGTGGGCCGTTTTTCCATCCCCGGCGGCAACCCCTACGCGTCGGACAGCAGTGCGCCGGTCCGCAGCATGGCGCTGCGTTTCAACCTGGCGAACGGGCAGCAGTGGCGCACGGGGATGAACAACATGCCGGTGTTCCCGGTGGCCACGCCGCAAGCGTTCCATGAACAGCTGGTCGCCAGCCGGAAGGATCCGGCCACGGGCAAACCGGACCCGGCCAAGCTGGCCGCCTTCTTCGCCGCGCACCCGGAAACCGCTGCATTCCGCGCCTGGGCCAAGGCCGCCAGGCCCTCGGCCAGTTTCGTCACCGACAGCTACTACGGACTCAACGCGTTCCATTTCGTCGATGCCGAAGGAAGACGCCGTGCGGTCCGTTGGCGAATGGCACCGGAAGCGGTTGACGCGGCGATCGCGCCAGCTGATGAAGAGGACTACCTGATCCGCGATCTGCAACAACGCCTGCTCGCGGGTCCGCAGCGCTGGCGCCTGCTGGTAACGCTTGCCGAACCGGGCGATCCGACGAACGACGCCACCAGGACATGGCCGGCCGATCGCACCACCATCGATGCCGGCCTCCTGGTTCTCGACAGCGAACAGCCGCAGGACAGTGGACCATGCCGCGACATCAACTACGACCCGACCGTGCTGCCTGCCGGCATCGCCGTTTCCGACGACCCGCTGCTGTCCGCGCGTTCGGCAACGTATGCCAGATCCCATCTGCGCCGCACCGGCGAACGGGCGAACGTTCCGGGCGCCGGTGCGCCTGCCGGCGCCGATCCGGAGGTCGTCCGATGAACGCGATGCGAACCTCCTACAGCCTGACCCAGCGCGTGCTGCATTGGGTCATGGCGGCCCTGATCCTGGCCATGCTGTTCATCGGGGTGGGCATGGTCGCCACGGTGAGCGGGAAACACCAGTGGCTGCTGGCGATCCACAAGCCGCTGGGAATCGCAATCCTGCTGTTGGCCATCGTGCGCCTGTTCGTGCGCCTGCGGAATCCGTCGCCACCGTTGCCATCCGACCTGCCGGGATTGCAGCGCATCGCCGCACATCTCTCGCACTGGCTGCTCTACGCGCTGATGATCGCGATGCCACTGCTCGGCTGGGCGATGCTGTCGGCCGGAGGCTCCCCGGTAATGCTGGCCAGTGACCTGCGTCTGCCCGCAATCCTGCCGGAGAACGCCCTGGCGTTCGCCTGGCTGCGCACGGCACATGGCGTCCTGGCCTATTTGCTGTTCTTCGTCTTTCTCGCCCATCTGGGCGCCGCGCTGTATCACGCGCTGATCAGGCGTGACGGGGTACTGCGCAGCATGCTGGGTGCAGCGCGATCCCGGGCCGAACCTGCAAGCCCGGACGATCGGGCGTGCAGCGTGGGCATCGGGGATCCGATCGCGCCTACGGACGAGGCCTGATGGAATCTGCCGGGTTGCTTCCAGAGGGCATGAAAAACCGTGCGAATGCAGCGGCGCGACTCGGGACAGTTCAAACGCGCCGTTGTCATCGCAGTCCACACGATCTGTTCATAGGACGCGACCGCCTTGAACAGGTCCCTACGGCTGGCCATCGCGCTGCACCGCGTACGGCCCGAAGGTGTTGCCGATGAAGCCGCCGGCGGTGTCGACGCTGAGCAGGCTGGCGTCGAGGCCGCTGGCCAGCGGCTTCCAGTCGTCGGGTGTGAGCGCGTAGTCGACGTCGAGCCGCGGCGCGGCGAGGCGCAGGCGCAGGGAGATGTGGTCCGGCACGCTCGGCAGCGGGACGCGCGCGAGTTCGCGGCCGGCTTCCGGTTCGTCGCTGCCGGCGCGGCGCAGCAGCACCAGCGTCGCACCGCGTCCGGCGCGTTCGATGCCGGCGACGTAGTGATGGTCCTCGTTCTGCAGCAGCGCGAGGCCGGCGAGCTCGCCCGCATCGAGCGCGGCGGGGTCGAGCGTCGCGGCGATGGTGGCGTTGTGGTGCTGCAGGCGATGGCCGAGGTAGGCGGGCTGTCCGCCGCCGTGGCCGCCCAGCGGCGTCGACGACGGCGTGATGCGCAGGCCGCCGTCGCCGGTGGCGAACCAGGCGTCCTTCGGTGGATCGAGCATCAGCCACTGCGGCGGCAGGACCTTCGCGTCGAATCGCTCCGTCCACGCCATCGGTCCCGTGGTCGGCCGCGGCTGTGCGCTGCGCGGCAGCGCCGGGCGCTGCGCCACCATCGGCACGCGCGCGCCGCGCGGCAGGATCAGCGGCCAGTCGTCCCGCCATTCGACCGGCAGCAGGAAGGTTTCGCGACCGAGGTTGTACTGGTTGCCGCGATACGGCCGCGTGGCGAGGAACACCGCCCACCACGAGCCGTCGCGCAGTGCGATGAACTGCGCGTGCCCGGTCGAGGTGACCGGGTCGCGGCGTGCGCGATCGAGGTCGCGTTGGGTCAGCGTCGGGTTGCCCGGCCATGCTTCGTACGGGCCGGTGACGGCGCGGCTGCGCCAGACCATCTGCGCGTGTTGTTCGCCGGTGCCGCCCTCGGCCGCGGTGAGGTAGTACCAGTCGCCGCGCCGGAACAGGTGCGGGCCTTCGACGTGCTCGGGATTGCTCTGCGGGTGCACGCCCGCGTCCACCAGCTGGATCGCCTCGCCGGTGAGCGCCAGCGTCTCCGCGTCGAAGCCACGCAGCCAGATCGCGCGATGCCCGTCGTAGCGCATCTCGCCTTCCGGCACGTCGTTGTGCACCAGCCAGGCGCGGCCGTCGTCGTCGAAGAACAGCGAGGGGTCGATGCCGTTGAAGTCGAGCCACGCGGGGTCCGACCACGGGCCCGCCGGATCTTCGGCGGTGATCACGAAGTTGCCCATGCCGCGGCCGGGGCAGTAGAAGCAGGTGTTGGCGATGTAGAAGCGGCCATCGCGATGGCTGATCGTCGCCGCGAACAGGCCGCGCGTGAGCGCCTCGCCGTCGCCGTAGGGCATCTGTCCGGGACGGTCGATGGCGTTGCCGATCTGCCGCCACGACACCAGGTCGGTGCTGTGGAACAGCGGCAGGCCGGGGAAGTAGCCGAAGCTCGAGGCGACGAGATAGAAGTCGTCGCCGACGCGGATCGCCGAGGGGTCAGGATAAAAGCCCGCGATCACCGGGTTGCGGTACTGCGTTTCGCCCGGCACCGGGCCGCCATCGTCGCCGCGGTAGTGCACGTCGACGAAGACGGCCTCGCCCGCGTCGACGCCGGTGGCGGCGAGGCAGGCCAGCAGCAGTGCGGCGGCTCGAGTCTTCATGTGGGCGGCTCTCCTGTTGGTCCGAGCGACTGTCGAAAGAACCGGAAAGCGGCCGCATCTGAAGCCGCGAAAGAAGCCGCCGTCATCCCGCGATCGCCGCGGCATGACTGCGGTGCCGCCACAGTGCCTGCAGTCCGCGCGCGGCGAGATCCTCGGAATGCCGCTGCACGCCGATGTCGAGCGCGGTCAGCGCGTGCGCGTAGGCGGCGAGCAGGCGTTCGCTGCCGACCAGATGGACCTGCGCCGGGCGCGGACCGTCCGCGGACGGCAGGGCGGCCTGCAGTTCGTGGCCGATCAGCAGGCCCGACAGGTAGGACGGCAGCGCGCTGTCGGCGAACTGCCCGGACAGGCCGGTGGTGCGCACGCCGAACAGGTGGTGCGGCAGCCCGCCCGGTTCGGCGCTGCGGCGCAGGCCGGCTTCGAAGGCGTAGGCATCGAAGCGGCTGTCGTCCTCCGGCATCAGCGCGCCGAGGATGCTGTGCCGGCGCAGCACGGCATACAGCTCGCCGGTCATCGCGGTGTGGATGCGCTCGATGCGTCCGTCGCGGATCGTCGCCCATTTGCTGTGGGTGCCGGGCAGGCAGGCCTGGTGGACGCCCGCGGGCAGCGCGTCGAGCAGCGCGGCCAGCTGCGTTTCCTCGCCGCGCATCACGTCCGGCACGGTGTCGGAGGCGGTATCGCGCAGGCCGGGCACGATCCACAGCTCGCGGCCGTCGAAGCCCGGCGGATGGAAGCGCTGCAGGTGCCGGGCGAGATCGTGCACGCCGGCGGGGCAGTCCAGGTAGGGCATCTCGTGCCAGCCGCCGCGGGCGCCGACCATGCCACACAGCAGGATGTGTTCGTCGTCCCAGCCGACGGTCTCCGCGGCGAGCACGGACGCAAAGTGGCCGGCGCTGGCCAGCGTGCCGCGGTCGCTGCGGCGGCGCTCGCGCAGCCGGCCGCCGGCGTCGAGCCGGTACAGGCGCAGGTTGGTGCTGCCCCAGTCGACCGCGATCATGACGTGCGGAACCGGGGTTCGGGCCGGCCGCTGCCGGCCGCCAGCGGCAGGGCGAAGACGCCGCCGGCCGTCGGCGCGCGCGCGAGCGCGTCCGCGTCCATCTCCTCGCGCGCGGTGGTCACGTACAGCGTATCGAAGCCGGCGCCGCCGATCGCGCAGCACGAAGGCATGCCCGCGGGAATGGCGACGACGCGGTCCACGCGCCCGTCCGGCGCGTAGCGCACCGCGCGCGCGCCGTCCCACTGCGCGTTCCAGACGAAGCCTTCGGCATCGACGGTCGAGCCGTCGGGCGCCTTGCCGCCCTCGACCTCGGCGAACACGCGCACGTTCGCGACCGCCGCGGCGTCGGGATCGTAGTCGCCGCACAGGATGCGCGGGGCCACGGTGTCGCAGAAGTAGAGCGTGCGCCCGTCCGGCGAGAAGCAGATCGAGTTCGGGATCGCGACCGGCGGCAACGGCAGCCGGCGCAGGCCGTGCGCGTGCGAGAACTGGTAGAAGCCGCCCAGCGGCGGCGCGGCGCCGGTTTCGTCCTTGGTGCCGAACACGAAGTTGCCGTGGCGGTCGCAGCGGCCGTCGTTGCTGCGTGTGTCGCGCCCGAGCTCCGGTTCGAGCGCGGCGAGCGTGCGCAGCGCGAGCGGCGCGCCCGCGCGCGGCGCCTGCGCGATGCGGATCGACTTGGCCAGCGCCAGCAGCAGGTCGCCGTCGTCGCACAGCGCCAGGCAGCCCAGCGGTTCGGGCAGGTCCCAGGAGTGCGTCGTGTGGCTGGCCGGCGCGTGCATCCACAGCCGGCTGGAGAGGATGTCGGTCCAGTACAGCCGCTGCGCGCGCTCGTCCCAGACGATGCCCTCGCCGAGCTGGCAGCGGCTGTCCACGGCCAGGGCCGCCGTCGCGATGGCGTCGCGGCCTGCGCTCACCGGCTCACCATTCCGCGACGCTGCCGTCGCCGTGGCGCCAGAGCGGGTTGCGCCAGCGCGGCGGCTCGCGGCCCGCGCGCGCGAGCAGTTCCTCGTCGATCTCCACGCCGAGGCCGGGCTTGGGCAGCGCGGCGATGCTGCCGGTGTCGTCGCAGCGGAAGTCGTCCTTGTTGTGCACGTAGTCGAGCAGGTCCGCGCCCTCGTTGTAGTGGATGCCGATGCTCTGTTCCTGCAGCATCGCATTCCAGCTGACGAAATCCACCTGCAGGCAGGCCGCCAGCGCCACCGGGCCGAGCGGGCAGTGCGGGGCGAGGCCGACGTCGTGGGCCTCGGCCATCGCCGCGATCTTCACGCATTCGGTGATGCCGCCGGCGTGCGACAGGTCCGGCTGCAGCAGCGCCAGCCCGCCGGCGGCGAGCACCGGCTTGAACTCCGCACGCGAGTACATGCGCTCGCCCGCGGCCAGCGGAATGGAGGTGGCGTCCGACAGCGGGCGGTAGTACTCCCACTGCTCGGGCAGCACCGGTTCCTCGACGAACAGCGGCCTGAACGGCGCCAGCTCGCGCAGCAGCACGCGCGCCATCGGCGCGCTGACGCGGCCGTGGAAGTCGATGCCGAAGTCGATCGCATCGCCCACCGCCTCGCGCACCGCGGCGACCTTGGCCACGGCGGCGTCGATCGCGCGCGGGCTGTCGATCAGCTTGAGTTCCTCGGTGCCGTTGAACTTGAAGGTGTCGAAGCCCTGCGCGCGGTAGGCCTGCATCTGCGCGACGATGTCGGCCGGGCGGTCGCCGCCGACCCAGCGATAGGTCTTCATGCGATCGCGCACCAGGCCGCCGAGCAGTTCGTACACGGGCACGCCCAGCGCCTTGCCCTTGATGTCCCACAGCGCCTGGTCGATGCCGGCGATCGCGCTCATCAGGATCGAGCCGCCGCGGTAGAAGCCGCCGCGGTACAGCACCTGCCACAGGTCGTTGATGCGCGATGGATCGCGACCGACGAGATAGTCGCCCAGTTCGTGCACGGCCGCCTCGACCGTCGCGGCGCGGCCCTCGATCACCGGTTCGCCCCAGCCGCTGATGCCGGCGTCGGTCTCGATCTTCAGGAACAGCCAGCGCGGCGGCGCGTGCCAGGTGGTCAGTCGCGTGATCTTCATGCGGCGTGCTCCAGCCACGCCTGGCGGAAGCGCCGCGCCTGCGCGCGCGTGTACTCGACCGGTTGCCCGGGGCGATAGAGCTCGCCGCCGATGCCGGCGCCCTGGCAGCCGGCATCGAGATAGACGGGCAGGGTTTCGGGGGTGATGCCGCCGACCGCGTACAGCGGCACCGGCGGCAGCACGCTGCGCAGCGCGCGCACCATCGCCGGGCCGTAGACCGAGGCCGGGAACAGCTTGAGCGACTGCGCGCCGGCCTCGAGCGCGTCGAAGGCCTCGCTGGCGGTGCCGAAGCCGGCCACGACCTGCAGGCCGCGTTCGACCGCGTGGCCGATCACCGCCGGACGCACGTTGGGCGTGACCGCGAGCGTGCCGCCCGCGGCCAGCAGCGCGTCGACGTGCGCGGCTTCGAGCACGGTGCCGGCGCCGATGGTCGCGTGCGCACCGCACTCGCGCACGGCGATCGCGACGCTGCGCGCCCAATCCGGCGAATTGGTCGGGATCTCGATCGTGTCGTAGCCCTCGTCCACCAGCGCGCCGACGTGCACAGCGATGTCGTCGGGCGTGATGCCGCGCAGGATGGCGATCAGGGGCAGGCGGAGGGGCGGGGGATGGCGGTCCATGTCGTCCTCTCGTGCGTCAGCGGTCGCGGCCGGTCGCCGTCCGCGCCGGGGGCCGGGCGGGTGCATGGGCGTGGCCATCGCCAGGCCGCGATCGCGTCATTCGAGTGTTCCTCCCGGTCCCTGTCCACATGGCTCGACGCGGCGCCCGCCTGTTCCGGCGGGTTGCCGCGTGCACGGAGATTGCCCGTCCGGGCCGCCTCCGCGAAAGCCGGGCATAGCCTCGCGTGGTGGTGGTATGTACGGCAAATGAAATTTTCGTCGTACGCTATTCCCCCAACGAATAGATCAACGACCGGGAGTTCGTCATGGTGCAAGCCGCCACGGGATGGTCCGCCGCGACGCGGCTCAAGACCCGGCACCTCGCCCTGCTGCTGCACCTGTACGAGCAGCGTTCGGTGCTGCGCGCGGCCGAGGCCGCGAACATGACCCAGCCGGCGGCCTCCAAGCTGCTGGCGGAAATGGAAGGCCTGCTCGGCGTGCCGCTGTTCGAGCGCCATGCCCGTGGCGTCGAACCGACCACCTTCGGCCTGGCGATGGTGCGGCGCGCGCGCTCGGCGCTGTCGGAGATCGAGCGCGCCCGCGAGGAGATCGCCGCGCTGCGCGAGGGGCGGCTGGGCCAGGTGTCGATCGGCACCGTGGTCAACCCGGGCACGACCCTGGTGCCGCAGGCCGTCGCCGCGGTGAAGCGGGACTTCCCGGGCCTCCTGGTCGAGGTCGAGATGGACTACAGCCGGCCGCTGGTCGCGCGCCTGCTCGACGGCCAGCTGGACATCGTCATCGGCCGCATCATGGGGCCCGAAGGCGCCGACGAACTGGAGTTCGAACCGCTCGCCGACGAACCGCACGCGGTCATCGCCCGCAGCGGGCATCCGCTGGCCGCGATGGAGACGGTGCGCCACGCCGACCTGCAGGACCACGGCTGGATCATGCCGCCCCGCGGCAGCGTGCTGCGCACGCGGCTGGACGCGGTGTTCCACCAGTACGGGCTGCGCTCGCCGCAGAACCTCGTGGAAACCTCGTCGCTGCCGGTCATCATCCACCTGCTGCGCCACAGCGACCTGCTCACCGCGCTGCCGACCGAGTCGGTGGCGCCTTACCTGCAGACCGCGCAGATGCAGGTCCTGCCGATCGACCTGGGCGTGCGCATGGAGTACTTCGGCATCATCCGCCGCCGCGACAAGACGCCGTCGCCGGGCGTGGCCCGCATGCTCGACACCCTGCGCGAGACCGCCCGCCGGATCTATCCGCCGCTGCCCGCGCCGAACGCGACGCGCGGCGGCTGACCGCTCCGCTCCGGCGGATTTCCTGTTCCTTAGGCCGTCCTCCCTGGCCCTGCCTTTTTCGGCTTCCTCCCGCATCGCACTCCGGAGCGTCCCCTCGTCTGAGCGAAGCACCTTTGCGCGTACGGTCGCGGAACGGCTCTTCGAGCCGGCGACCCAAGGTATTCCAGAAAAAAATAGACGAGAAGCAAAATTTCATTGGTCGAGCATTGCTCGACGCTCCTATGCTCCGCCGCAACCGTCGATGTCAAGCGCTGTCACCGCCCGGTTAGCGGTAACACGTTCCGCGGCCGAGGCGGCCAGAAACCAGTTCGATCCGCTTGTCATGTGTCCTTGGGAGGGGAACGCCATGTCAATGCTCCGCAACCGCCGACCAGCCGCTGGTCCGGCAGGCTCCGACGCCATCCGCACGCTCCGCCGCTCCGCCATCGCCCTGGGCGTCGCGGCCATGCTGCTCGGTACCGCCCACGCGCAGGAGGCCGATGCCACCCCCGCCGGCGAGGCCGCCACCGATCTCGACGCGGTCGTGGTCAAGGGCATCCGCGCGTCGGTCTACCGCGCCCAGGACATCAAGCGCGACGCCGACACCTTCGTCGATTCGGTCACCGCGCTCGACATCGGCGCGCTGCCTGACCGCAGCGTCACCGAGACCCTCTCGCGCATCCCCGGCATCACCATCGACCGCTTCCTGTCGGTCGGCGACCCCGAGCACTTCTCGGCCGAAGGCGCCGGCGTGGCCGTGCGCGGCCTGACCCAGGTGCGCTCCGAGCTCAACGGCCGCGACAGCTTCTCCGCTTCCGGCGGCCGCAGCCTCAGCTTCCAGGACGTGCCGTCGGAACTGATGGCCGGCGTCGACGTGTACAAGAACCAGACCGCCGCGATGATCGAGGGCGGTCTCGGCGGCACGGTCGACCTGCGCACCTTCATGCCCTTCGATTTCGAGGGCAGCAAGTTCGGCATGTCCTTCAGCGCCAACCGCGGCGACTTCGCCGACAAGCTCAAGCCCTCGGGCTCGATCCTGTACAGCAACCGCTGGAGCACCGATGCCGGCGACTTCGGCATCCTGGTCGACATCGCGCATTCGGAACTGGCCACGCGTACCGACGGCATGTTCGTGCGCCCGTTCTTCAACAACGCCAACGCCGATCTCGACGGCGACGGCAGCGGCGACCCGGTGTGGATCCCGCGCGGCGCCGACTGGCGCACGCTCGATTACGAGCGCGAACGCCAGGGCGCCTACGTGGCCCTGCAGTGGCGCCCGAACGACCGCGTCGAACTGTTCGCCACCGCGTTCCAGAGCAGCTACGACGAGCTGTGGTACGAGGACGCGATCTTCCTCGACAACGACCCGCTGCAGATGCGGCTCGACGCCAGCCAGCCCTACGAACTTGATGGCGACGTCTTCGTGTCCGGCCGCGTGGCCTCGAACGGCAACATCCCGATGGGCGCGGACATCCGCGCCTCGCATCGCCAATCCAAGACCCGGGACTTCTCGGCGGGCCTGAAGTGGCTGATCGGCGATCGCACCGAGTTCTCGACCGATCTCCAGTACATCAAGGCCGACACCCGGGCGCTGGACTCCACCGTCACGCTGGGCCTGAACGTTCCCTACATCGACATCGACGTCAGTGGCGGCCGGCCGGTGATCGGCGTCGACGAGTCCTTCACCGCGAACCTCGATAACTACTATTGGGCGTTCACGATGGACCACCAGGACGACAACGAGGCAGAGGAGATCGCCTGGCGCGCCGACCTCAAGCACAGCTTCGACAGCAACTTCTTCGATTCGGTCAAGTTCGGCGTGCGCGTGACCGACCGCGACGCGCACAGCATCGACACCGGCTACGACTGGCAGCCGGTGATCCAGCCGTGGATGCAATGGTGGGCGCTGCCGGGCGACCAGCCGCTGCCGGGCGTGAACCTCAACGACCAGGTCAATTCGAGCCTGGTCAACCTGACCACGTTCGAGAACTTCTACCGCGGCGACGCCAACACCCCCGGCGCGATCTACGCGCCGATCCTGGCGACCGCGCTCGGCTTCCCGAACAGCTACCAGGCCATCCACAGCGCCGCCGATCCGTACTACCTGTGCTGCTACGCCGGCGTCTACGCGCCGCGCAACCTGGCCGACCCGCAATGGGGCAACGAGCAGCGCGAGAAGACCTACGCCGCCTACGCGATGCTCAACTTCGCGGTCGACGACCTGCTGCTCGACGGCAACTTCGGCCTGCGCGTCGTCCGTACCGAGAACAGCGCGGCGGGCTACCTGGTCTACCCGAACCAGCCGTACGCCCCCTACCTGGGTGCGGGCGAGGCGGTGCCGGTGACGGCGGAGAATTCCTATACCGACATCCTGCCCAGCGCCAACCTGAAGTGGGAGTTCGCGGAGAACTGGGTCATGCGCTTCGCCGCATCGAAGGCGATCGCGAGGCCGAACTTCAGCGACATGCAGGCCTACCAGATGCTCAATGTGGGCACCCGGCCCGGCATCGATCCGCCGGACGATGGCAGCGCGCTGCCGGTGACCGACCTCGACCTGACGGGCAGTTCCTACGACAACCCGTACCTGGAGCCGATGAAGGCCAACCAGTTCGACCTGTCGCTGGAGTGGTACTTCGCGCCGGATCGTGGCGGCATGGCGTGGGTCAACCTCTTCTACAAGGACGTCAAGGACTACTTCCGTCGCCAGACCGAGCTGGTCGCCTATCCGGGCGCCGACGGCAACGAATACAACTACCTGATCACGCGCCCGGTGAACGTGGGGACCGCGAAGATCCAGGGCGCCGAGATCGGCTGGAACCAGTTCTTCGATTTCCTGCCTGCGCCGTTCGACGGCTTCGGCATGTCGGCCAACTACACCTACATCGACAGCTCGACCAGGGTGCCGAACAACATCGACGTGGCGCCTGTCGACACCGATGGTTCGCTGTTCGGAGACCTGCCGGCCGATGGCCTGTCGAAGAACGCCTACAACGTCGCCGCGTTCTATGAGAAGGGCCCGTGGCAGATCCGCCTGGCCTACAACTGGCGCAGCGAATACCTGCTCTCGGTCGGTCCCAATGGATACAACGGCAGCTACGACCCCGACGCCGATGCGGAGACCGACAACAACGTCAACTGGAAGCTGCCGGTCTACAGCGACAGCTTCGGCCAGCTCGACGGTTCGATCTTCTACCGGTTCTCCGACAACGTGCAGATCGGCCTGGAGATGAACAACCTCAACAACGCCGAGCAGCGCACGATCATGGACCAGAACGGGGCCGGCCGGCGCGTCACCTCGTGGTACGTGAACGACCGGCGCTACGCGGCGACGCTGCGCTTCACCTTCTGAGCCGCAGCGGCCGGCGCGGGACCGCTCGCGCGCCGGCACGCCACGCTCCGGGTTTCCGGGAATCGCTTCCAGCACTGGGCGATTCCCGCTTCTTTTCCGGCGCCGGCGCATGCCGGGGCCGTGCGCGCCGCCTTTCCCGCGGGGAGGCGGCGATGGCGGAAAGGTTTCATCTGACCGGATCGCGGCGTCGACGGAGGATGTCGTTGACGCCGCTCCAATGGTAGCGATACCTTTCCGTGCAGCGGCACAGATCGCACTGTGGTACGGGGGTGGCCGGGGGGCCGGCCGTGTTTTCTGCACGGACACGAGTCGCAAGGGGTCGTGGGCGTTCGCAGTCGGAGGGTTACGCAAATTTCGATCGGTTTCCGGCGCAGGCAGCCAGACGGCTGCACCGTCGGCGTTGCAGCGTTTTCCGGTGACCACAATCCATTTGTTCGATGCGCATCCTCGGGAGGGAAATCATGCGAACGCTCCATCACCACCGTCCGGCGGCCCGGACGGCAGGCTTCGATCCTGCACGCACGTTCCGGCGCAGCGCCATTGCCCTGGGCGTGGCCGCGATGCTGGCGGCGCCCGCCTGGGCGCAGGTCGCCAGCGACCCGGCGCCGTCCTCCACGGCGACCGACCCGACCGATTTCGACACCGTCGTGGTCAAGGGCGTGCGCGGCAGCGTGATGCGCGCGCAGGAGATCAAGCAGGAGGCGAGCCAGATCGTCGACTCGGTGACCGCCGAGGACATCGGCGCGCTGCCCGACCGCAGCGTCACCGAAACGCTCAAGCGCGTGTCCGGCGTGACCGTGACCAACTTCCTGGCGCGCGACGATCCCGACCACTTCTCGGCCGAAGGCAGCGGCGTGATGATCCGCGGCCTGACCCAGGTGCGCGGCGAGCTTAACGGCCGCGACGTGTTCAGCGCCAACGGCGGCCGCGGCCTGAGCTTCGAGGAAGTGCCGTCCGAGCTGATGGCCGGCGTGGACGTGTACAAGAACCCGTCGGCGGAAATCATCGAGGGCGGCCTCGGCGGCACGGTCAACCTGCGCACGCGCATGCCGTTCGACGAACCCGGCCGCAAGGTCGCCGCCAGCCTCGACTACAACCACGGCGACTTCGCCAAGCGCGGCAATCCTTCCGGGTCGATCCTGTTCAGCGATCGCTGGGAGACCGGCGCCGGCGAGTTCGGCTTCCTGGCCAACCTCTCGTACTCCGAGCTGGCCACGCGTTCGGACGGCATCCAGATCGAGGCCTTCCAGCGCCGCAACGACCCCGAACTTCTCGCGGGCACCGGCTTCGACTGGGTGACCATCCCCGGCGGCGTCAACTGGCGCACGCTCGATTTCGAGCGCGAGCGCCAGGGTATGGCGCTCGCGTTCCAGTGGCGGCCGAACGAGAACACGGAAATCTATACGCAGTTCCTGCGCTCGAAGTACAACATGCAGTGGCGCGAGCATTCGATGACGTTCGGCGACCAGCTGCAGGGCGCGGACGGCGCCTGGCGCGACAACGACATCCTGCCGGCGCCGGGCACGCAGTTCACCTACGACGCCAATGGCGTGTTCCAGAGCGGCCACGTGACCCGCAGGCGCAACGACATCGACTGGGTGAACCTCGACCCGGACGGCGAGATCGACTGGAGCCTGCCCTGGGAGGAAATCGAGCGGAACCTCCACATCACCTCGCTGTGCTGCGGCGTGAGGCCGTACAGCCTCGCCTTCCGCACCACCAACCGCCTGTCCAGGCAGGAGACGGTGACCAGCGACTGGTCGGCCGGCTTCCGCCACTTCATGACCGACAAGCTGGTCATGCGCGGTGATTTCCAGTACGTGGAATCGTCCAGCAAGCCGGTGGACTTCAGCGTCATCTCCAGCATCTTCCTCGGCGACATCTACGTGGACCTGACCGGCAAGTACCCGTCGCTGCAGCTGGCCGACGACGGGCAGCTGCAGGACCAGTCCCAGTATTCGTGGCTGGCGGCGATGGACAACCTGCAGGACAACCGCGGCAAGTCGCGCGCGGCCAGGCTGGACTTCGAGTACACCTTCGACGACGGCAGCTGGCTGCGCTTCGCCCGCTTCGGCGCGCGTGTCGCGTCGCGCAACCAGATCAACAAGGACAGCGGCTGGGACAACTGGAAGCCGATCAGCGCGACCTGGGCCACGCTCGACCCGGGTGCGACCGGTCAGTACGGGTCGTGGGACGGTGGCAACGAGCTGGCATGGCTCGACCGCTACCTGCCCCAGTATTCCGAGCTGTACACCATGGGCAACTTCTTCCGCGGACAGGTCAACGTGCCGGGCAACCTGTGGTACCCGACCAACGCGATCGTGGAGCTGTCCAACGCGGGCGCCGCCTTCCCGGGGCTGTACGCGGACCGCATGGCCGCCGGGCTCGACGGCTGGCTGCCGGCGGTGTTCAACCCGCAGGACACCAACTACCAGGACGAGCTCACCCAGGCCGCGTACGGCGTGCTGTACTTCGAGAACGACGGCGTCTTCGGCGGCAAGACCCTGGACGGCAACGTCGGCGTCCGCATCGTCAAGACCAGCACGCGCACCGACGGCTTCGGCCAGATCCCGGACCTGAGCGGCCAGGCCCGGTTGATCCAGGAGATCCGCGACCAGTACGACGGCAGCTACTTCGACATCCACAGTCGCGGCAGCTACACCGACGTGCTGCCCAGCCTGAACCTGCGCCTGCACCTGACCGACAAGCTGCAGTGGCGCTTCGCCGCGTCCAAGGCCATCGCGCGCCCCGACTTCCGGCAGATGACGGCGTGGCTGCCGCTGCGCGTCGGGATCAGCGACGAGTGCCAGCCGGAGTTGAACGACGACCAGCCCTGCGGCTACGAGTACCTGCAGGGTTACTCCGGCAGTGCCGGCAACCCCGAGCTGGAGCCGATGCGCGCCAACCAGTTCGACACCGCGCTGGAGTGGTACTTCGGGCCGGCGAACATGCTCTACGCGACCGTGTTCTACAAGGACGTCGAGGGCTACTTCGTCACCGAGACGCGGGACGAGGAGATCGGTGGCATCACCTGGGCGATCACCCGTCCGCACAACCTCGACACCGGCAGGATCCAGGGCTTCGAGGTGGGCTGGAACCAGTTCTTCGACTTCCTGCCCGGCTGGCTGAGCGGCTTCGGCGTGCAGGCCAACTACACCTACGTCGACAGCTCGGGCGGACGCAACACCAATCCCGATCCGACCGATCCCGAAGCCCGTCGCCCGCAGATCGACAACCTGCCGCTGGAAGGCCTGTCCAAGCGCGCCTACAACGTGGTGGGCGTCTACGAGAAGGGGCCGTGGTCGTTCCGCCTGGCGTACAACTGGCGCTCGCGCTACCTGCTGACCGCCAGCGAGACCAACCTGCAGCTGCCGATGTGGGCGGACGACTTCGGCCAGCTGGACGGGTCGTTCTTCTACAACATCAACGACAACATCCAGATCGGCATCCAGGCCAACAACCTGACCGACTCGATCACCAAGGTGCTGATGGGGCCGCGGCCGTATGCCGACGGCTACATCGACGAGACGCTGTACGCGCGTTCGTACTTCATGAACGACCGCCGCTATTCGGCGGTGCTGCGCGCGCGCTGGTAAGCCGGGGCGTGCGCAATGGGCGGGGATCGTGCGGCTTGCCGCGCGGTCCCCGCTTTTTTTCTCCCGAATGAGGGAGAAAGCCGGAGAAAACCGCCCTGTCATTTCGACCGCAGGGAGAAATCTCATGTCCGGCGCGAGGGAAGAAGATTTCTCCCTGCGGTCGAAATGACAGGCTTGTCCGGGATGGCTTTCCAGACCGCGGAGACTTCGCCGTCCGCCAGCGGATGGCGCAACGCAGCATTCCCCGGTGCTATACGTGTCAGGAATTTCTTCATTGGAACGGCATGTCTGCACCCCCTATCCTCGGAGGCTTGACCAGCTAGGGCGAGGGCGCTGGCCGATGAGGCTCCAGGCAGGGCGATCCGTGCGAGGCACGGACCGGTGTTCAAGGGCGTGGGCGTGGCTGCTGTTCGCCTGCGCCTGCCTCGCGTTATCCGCGTCGGCGCGGGACGCGGCCTATCAATGGCGCAACGTCGCCATCGGCGGCGGCGGCTTCGTCAGCGGGCTGGTGTTCCATCCCGCCGAGCCGGGCCTGCTGTATGCGCGCACCGACATCGGCGGCGCCTACCGACGGGAGGCCGATGGTCGCTGGACGCCGCTGCTCGACTGGATGGGCGCCGAGGACAAGGGCCGCTTCGGCGTCGAGAGCCTGGCGCTGGATCCGTCCGATCCCGATCGCGTCTACCTCGCGGTCGGCACCTACCTGCACGAGCGCGGGGACGATGGCGCGATCCTGCGTTCGAGCGATCGCGGCGCCACGTTCCAGCGCGCGGCGCTGCCGTTCAAGCTCGGCGGCAATGCGCAGGGGCGCGGCAACGGCGAACGCCTGGCGGTGGATCCCAACGACGGCCGCGTGCTGCTCTTCGGCACGCGCGCGAACGGCCTGTGGCGCAGCGACGACGGCGGCGCGCGCTGGCGCGAGCTGCCCGGCTTCCCGGCGGTCGCGAAGTCGCGCGCCGCCTGGGCTGCGGCCTGGCGCGAGGAGCAGCCGATCGGCATCGCCTTCGTCGTGTTCGAGCCCGGCAGCGGTGCGGCCGGCACGCCCTCGCGCACGATCTACGCCGGCGTGTCCACGAAGGAAGCGAGCGTCTACCGTTCCGACGACGGCGGCGCGAGCTGGCAGGCAGTGCCCGGGCAACCCGTGGGCCTGCGCCCGAGCCACATGGTGCGCGACGGGCGCGGACGCTGGCTGCTGAGCTACGGCGACGAGCCGGGTCCGAACCACATGGCCGACGGCGCGGTGTACCGCTTCGATCCCGCCGACGGCAGCTGGACCGACATCACGCCGCTGCCGCGCATCGCCGCGCAGGCCAGCGGCTTCGGCTGGGGTGCGGTGGCGGTCGACGCGCGCGATCCGGACGTGATCGTCGCCACCACCTTCCGCCGCTACGTGCCGCACGACGACCTCTACCGCAGCACCGACGGCGGCCGCACCTGGACGGCGACGTTCGCGCGTTCGGCCTTCGACCACTCGACCGCGCCGTGGACCCTCGATGCCAAGCCGCACTGGATGGCCGACGTCGAGATCGATCCGCACGATCCCGAGCGCATCTGGTTCGTCACCGGCTACGGCGTGTGGGCCTCGCGCAACGCGCGCGCGTTCGACGCCGGCGACACGCTGCAGTGGACGTTCGAGCAGCGCGGCTTCGAGGAAACCGTGCCGCTGGCGCTGCTGAGCCCGCCGCAGGGCGCGCACCTGGTAAGCGGGCTCGGCGACGTCGACGGCTTCGTGCACGACGCCCTCGACGCCTCGCAGCAGCGCTTTTCCGGCGTGCGCTTCTCCAACACCGAAAGCCTCGCCTTCGCCGGGCAGGCGCCGCAGCGCATGGTGCGCACCGGGTATTTCCACAACCGGCCCGAGGGCGCGGTGCGCGGCGCGTGGTCGGACGACGGCGGGCGCAGCTGGAGCGCGTTCGCGCAGGAGCCGCCCGAGGGCGACGGCGCGGGCCGCATCACCCTCGCCGCCGACGGCGAGCGCGCGATCTGGCAGCCGCGCGGCGGCGGCCACTGGCTCACCGCCGACATGGGCGGGCGCTGGCAGGCGGTGAAAGGGTTGCCGAAGGGCGCGGTGGTGGAAGCCGACCGGGTCGACGAGGCGGTGTACTACGGCTTCGACCCGATCGCCGGCAAGCTGTACGTGAGCGGCAACGGCGGCGTGTCCTTCGTGGAGGTGGACGCGCAGGTGGGCGAGGTCGGCGACTGGTTCCGCCCCGAGATCCGCCCGCACCCGCAGCGCACGGGCGAAGCCTGGATCACCGCGTCCTGGCGCGGCCTGCTGCACTGGTCGCCGGGCAAACTCGAACGCGTGCCGGGCGTGGACAACGCGCATTCGGTCGGGCTCGGCCGGCCGGCAAACGACGGCGATCCGCCGGTGCTGTTCGTCTACGGCGAGGTCAACGGCAGGCTCGGTCTGCACCGCTCGGACAATGGTGGCCGCCGCTGGACGCGCATCGACCATGATGCGCTGCGTTTTGGCGGCATCATGCGCCACGTGACGGGCGATCCCCGCCTGCATGGCCGCGTCTACTTCGGCACCGAGGGGCGCGGCATCTGGTATGGAGATCCGCGATGAGGCACGAACTGAAGCCCTGTCATTTCGAGTCGACCACCTGTCATTTCGAGCGCAGCGAGAAATCTTCCCTGAAAGGCGAGATTCCTCACTGCGTTCGGAATGACAAGTCCGAGGCTGTTGGAGGGTCTCTCAGGCCACTTCCCCGCACCGCCTCTGGCCTCGCCCTGCTCCTGCTGGCCGCCTCCGCGCAGGCGGTCGAGCTGCCGCGCGTGTTCGCCGACGGCATGGTGCTGCAGCGCGACCAGCCGATCCGGGTCTGGGGCCGCGCCGGGGCCGGCGCGCGCGTCACGGTCGCGCTCGCGGGTGATAGCGCTCACGCGCGGGCCGGGGCCGACGGCGCGTGGCGGGTCGAGCTGCCGCCGCGCAAGGCCGGCGGCCCCTACGCGATGCGGATCGACGACGGCCAGGCGCCGCGCGAGCTGCGCGACGTGCTGGTCGGCGACGTGTGGCTGGCCTCGGGCCAGTCGAACATGGAGTGGCCGATCTCGCAGTCGGCCGATGCCGAGGCCGAGATCGCGCGCGCCACCGATCCGCTGATCCGCCACTTCAAGGTCCCGAAGTCGTGGTCGGGCGCGCCGGAATGGCAGCTCGCCGGCGGCGACTGGGTCGCGTCCTCGCCGGCGGCGGCGGGCAGCTTCTCGGCTATCGCGCATTTCTTCGCGCGCGAACTGCGCGCATCCGAAGGCGTGCCGATCGGCATCATCGACAGCACCTGGGGCGGCAGCTCGATCGAGGCGTGGATGGACGCGGCCACGCAGGGCATCGACGGCGACGGCCTGGCCGAACTGGCGCGCCAGCTCAAGGCCGACGACGAGACCGCGCTCGCGCAGGCGCGCGCCAGGCTCGCGCGCTGGCAGCTGCCGGCCGACGACGCCGGCTGGCAGGCGGCGGGCTTCGACGATGCGCAGTGGGACACGCTGCCGGTGCCGGGCCTGTGGGAAGGCGCCGGCTGGAACGGCATGGACGGCGTGGCCTGGTACCGCACCACGTTCATGCTGTCGCCGGACGAAGCAGGGCGGGGCGTCGAACTCGGCGTCGGCCGCATCGACGATTCCGACACCACCTGGGTCAACGGCGTGCAGGTGGGCGCGACCCACATGCAGTACAACCAGCCGCGCCGCTATGCCGTGCCGGCCTCGGCGCTGCGCGCGGGTGCGAACGAGGTCGCGGTGCGCGTGACCGACACCGGCGGCGGTGGTGGCATCCACGGCCCGGACGACGGAGTTTTCGTGCAGCCGCAGGGCGGCGAACGCCGTCCGCTGGCCGGCGCGTGGAAATTCCGCCCCGCCAGCGTCAGCGCGCTCGCGCTCGACGACGACAAGAACCAGCGCGCCACGCTGCTCTACAACGCGATGATCCATCCGCTGCAGCCCTACGGCGTGCGCGGTGTGATCTGGTACCAGGGCGAGGCGAACGCGGGCAGCGTCGAACAGGCGCTGAAGTACCGCGAACAGTTCCCGGCGATGATCGGCCAGTGGCGCGCGCAGTGGAACTCGCCGCGGCTGCCGTTCCTGTGGGTGCAGCTGGCGAGCTGGCATTCCGGCGGCGACCGGGGCGATACCAGCCCGTGGTCGCTGCTGCGCGAATCGCAGAGCGCGACGCTGTCGCTGCCCGCGACTGGGGAAGTGGTGACGATCGACATCGGCGACGTCGACGACATCCACCCGAAGAACAAGCAGGACGTCGGCAAGCGGCTCGCGCTCGTGGCGCGGCACGTGGCTTACGGGGCGTCGCTGGTCCACGGCGGCCCCGTGTTCAAGGGCGCGGACTTTGACGACGGCGTGGCGACGCTCGCATTCGAGCCCGGCGGACTCGCCGCGCGCGATGGTGGAAGCCTGCGGGGATTCCGGCTGGCCGGCGCCGATCGTGTGTTCCATCCGGCTACCGCCACGATCGAAGACGGCAAGGTGCTCGTGCGCAGCGATGCGGTGCCGATCCCTGTCGCGGTGCGCTACGCCTGGAGCGACGCGCCGGTTGAGGCCAATCTTGTCGGCGGCAGCGGGCTGCCGGCGTCGCCGTTCCGGAGCGATGACTGGTGAACGGTACTGAGGACAAGCTGCGAATAGCGTTGAAGCAGCCTACGGCCACGGCTGGCCCATGCTTTTCTGCTTCTGCTTTTGCCGTTGCTCTTGATCTTCCTGCCCTTGATCTTTCGAGCCGTAGAGCGAGCCGAGCATCGCAGGGCAGCGGGACCGAAGAGCGGCCCATGTCTGAGCGCAGCGAGTTTGGGCCGCGTGCCCCGCTGACCGAGAAGCGCAGGGGACCGGGCCGGCGTAGCCGGGCCGGATCGCGTCCCGGCGGAAGGGATTTTGGTTCCTTTTGGCCCGTCAAAAGGAACTCGCACGCGCAGCGGGCGAAAGCCCTTGATTTTGCTTCCGGCCTTTTCAGCAGGAGGCCCGGGAAGAGCAAGGACAACAGCTTCCGCGCTGTCGCGCGGGTGACTTTTGTCTTGGCAAAAGTCACCAAAACCGCCTCCGCCGGGACGCGAGCCGTCGCGGCTGCGCCGCGCCGGTCCCCTGCGCTCCTCGCCTGCTGCGGCACGGGGCCCAAACTCGCTGCGCTCAGACATGGGCCCCTCTTCGGCCGCATCAGGCTGCGGTGCTCGGCTCGCTCTACGGCTCGAACGTCAAAGGCAACATCAACCGCAGAAGCAATGACAACGACAAGAGCTAGAAGAATCCTCGGCGTGCTGGCGTTCGCCACCGCGTTCCTGCTTGCCGCCTGCCAGCCGCAGACCGAAGCCCCGACCTCCGCCACCGCCGGGAAGGAATCGGCATCCGCCGAACGCCCGATCCCGCGCTTCGAGAGCCGGGACGGCAAGCACGCCCTCATCGTCGACGGCGCCCCGTTCCTGGTCCTCGGCGGACAGGCGCACAACTCCAGCAACTATCCCGAGCCGCTGAAGCAGGTCTGGCCGGCGCTCGACGACCTGGGGGCGAACACGCTGTCGATCTCGATTGCCTGGGAGCAGGTCGAACCCGAGGAAGGCGAGTTCGATTTCTCCTTCGTCGATCATCTGCTTGAGCAGGCGCGTGCGCATGACAAGCGGCTGATCCTGCTGTGGTTCGCCACCTGGAAGAACAACGGCCCGAACTACGCGCCGGCCTGGGTCAAGCTCGACAACGACCGATTCCCGCGCGTGGTGCGCGCCGACGGCACGGTGCTCAACTCGCTGTCACCGCACGCGCCGGCCACGCTCGAGGCCGACCGCAAGGCCTTCGCCGCGCTGATGGCGCACCTGCGCGAGCGCGACCCGCAGCGCACGGTGATCCTGGTGCAGCCGCAGAACGAGCCGGGCACCTACGGCAGCGTGCGCGATTTCTCGCCGCTGGCGCAGCAGGCATTCGACGGTCCCGTGCCGGAGGCGCTGCTGAAGCATCTCGGAAAGACGCCGGGCACGTGGCGCGAAGTCTTCGGCGCCGATGCCGACGAAACCTTCCACGCCTGGCACATCGCCCACTACATCAACGAGGTGGCGAAGGCCGGCAAGGCCGAGTACCCGCTGCCGATGTACATCAACGCCGCGCTGCGCGGGCCGTTCAACCCGGGCCAGCCGGGGCAGTACGCCAGCGGCGGGCCGACCGACAACATGCTCGACGTGTACAAGGCCGCCGCGCCCGACATCGACATCCTCGCGCCCGACATCTACATGCCCGAGTACGTGAACTACACCACGGTGCTCGAGCGCTACGCGCGCCCGGACAACGCGCTGTTCGTCGCCGAGACCGGCAACGCGCCGGAATACGCGCGCTACCTGTTCGCCGCGCTCGGCCACGACGGCATCGGCTGGGTGCCGTTCGGCATGGACTACACGCCCTACGGCAACTTCCCGCTGGGCGTGAAGCGCACCACGCCCGAGACCATCGCGCCGTTCGCGCTCGGCTTCGCCCTGGTCAACCAGGGCATGCGCGAGTTCGCCAAGGCCGCGTCCGAAGGCCGGCTGCACGGCGTGGCCGAACAGCCCGGCGTGCCCGAGCAAGCCATCGTCCTCAACGATCGCTGGAACGCGACCATCGGCTACGGCCTGCCGCACTTCTGGTTCCAGGGCGCGGTGCCGGGCAATCCCGAGCCGATCGGTGCGGCGCTGATCGCCGAACTCGGCCCCGACGAGTTCCTGGTCACCGGTATGCATGCGCGGGTGACCATCCACCCTTCGGCCGAAGGTCAGGCGCTGATCTACGATCGTGTCGAAGAAGGCCGCTACGTCGACGGCGCCTGGGAGTTCCAGCGCAACTGGAACGGCGACCAGACCGACTACGGCCTGAATTTTTCCGACGCAGTGCAACTGCTGCACGTGACCCTTGCGAGCTATCGCACCACGACCGACGTCGACCCCCAGGAGGACTGACGCCATGCCCCGACTTTCCCGCCTCCCGCGCCTGCTGGCGCTGCCCGTTGCCATCGCGCTGGCCGGCTGCGGTGCGCAGGCCGCCACCAACTGGGAGCGCCTCGGCGACGACCTGGTCGTGCGCCCGACCGCCGACGGCGCCGCCGACGTGCGCCTGCAGGTGGTGGCCGACGGCATCATCCGCGTCACCGCGGACCCGGACGGCGATTTCGCGCGCTCCGAAAGCCTGATGCGCGTGGCGCGCGAAGGCGCGGCCCCGCAGTTCGAAGCGACCGAAGCCGACGGCAAGCTGCGCGTGACCGCGTCCGGGATTTCCGCGGAAGTCTCGCTGGCCGACGGTCGGGTGGCCTTCTTCGACGCGGCGGGCAAGCCGCTGCTGGCGGAAGTGGCCGGCGGCCGCAGCTTCGACGCCGCCGAGTTCGACGGCACGCCCTACGTCAGCGTCCGCCAGCGCTTCGAGTCGAACGACGACGAAGGGCTGTACGGCACCGGCCTGCACCAGCAGGGCTGGATGAACCTCAAGGGCCGCGACGTCGAGCTGCTCCAGCACAACATCGACAACGCGATTCCCTACCTGACCTCCAGCCGCAACTACGGCATCCTCTGGGACAACAACTCCATCACCCGCTACGGCGACCCGCGCGGCCTGCGCCAGATCGGCGAGGTGGTCACGCTGTACGACAAGGACGGCGTGGAGGGCGCGCTGACCGCGACCTATTCGATCGACGGCGAGGTCAAGCTGGTCCGGCGCGAGGAGAAGATCGACTACCAGTTCATTTCCGGGCAGGAGGATTTCCCGGACGAGGGCAAGAACCTCGAGCCCGGCGGCCGCAGCGACGTGCTCTGGGAAGGGCAGATTGAGGCGAAGTACGACGGCCGCCACACCTTCTCGCTCTACAACAGCGAGTACGCCAAGCTCTACGTCGACGGCAAGCTGGTGATCGACCGCTGGCGCCAGAACTGGAACCCCTGGCACCACGAGTTCGCGCTCGACCTCAAGGCCGGGCAGAAGCACGACCTGCGGATCGAATGGGATCGCATCGAGCCGGCCTACCTCGCACTGCAGGGCCGCGACCCGCTGCCGGCCGACGAGGCGGACGACCTGTCGATCTGGTCCGAGGCCGCGCAGGTGATCGACTACTACGTCGTCGCCGGCAGCGACATGGACGGCGTGATCGCCGGCTATCGCGAGCTGACCGGCAAGGCGGTGCTGCTGCCCAAGTGGTCCTACGGCTTCTGGCAGAGTCGCGAGCGCTACAAGACGCAAGCCGAGCTGACCGACGCGCTGGACGAGTACCGCCGCCGCAAGCTGCCGATCGACGCGATCGTGCTCGACTGGTCGTACTGGCCGGTGGACGCCTGGGGCTCGCACGACTTCGATCCAAAGACCTTCCCGGATCCGGAGGGCATGGTCGACCACGTGCACGAGCAGAACGCGCAGATCATGGTCTCGGTCTGGCCGAAGTTCTACCCGACCACCGAGCACTACAAGGAGCTCGACGCGGCCGGCTACATGTACAAGCGCAATGTCGAGGTCGGCGAGCGCGACTGGATCGGCGAGGGCTATCTCAACTCGTTCTACGACCCGTTCGCGAAGCAGGCCCAGGACATCTTCTGGCGCCAGGTGAACACCAAGCTCAACAGCAAGGGCTTCGATGCCTGGTGGCTGGACGCGTCCGAGCCGGACCTGCACAGCAACATCGACATCGGCGAGCGCAAGGCGCGCACCATGCCCAACGCACTGGGTTCGTCGACCGAGTACTTCAACGCCTATCCGCTGCCGCATTCGGAAGGCGTGTACCGCGGCTCGCGCGAGGTCGATCCGGACAAGCGCGTGTTCATCCTCTCGCGCGCGTTCTTCGCCGGACAGCAGCGCGCCGGTGCCGCGTTCTGGAGCGGCGACATCGTGCCGCGCTGGGAGGATTACCGCGAGCAGATCTCCGGCCTGGTCAATGCCTCGATGGCCGGCGCGCCCAACGTCAGCTTCGACATCGGCGGCTTCTCGCCCGAGCGGCGCTACGAGACGAAGGATCCGGCGCACCTGCCCGAATGGCGTGAGCTCAGCCTGCGCTGGTTCCAGCACGGCGCCTTCGTGCCGATCTTCCGCCTGCACGGCCAGTTCCCCTATCGCGAGATCTGGGAGATCGCACCCGAAGGCACGCCGCACTACGACAGCTTCGTCCACTACCTCAAGCTGCGCTACACGCTGCTGCCCTACATCTACACGCTCGCGGGCGACACCTGGCACCGCGACGGCACGATCCTGCGCACGCTGGCGATGGACTTCCCGGCCGATCCGAAGGTCCGCGACATCGCCGACCAGTACCTGTTCGGCCCGGCCTTCCTGGTCGCGCCGGTGACCGAGTTCAAGGCCACCAGCCGCGAGGTCTACCTGCCGGCCGGCGCCGGCTGGATCGACTTCGAGACCGGCAAGCGCTTCGATGGCGGGCAGACGATCGTCGCCGACGCGCCGCTGCAGCGCATGCCGCTGTTCGTGCGCGCCGGTTCGATCGTGCCGCGCACGGTGGTGCAGCAGTACGTCGACGAGCAGCCGGACGCGCCGCTGACGATCGAGGTCTACACCGGCGCCGACGGCCGGTTCTCGCTGTACGAGGACGGCGGCCGCAGCTACGGCTACGAGCGCGGCGAGTCCAGCCGCATCGCGCTGGAATGGGACGAGGCGAAGGGCGAACTGTCGATCGGCGCGCGCGAAGGCGCGTACCCGGGCATGCTGGCCACGCGCGAGATTCGCGTGCGCTGGATCGACGGCCCGCGCGGCGACAACGGCACGCTGGAGCCGGCGGCCGACGCGACCGTGACCTACGACGGCAGCGCGCAGGTCGTCGCGCGCCCGGCCGCGTGAGGCCGGGCAGGCGCAGCGCATGAGCTTCGATCCGCGCCGACGCCAGGCGCTCAAGGCCGCCGCGCTCGCCGCGGTGGCCGGAGGCGCCGGCGCGACGGGATTCGGTCAAAGGCGCCCCGGCGCCGCCATCGCTCCTCTCCAGACGATGGCGGCGTCCGGTGCTCCTTCTGCCGCGGACGCATCGCCGTGGAGCGCGCTGCGCCTGTGGTATCCGCGTCCGGCCACGCAGTGGGTCGAGGCGCTGCCGCTGGGCAACGGACGCCTCGGCGCGATGGTCTGGGGCGGCGGCAAGCACGAGCGCATCCAGCTCAACGAGGACACGCTCTACGCCGGCGGTCCCTACGATCCGACGCCGCCGGATGCGCTCGCGGCGCTGCCCGAGGTGCGGCGCCTGCTGTTCGCCGGACGCTACGCCGAGGCCGAGGCGCTGGCCAACGCGAAGATGATGGGGCGGCCGCACAAGCAGATGCCCTACCAGCCGCTGGGCGATCTCGTGCTCGACTTCTTCGAGATCGCCGAGACCAACGGCTATCGCCGCGAACTCGATCTCGACGCCGCGCTGGCGACCTCCACGTTCGAGGCGCGTGGCCTGCAGCATCGCCGCGAAGTGTTCGTCTCGCCGGTCGACCAGTGCGTCGCGATGCGGCTGTCGGGCGACCAGCCGGGCCGCATCTCGCTGCGCATCGCGCTCGACAGCGACCAGCCATCGAAGGCGATCGGGGCCGATGGCGAAGCGGGACTGCTGCTGCGCGGGCGCAACGAAGCGGCGTTCGGCGTCGAGGGAAAGCTGCGCTTCGCGCTGCGCCTGCGGGTGCTGCCCACGGGCGGAACGCTGCGACACCATGGCGATCGCATCGAAGTGCGCGATGCCGACGAGGTGCTGCTGCTGTTGACCGCGGCCACCAGCTACCGCCGCCATGACGACGTCTCCGGCGACCCGGAGGCCATCACCCGCGACCAGCTCGACGCGGCTGCGCGCAAGAAGTGGCCGGCGATGCGCGACGACCACCTCGCCGCGCACCGCGCGTTGTTCCGCCGCGTGTCGATCGACCTCGGCCGCACGCCACCGGCCGTCGCCGCACTGCCGACCGACGAACGCGTCGCGCGCTTCGCCGAAGGCGAGGATCCGGAACTCGCCGCGCTCTACCACCAGTTCGGCCGCTACCTGCTGATCGCCAGCTCGCGGCCGGGCACGCAGCCGGCGAACCTGCAGGGCGTCTGGAACGACCTGCTGCAGCCGCCGTGGGAAAGCAAGTACACGATCAACATCAATATGCAGATGAACTACTGGCCGGCGGAGGCGAACGCGCTGGCCGAGTGCGTCGAGCCGCTGGAGCGGATGCTGTTCGACCTCGCGCAGACCGGCGCGCGCACGGCGCGCGACATGTACGGCGCGCCCGGCTGGGTGGTGCACCACAACACCGACCTGTGGCGCGCGACCGCGCCGGTCGACGGCGCGCAGTGGGGCCTGTGGCCGCTGGGCGGCGCCTGGCTGCTGCAGCAGCTTTGGGACCGCTGGGACTACGGTCGCGATCCCGGCTACCTGCGCAAGGTGTATCCGCTATTCAAGGGCGCCGCGGAATTCTTCGCCGCGACCCTGGTCGAGGATCCGGGCACCGGCGCGATGGTCACCGCGCCGTCGATCTCGCCGGAGAACGTGCATCCGCACGGCGCCGCGCTGTGCGCCGGTCCGTCGATGGACGCGCAGATCCTGCGCGATCTGTTCGGCCAGTGCATCGAAGCCGCCGCATTGCTGGGCGTGGACGATGATTTCCAGAAGCAGCTCGCCGCATTGCGCGAGCGCCTGCCGCCGCACCGCATCGGCAAGGCCGGGCAGCTGCAGGAATGGCAGCAGGACTGGGACATGGCCGCGCCGGAGATCGACCATCGCCACGTCTCGCACCTGTACGCGCTGCATCCGTCGAGCCAGGTCAACCTGCGCGACACCCCGGAGCTGGCCGCCGCCGCGCGGCGTTCGCTGGAGATCCGCGGCGACGAGGCCACCGGCTGGGGCATCGGCTGGCGGCTGAACCTATGGGCGCGGCTGCGCGACGGCGAGCGCGCGATGAAGATCCTGCGCATGCTGGTCAGCCCCGCGCGCACCTATCCCAACCTGTTCGACGCGCATCCGCCGTTCCAGATCGACGGCAACTTCGGCGGCACCGCGGGCATCACCGAACTGCTGGTGCAGAGCTGGGGCGGCACGATCTTCCTGCTGCCGGCGCTGCCCAAGGCCTGGCCATCGGGCGAACTGCACGGCGTGCGCGTGCGCAATGCGGCGGGCATCGACCTGTCGTGGCGCGACGGCACGCTGGTGCAGGCGACGCTGCACAGCGACAAGGGCGGCGGGTATCGGATCGAGCATCGCGGGCGGGAGCTGGCGCTCACGCTCGCGGCAGGGGAATCGGCGACGCTGCGGCCGGGCGGCCGCGGGCTGGTGCGCGCGTGACGACGGCGGGCGACATCGCCGCGATGGCGAACCTTGCCGTTTCAGCGGCAACGAATGCCGCGCGGGTTTGTTGCGGTGCAGATGCCATCCGGGAGGCCGATCGGGCTACCCTGTCGCGCCGGATGACAGCGCCGTCATCCGGCATCGAGACCCGTCCGTCATCCCCGCGCAGGCGGAGCGGCGTCTTCGTTTCCTGGAAGGGCAACGACACTGGATCCCCGCCTGCGCGGGGATGACGGTGGAAGGGAAGGCGCGCGACGGCGAGGGCGCCGGCAGTGGTCATCGGCAAGACACGAATGCATCTCCCCGGGAGGGAATCCATGAGCAATCCCAACGCGTCAGGTGAGAACACCCGCTTCATCATCCTGATCAGCCTGGTGGCCACGATCGGCGGCTTCCTGTTCGGCTTCGACAGCGGCGTGATCAACGGCACCGTCGACGGGCTGACCGCGGCGTTCAACTCCGACGCGGCGGTCACCGGCTTCAACGTCGCCTCGATGCTGCTCGGCTGCGCGATCGGCGCCTGGTTCGCCGGCACGCTCGCCGACCGCTACGGGCGCCGCACGATGCAGCTGTGGGCCGCGGTGTTCTTCCTGGTGTCGGCCTGGGGCTCGGGCATCGCCACCTCGTCGGCGGAGTTCGTGATCTATCGCGTGCTCGGCGGCTTCGCGGTCGGCGCGGCCAGCGTGATGGCGCCGGCCTACATCAGCGAGGTGGCGCCGGCGCGCTATCGCGGGCGGCTGGCGACGGTGCAGCAGATCGCGATCATCTCCGGCCTGTTCGCCGCGTTCCTGAGCAACTACCTGCTGGCGAAGGTCGCGAGCTCGTCGATGGCCGTGCTGTGGTGGGGCTACGAGGCCTGGCGCTGGATGTTCTGGGCGGAGATCGCGCCGGCCGCGCTGTTCCTGGTCGCGCTGTTCTTCATCCCCGAAAGCCCGCGCTACCTGGTCGCGCGCGGACTGCGCGAGCGCGCGCAGAAGGTGCTGGTGCGGCTCTACGGCGCCGGCGAGGGCGCGCGCAAGCTGGTCGAGATCGACGCCTCGCTGGCCTCGGACCACCACCGGCCGCGGCTGTCGGACCTGGTCAGCAAGGCCACCGGCCGGATCCGCCCGATCGTGTGGGTGGGCGTGGGCCTGGCGACGTTCCAGCAGTTCGTCGGCATCAACGTGGTGTTCTACTACGGCGCGGTGCTGTGGCAGGCGGTGGGCTTCTCCGAGAGCGACGCGCTGCTGATCAACGTGCTGTCGGGCGCGCTGAGCATCGGCGCCTGCATCGTGACCGTGCTGCTGATCGACAAGGTCGGCCGCAAGCCGCTGCTGTGGATCGGCTCGGCCGGCATGGCGGTGTCGCTGGGCCTGGTGGCGTACGCCTTCTCCACCGGCGGCCTCGACGCCACCGGCAAGCTGCAGCTGAGCGGATCGATGGGCGTGCTGGCGCTGGTGGCGGCCAACGTCTACGTGGTCTTCTTCAACATGTCCTGGGGCCCGGTGATGTGGGTGATGCTGGGCGAGATGTTCCCGAACCAGATCCGCGGCTCGGGCCTGGCCGTGGCCGGACTGGCGCAGTGGACGGCGAACTTCCTGATCACCTGGACCTTCCCCATGCTGCTGGCGGGCATCGGCCTCGCCGCCGCCTACGGCATCTACACGGCGATGGCGGTGCTCTCGGTGTTCTTCGTGCTCAGGTTCGTGCACGAGACCAAGGGCAGGGAGCTGGAGCAGATGGAGGGCTGAGGCCGGGCCTTCGGTTCAAACACAAAGAAACGTCATCCCCGCGAAAGCGGGGATCCAGCGTCTTTCGTCAATGAAGTGCAAAGACGCTGGGTTCCCGCCTTCGCGGGAATGACGGGGAAGGGGTGGCCGCGTGGTACCGCCCAGTTCGTCGTCGCCACCCCCGGAGGGATGCAATGCAGCTTTCGACCCTGGATATCGGCATCGTGCTGGCCTACCTCGCCGGCGTGTTCGTGCTGGCGCAGTGGGTCTCGCGCGAGAAGGCGGGGCACAGCAAGGACGCGAAGGACTACTTCCTCGCGGGCAAGTCGCTGCCGTGGTGGGCGATCGGCGCGTCGCTGATCGCGGCCAACATCTCGGCCGAGCAGATCATCGGCATGTCCGGCTCGGGTTACGCGATCGGCCTGGCCATCGCCTCGTACGAGTGGATGGCGGCGGCGACGCTGCTGATCGTCGGCAAGTGGTTCCTGCCGGTGTTCCTGCGCAACGGCATCTACACCATGCCGCAGTTCCTCGAACAGCGCTACGGCGCCCGCATCCGCACCGTGATGGCGGTGTTCTGGCTGGGCCTTTACGTGTTCGTCAACATCACCTCGATCCTGTGGTTGGGCGCGATCGCGGTGTCGCAGGTCACCGGCATGGACCAGATGCTGGCGGTGGTGCTGATCGGCCTGTTCGCGCTGGCCTACCAGCTCTACGGCGGGCTCAAGGCGGTGGCGTTGACCGACATCGTGCAAGTCACGCTGCTGGTGCTCGGCGGCCTGCTGGTGGCTGGGCTCACGCTCAACCAGCTGGGCGAGGGCAGCGGGATCGTGGCGGGCTTCAACCGGCTGTGGAGCGAGCATCCCGGCCACTTCGAGATGATCCTCGACAAGGACAACCCGTTCTACAAGGACCTGCCCGGCATCAGCGTGCTGATCGGCGGCATGTGGATCATGAACATCAGCTACTGGGGCTTCAACCAGTACATCATCCAGCGCGCGCTTGCCGCCAAGGACATCCACGAGGCGCAGAAGGGCGTGCTGTTCGCCGCGTTTCTGAAGCTGCTGATGCCGGTGATCGTGGTGCTGCCGGGCATCGCCGCGGTGATGCTGGCGCCGGACCTCACGCGCCCGGACGAGGCCTATCCGACGATGATGCGGCTGCTGCCGACCGGCATCCTCGGCCTGGTGTTCGCGGCGCTGGTCGCGGCGATCGTCGCCTCGCTGGCCTCGAAGATCAATTCGGTGGCGACGATCTTCACCCTCGATTTCTACGCCAAGAAGTCCGTCGCGCCGGATCAGTCGACGTTGGTACGCGTGGGCCGCATCGCCGCCGCGGTCGCCGTGCTGCTCGGCATCCTCACCGCGAAGCCGCTGCTGGGCAGCTTCGACCAGGCCTTCCAGTACATCCAGGAGTACACCGGCTTCTTCACGCCCGGCATCGTGGTGATCTTCGTGCTCGGCCTGTTCTGGAAACGCGCCAACGAGGCCGGCGCGCTGGCCGCGGCGATCGGCTCGTTCGCGCTGTCGATCGTGCTCAAGCTGGCCTGGCCGGCGCTGCCGTTCATCGATCGCGTCGGCCTCGTCTTCCTGCTGGCATTGGCGCTGGCCATCGTGATCTCGCTGCTGACGCCGCACGCGCCGGAGAAGGACATCATCCAGACCCGCGACGTCGACTACCGCACCGGCGGCGCCTTCAACGCCGGCGCGCTGGCCGTCATCGCGATCCTGGCGGCGCTGTACGCGCTGTTCTGGTGACCGCGCCGGGCTGCAGCAGCTCCAGCTCCGCCAGCTCGACCGGCGCGTCGCCGGCGAACCGGAGCCGGTACTCGATGTAGTCGCCCGGCTTGTCCACGCCGAACGGCCGCAGCTGTCGCGGCCACTGGAAGCTTTCGCCGCGCCGCTGGTCCAGCGTGGTCCACGCACCGCCGCCGTTGCCGCGGGCGACGACGTTGAGCGTGCGGCCGTTGTCCAGCACGACGTCGGCGCGGTCGAAGGCGGGCGAGCCGATCATGTATTCCGGTGCCCCATCCGCAGCGGATACAGCCCCAGCATCGCGAACAGGTACCAGGCCGACATCTCGCCGTTGTCCTCGTCACCCGGATAGCCCTGGCCGATCTCGCTGCCGAGGTAGAGCCGGCGCAGCGCGTCGCGCGAGATCCGCTGCGCCTTCCACGGCTCGCCGGCGGTTACGTACATCCACGGGATGTGGTGCGAGGGCTGGTTGCTGTGCGCGTACATGCCCATGCGCACGTCGCGCGCTTCGGTCATCTCGTGGATCACCTGGCCGTAGCTGCCCGCGAACCTGGCCTCCGCGGTTTCCGGGGTGGCGAAGAACGCGTCGAGCCGCCGCGCCAGCGCCTCGCGTCCGCCGAACAGCGTCGCCAGCCCCTCGGCGCCGTGCGGGGCGGTGAAGGCGAACGTCCACGCATTGGCCTCGGTGTCGCCGCCGCCACACACGCGCGGCGTCGCGCTTGCCGGCGGCCAGCGCGCGCCCGAGCAGCGTATCCCAGGCCGCCTGCGCGCGTTCGCGCACGGTCTGAAGCCGTCGCCGCCGATCTCCTGCTCGAGGTTGCGCCGCGCCTGCTCCAAGGAGATCAGCGAGGTGGCGATGCGCATGCGCACTTCGCCGTCGTCGCCGGGCGCGGACTTGACGTAGCCGGTGGGACGGCCGGTCGGTCAGGGGCAAGATCCGTCTGGCCATGGAGAAGGGCTCGCTTGGGGTACGTTTCGACCGTACCCTCATCGGTACCCCCATCAAAATCGGCTTGTGATCTGCCTCTTGACCTCTCCTGGACACAAAAACCCCGCAATTACGCGGGGTTAGAAGGCTCTGGATCATTCCTGGATCTTCGTGATCCATCAGTTTGGTGGCTATGGGTGGACTCGAACCACCGACCCCAGCATTATGAGTGCTGTGCTCTAACCGGCTGAGCTACATAGCCATCGGCCGCGCATGGACGGCGGCGAGCCGCATATTGTCCTGCCGCCGGGCCGTGGCGTCAACGCCGGGGCCTTCGGCTTGTCTCTTTCGCCGCAGTCGTGGCAGAGTCGGGGGCAGTAGATCTTGGAGTCCGCATCGTGATCGATCCGGACGGGTATCGCCCCAACGTCGGCATTGTATTGATGCATCCCGACGGCCGCGTCTTCTGGGCGCGCCGGGTGCGCCGTGACGGCTGGCAGTTCCCGCAGGGCGGGATGAACAGCGACGAGACGCCGATCGAGGCGATGTACCGCGAGCTGCGCGAGGAGACCGGGCTGCTGCCCGAGCACGTGGCCGTGCTCGGGGTGACGCCGGGCTGGCTGCGCTACCGGCTGCCGCACAACGCCATCCGCCGCAACGACCGCATCGTCTGCATCGGCCAGAAGCAGGTCTGGTTCCTGCTCCAGTTCACCGGGCAGGAGAGCGACCTGCAGCTGGACCTGACCGCCAAACCTGAATTCGACCACTGGCGCTGGGTGGATTTCTGGTACCCGCTGGAGCACGTGGTGGTGTTCAAGCGCGGGGTGTACGCCAGCGCGCTGCGCCACCTGGCGCCGTTCGCGCGCCAGATCGCCGGCGCCGGGGCGATCCCGGCGGCCGTGGTCGAGCAGCGCGAGCGCTCGGGCCGGCGCCGCCCGCGGCCGCGCGGGCCGGGCCGGCCGGGCCGGGCGCCGTCGACGCGGGATTCGGACTCCGGCGGCAACTGAATACGACTGCTGGCGGCATTGACACTCATTCTCATGTGTGGCGCAATGGCGGTCCGCTTTCCGCCCGCCTGCCCGCACCGTGTACATCTGCATCTGCAACGGGGTCACCGAACACGATATCCGCCGCGCGGCGGAGGCCGGCTGCGGCTCGATGTCGGAGCTGACCATGCGCACCGGCGCCGGCGCCTGCTGCGGGACCTGCGTGGACACCGCCTGCGCGCTGCTCGACGAAGCCCGGCCTGCCACTGGCGCGGCCGCGGGCAATGTCATCGCGTTTCCGCTGGTCTCGCGCGCCGCCTGAGCGCGTCGCCCGCCGGTCCACGGCGCGGATACAAATGCACACTATTCGTGTTCCGCCATCGCCGGCCGTGTGGCGCTAGAGTCTGCACGTCCACGGTCCGCGGAACACGGCAATGAAAGGCGACGCACAGGTCATCCAGTACCTCAACAAGGCGCTCTACAACGAGCTGACCGCGATCAACCAGTACTTCCTGCACGCCAAGATGCTGAAGAACTGGGGGCTGGAGGAACTCGCCAAGCACGAGTACGCCGAGTCGATCGACGAGATGAAGCACGCGGACGTGCTGGCCGAGCGCATCCTGTTCCTCGAGGGGCTGCCGAACTTCCAGGCGCTGGGCAAGCTGAAGATCGGCGAGAACCCGGTGGAGATCCTGCGCTGCGACCTGGCGCTGGAAATGGAAGGCATCCCGCTGCTGCGCGAGGCGATCGCCTACTGCGAGACCGCCAACGATTTCGTCAGCCGCAAGCTGTTCGCCGACATCCTCGAGAACGAGGAAGAGCACGTCGACTGGCTCGAGACCCAGCTTGACCTGGTCGCGCGCGTGGGTGAGCAGAACTACCTGCAGAGCAAGATCGAGGACTGATTCGCGCCGCGGCCTGCGGTCCATGGGTCGGGGCTACGCCACGACGCCCGGCCACCGGCGGCCATCCAGAGCATTGTTCGTCGTCCCCGCGAAGGCGGGGACCCAGCGTCTTTGCTGTTGGTTTCAAGGACAAAGACACTGGGTCCCCGCCTTCGCGGGGACGACGGAAGCGTCGGCATCCGGGCCGGGAATGCTCCGGCCGCGATGCTTTTCCGTGCAGGGCCGGTGTTTCGAATCGAATGTGTCGCGGCTGAAGCCGCTCCTGCAGATCAGGCGCGGCGGCTCAGGCCTGCTGCGCCGGGCGGCGGGCCAGCATCTGCTGGCGGGCGCGGGCGAATTCGTTGGCGATCAGGGCCACGGCGACCGCCGGGCGCTCCAGCGACTTCTCGCGCGCGGCGAGTTCGACGCGCTTGGCCGCGGCCGACAGCGACATCGCGCCGAGGTTGGCGGCGGACGACTTGAGCGAGTGCGCGGCGTCGCGCAGGGCGTCGTAGTCGGGGCCGGCGGCGGCGTTCTCGAGGGCCTTGATCAGTCGCGGCGTGTCGTCGAGGAAGACGTCGATCAGGCGGTCGACTTCCTCGCCGAGCATGGCCTGCAGGTCGTCGAGGATGTCGGTGTCGAGCACGAGCGCCAGCGGGCGTTTGGGGGGCTCCGGCGCGCCCGCCGGGGGGCTGCCGGCGTTGGCGGATGCCGGTGGCGTGGCGGTTGCGACGGGCGTTGGCTGCACGGTCGCGGCCGGGGCAGGTGCCGGTCCGGCAGGTGGCGCCGGCATCGAAGCCGGGGTCGGCGTCGTGGGCGGTGGTGCGGCGGACGGCGCATCGACCGGTGCCGGTGATGCCTGCGCTTCGGCGCCGCCCGTCCCCGTGGCCGACGCTGCTGCCTGCGGCGCCGGCGCGGTTTCGGTCGTCGGCAGCCCGAGCAGCTGCGGGTCGAGTCCGGTCGGCGTGGCCGCCTCGGCCTGCGGCGTCGCGGCGCCGACGAGGTCGGCGAACTCGGCGGGCACGCTGATCTGGTCCGGGTCCCACCAGCGGTGCAGGCAGCGCTCGAGTTCGCTGCGGGTGACCGGCTTGGGCAGGTAGTCGTCCATGCCGGCGTCCAGGCACTTCTGGCGGTCGCCGGCCATGGCGTTGGCGGTCATGGCGATGATCGGCAGGCGGCGGCCGTCGCCGCTGGCCTCCTCGTTCTCGCGCCAGCGCTGGGTGGCGGTGTAGCCATCCATCACCGGCATCTGGCAGTCCATCAGCACGATGTCGTAGCGCGAGGCCGACATGCGCAGCAGCGCGGCCTCGCCGTTGCTGGCGGTGTCGCAGGTGATGCCGAGCACGCCGAGCAGGCGCTGGCCGACCATCAGGTTGACCGGGTTGTCCTCGACCAGCAGCACGCGCGGCTTGCGCACGGCGAGCTTGTCGACGGTCGTGGGCGGCGGCGTGGGCACGGCAGGTTCCTCGACGTCGGAAGCAGCGGCGGCGGGCGCGGCGGTCGCCTCGCCCGTCTGTTCGAACAACGCGGCGCGCAGGTTGGCGTCGGGCGACTGGCGGCTGAGCAGGGTGACGCTGCGCTGCAGTTCCTCGGCCACCGGGTCGTCGCCGTAGAGGCAGACCAGGCGCAGGTCGCCGTAGACGGCCTGCCGGCCGAGGTTGCGGTGCAGCGCCAGCGCGGTGTTGCGCATGCCGGCCAGGTCGGCGAGCACGATCGAGTAGGACCACGGCGGGCCCTGGTTGGCCGCGGTGCGCAAGCGGTCCAGCGCTTCCTGCGTGGTCTCCACCGAGGTCACGCGCAGGCCCCAGTTCGGCAGCAGCATGCTCAGGCGCAGGCGCAGGCGCGGGTCGGCGCTGAGCAGCAGCAGGCGCCCGTCCTGCGGGCTCTTGTCCTCGGCCTGCATGTCGCCCTGCACCTTGAGCAGGGGCACCTCGAACCAGAACGTGGCGCCGGCGCCGGGTTCGGACTCGACGCCGATGCGCCCGCCCATCAGGTCGACGATGCGCTTGGAGATCGCCAGCCCGAGCCCGGTGCCGCCGTACAGGCGGGTGGTCGAGGCGTCGGCCTGGCTGAAGGCCTGGAACAGGCGCGACTGCGCGGCCTGGGAGATGCCGATGCCGGTGTCGCGGACCTCGAAGCGCAGCTGGTGCTGCGCGGCGGTCTCGCCGGTCTTGCGCAGCGAGACGGTGACCGAACCGCGCTCGGTGAACTTGACCGCGTTGCTGATCAGGTTGCCCAGCACCTGGCGCAGGCGCACCGGGTCGCCGCGCACCGGCAGGCGCACGCCGGCGTCGAGCTGCATGTGCAGGCGCAGGCCCTTGCTCTGCGCCGGGCGCTCCATCAGCTGCAGCACGCCCTCGAGCAGTTCGCGCAGGTTGAAGGCGGTGGTCTCGAGTTCGAGCTTGTCGGCCTCGAGCTTGGAGTAGTCGAGGATGTCGTCGACGATGCGCAGCATCTGCTGCGAGGACAGATAGGCGGTGCGCACCAGTTCGGCGTGGTCGGGCGCGAGCCTGGCGTGCATCAGCAGGTCGAGCATCGGCACGATGCCGTTGAGCGGCGTGCGGATCTCGTGGCTCATCGTCGCCAGGAACTCGCCCTTGGCCATCGCCGCCGAGTCGGCCGCCTGCTTGGCCTGGCGCATTTCCAGTTCGAGCTGGGCGTGGCGTTCGAGCTCGCGGTGCAGTTCGCCGAGCACCTGTTCGTCGCGCTGCGCGCGCTCCTGCGCTTCGAGCAGTTCCTTCTCGCGGATGCGCAGGTGGTAGAACACGGCGATCGAGGCGAACACCGCCAGCAGCGCGAGCACCAGCGCGAAGCTCAGCCACGGCCCTTCCATGCCGAGCATGTGCAGCGCCATCGTCACCGCGGCGCCGCCGGCGGCGCCGAGGGTGAACCAGCGCAGCATCGTGCTCGAGGGGCGGGCGTGGCTGATCATCGACGGGTCCTAGAGCACCGAGGTCTGGAAGTCGAACTCGAGGTCGCCGGCCGGGCGTTGCACCAGGTTGCCCTGGATGAAGTCGACGCCGGTCATCCACAGCGTGGCTGCCGACTGCGCGTCCTCGACCTGCTGGCCGATCACCTGCAGGCCGAGCCGGTGCGCGAATTCGATCGCGCTGCGCATCTCGTCGCGCAGCGCGGTGTCGTCGAGGTGGCTGGAGTAGCGCGCCGCCAGCCGCACGTAGCCCAGCGGCAGCTGGCCCAGCAGCGCGTTGGCCTCGGTGCCGAAGCGGTACTGGCTCAGGCACAGCTGCACGCCGGCCGAGACCATCGCGCTGCAGAACTCCTGCAGCGACAGCGCATGCACCAGCGCATCCTCCTGGCGCACGTCGATCACCAGCGAGCCGCCGTCCACGCCGGCCGCGGCCAGTGCCTGCAGCAGCCAGTCGGCGTGGCCGTCGTGCGACAGCGTCGCCGGCGACTGGGTCACGAACAGGCGCAGCGAGCGGTTCTCGGCGCGCTGGCGCTGCAGCGCGCCGATCGCGATCTCCAGCACGCGGCGGTCGACCTCGGCGGTGGCGCCGATGCGTGCCGCGGCCTCCAGCGCCTCGCCGGCGGCATGCAGCTCGCCGTTCGCGTCGCGCAGGCGCAGCAGCACCTGGTATTGCGCCTCGTTGCCGCCGGCGACGGCGACGATCGGCTGGAATGCGGCCAGCAGCCCGCCCGCCGCCAGCGCCTCGCGCAGCGCGCGCGCCAGTTCGGCCGAGTTCCGGTCTTCCTCCGACACCGGCCGCTCCCAGGCGGCGACGCCGTGCGGATGGCCGCGCGCGGCGCGCAGCGCTTCCTCGGCGGCGGACAGGGCGGCGCCGGCGTCCTCGAAACCCTGCGCCAGGTCGGCATAGCCGACCACGGCGCGCAGGCGCACGCGCTCCTCGCCCACGGCGAAGGCGTGTTCGCCGAGGCCGTCGCGCAGCTGGCGCCCGAGCGCGGGCAGCGCCTCGCTGTCCGGTCCCTGCGCGAACACGAGGAAGGTGTTGTCGTTCAGGCGCGAGGCCGCGTGTTCGCCGGCGATTTCGCCGAGCCTGCGGCCGGCGTCGCTGAGCAGGGTTTCCAGCGCGGCGTAGCCGAAGCGGTCGCGCAACGCCGCGGTGCCGGCGATCTCGACGAAGAAGGTGGCGCCGCTGCGCGCGCCGGCCACCGAGGCCGACAGCAGCTGCAGCATCTGCGGCCGCGTGTGCAGGCCGGTCACCGGGTGTCGGCCTTCGCCCGCCGCCGGCGCCAGCAGCGCGCGTGCGCGGACGATGCGGCTCTGCACCGCCGAGACCAGGTGCTTGGGGCGCACCGGCTTGCGCAGGAAATCGTCGGCGCCGATGTCCAGCGCCTCGAAGCGACGCTCGGGATCCTCGTCGCCGGTCAGGAACACGACCGGGACCGGCGCGAACTCGGCGTGCGCGCGGATCAACTCGGTCAGCTCCGCGCCGTCCAGGCCCGGCATGTGCAGGTCCATCAGCACCAGGTCCGGGCGCAGCTGTTCCATCGCGTCCATCACCTCGCTGGTGACCGACACCACCTGGGCCTGCATGCCGGCGCCGTTGAGCACGCTCTCGGCGAACAGGGCCTGGCTGGGATCGTCCTCGACGACCAGCACGCGGTAGGGGGCGGCGTCGCGCGCCGACTGCAGCGGCGTGGCCGCCGGCCTGGCCGGCGGTGGCGCGACCTCGATCGCGGGCGCGACGGCTTCGGCGCGCGGCAGCACCGGCGGCGACGCATCCTCGCACCAGCGCCGCCAGAAACCGGCGGGCGGGAATTCCGCGCGTTGGCGATTGTCGGCTTCAGACACCGCAGGGACCTTGTCGGAAACGAAGAACACGGGCAACCGGTCGCGCGGCGCGGACCACGGGCAACGCAGCCACAAGCCGTTGCCGCCGGGGCAACAGCCGATTGGGCGAGGAGTCTGCCTGCGCAGCCACGCGATTCATTCCGATTCCCCCTGATGCCGGCATTATTACGACAATGCGGCCGTCCGACTATGGCACGTCAAAGGCGCCGCGGCACGGCCAGCGCGGCGCGCAAACCCGCGAAACTGTGACGACGCGCTCAACCCGGCGCCGGCTGCGGCGCGCGCCTGAACAGCTTGCGCCAGACCCACCACAGCAGCAGCAACAGCCCCGCGCCGATCGCGACCACGATCGCCAGCACCGCCCAGGGATAGGCCCAGGCCAGGCTCAGTGCGCCGACCACGACCACGTCCTCGGTCGCCGAGGCCGTCCAGTTGCTCACCGGTTCGGGCGAGGTATTGAGCAGGGCGCGCGATCCGGCCTTGATCGCGTGGCTGGTGAAGGCGACGCCGGCGCCGGCGGCCAGCATCCCCGCGCCCAGTTCGCCGTCGGGCGACAGCGCCGCCGCGGCGAGGAAGGCGCCGGCCGGCACCCGCGCCAGCGTCTGCAGCAGGTCCCAGCCCGAATCGACGCCGGGGATCTTGTCGGCCAGGAACTCGGTCACCGCCAGCGCGCCGGACACGCCCAGCACCCAGGGCGAGGCGGTGACTTCCAGCGCGGGGGGCAGGTCGAGCCAGCCCAGCGCGCCGGCGATGCCGACGCCGAACACGGTGAGATAGGCGCGGATGCCCGCCAGCCAGGCCAGCAGCACGCCGACGGCGAACAGGTGGGCTTCGGACATGGCGGCGCTCCTCGGCAGGGCGGACGGCGGCTGGACAACGCGGCAGGCGCGGGCCTGCAGGCCGAAGTATATGGCTCCGGCCACGTCGAGTTCCGCAACCTGTCATCCCGGACGCAGTGAGGGATCTTGCGTCCGGAGACCGCACAACCGGACCCTTCGCCGAGCCCGCCCGGCGCATCAGGGAAGGGCCCGGATGGCAGGTCCGGACGCTCTGCGGCCCGGGCGAAAGCAGTCGGCGCGCCTTGACGCCGCCTCGGGCGGGTCGCTATACCGGCCCGATGACCGAACCCGCCCCGCCCGACGCCACCCCGTCGCCGTCCCCCCTCGCGCCGCCGCCGGTCGCGTCTCCCGCCGGCTATGCCGTGCTCGGCCTGTTCGTGGTCGCGCTGGCCTTCGGCATCTGGGGCGTGTGGACGTCGATGGACGCCCCCGACGGCGATCCGCGCACCGAGCTGGCGACGCGCCAGTCGCGGATCGACTCGCTGGAGCAGCAGGTCGCCACCCTGACCCGCTCCGACCAGATCAGCCGCGAGGCCAACCGCGACCTGCAGGGCACGCTGGCCGAACGCGACGAGGAGATCTCCGCGCTGCGCGCCGACGTCGCCTTCTACGAACGCTTCGTCGGCGCCACCGCGCAGCGCCGCGGGCTGGCGGTGCACGAGCTGAAGATGACGCCGCAGACCGACCAGGCCTGGCACTACACCGCCACCCTGACCCAGAACCTGAACCGCGGCGCGGTGAGCTCGGGCCGGCTCACCCTGTCGGTCGAAGGCACCCAGGACGGCAAGCTGCAGAAGCTGGACTGGGCGGCGCTGCGCCAGCAGCCGGATGCGGCGGGCGTGGAGTACTCGTTCAAGTATTTCCAGCAGGTCGAAGGCGAGATCGTCCTGCCGCCGGGATTCCAGCCGCTGCGCATCAGCGTGCGGCTGGCGCCGGCGGGCGGCGCGCCGGTCGAGCAGACGCTGCCCTGGGGCGATGCGATCGTGCGCGCGGGCGCCGGCTGAACACAGCGGTCGACGCCTGCGCTTGAAGTCGGCGCCGCGCCCCCCCATCCTGCGGGCATGGAAACGGCTGCCCCCGACTACCTCTCGCTCGAACGCCCGCTCGACTTCACCCCGGCCGCGGCCGGCAAGGTGCGCGAACTGATCGCCGAGGAAGGCAACCCGGCGCTGAAGCTGCGCGTCTACATCCAGGGCGGCGGCTGCTCGGGCTTCCAGTACGGCTTCGAGTTCGACGAACAGCAGGCCGAGGACGACCTCGCGGTCGTCACCGAAGGCGTGACCCTGGTGGTCGACCCGCTGAGCCTGCAGTACCTGATGGGCGCGGCGGTGGACTACACCGAGAGCCTGCACGGCGCCCAGTTCACGATCCGCAACCCGAACGCGAAGTCGACCTGCGGCTGCGGGTCCTCGTTCACCGTCTGACGCACATGGCCGACGCGCCGTCGCCGTTCGCCTTCCTCGACGGCGCGCTGGACCGTGCCGAATACCTGCGCAGCGATGCCGCGCGCCTCGCGGCGCTGTGGCCGGCCGCGCGCGTGCTGCTGCTCGACGGCGAGGGGCGCGCGCTGGCCGACGCCGAGGGCGGTCCGCGGCTGGACGCGGGCGCCGACCATGCCGATGCGCGCGATGCCGCCGTGCTGCTCGGGCTCGATGGCGAGCAAGCCTGGTTCGCGCTGCCGCTGGCCGAAGCAGCGTCGCCCGACCTCCCGCGCATCGACCTGCGCAGTGCCGCCGCGTCCTGGCCGGTGCGCGAGGCCACCGCCTTCGCCCAGGCCCGCGCCGTGCTGCACTGGCGCGCGCGGCACCGTTACTGCGGCGCCTGCGGCGGCGCGCTGCGCTTCGAGCGTGCCGGCTGGCTGGGGCGCTGCGACGGCTGCGGCCTGGAGCACTATCCGCGCACCGACCCGGCGGTGATCGTCGCCGTGAGCGACGGCGAACGGCTGCTGCTGGGACGGCAGGCAAACTGGCCGGCGCGGCGCTATTCCACGCTCGCCGGCTTCGTCGAGCCGGGCGAGACCCTGGAGCAGACGGTGGCGCGCGAGGTGTTCGAGGAATCGGCGGTGCGCGTGCGCGGCTGCCGGTATTTGGCCTCGCAGCCGTGGCCGTTCCCGTCGTCGCTGATGCTCGGCTTCTACGCCGAGGCCGAGCCCGACGAGCCGCGTGCCAACGACGAGGAACTTGAGGACGCGCGCTGGTTCACCCGCGACGAGGTGGGCGCCGCGCTGCGCGGCGAAACGCGCGAGAGCGGTTTGCTGCTGTCGCCGCGGCTGTCGATCTCGCGCTGGCTGGTCGAGTGCTGGTACGAGGCGGGCGGTTCGGCCGGATAGCGGCGCGACGACGCCGGGCAAGTTGCGCGATCGTTTGTCTTTCCGGCTTCGGCTGGCCCCCACCCCAGCCCTCCCCCGCAGGCGGGGGAGGGAGTCGGAAGCCGCTGCTTTTAGCCCCCTCCCCCGCCTGCGGGGGAGGGCTGGGGAGGGGGCCACCGAAGTCAGTCACGACTCCACTGCCGTTGGCCCGGAAAAGCACGGCCCCTCAAGCGTCGCCTGCTCCCGCCCATAACCGCCAGCGCCTAGAATCGCCCCATGTTCGCCACCCTGCTCGCGGTCGTCGTCGCCCTCGTGCTCAGCCACGTCGCGCACGAAATGGCGATGGCGCTGCGCAACCACGACTGGGCCCGCGCCTGGCTGCGCTGGCTCGATGCGCGCTTCCCCGACGACGGCTTCTGGCGCGGGCGCTACGGCATCGCGCTGGCGCTGGTGCCGGTCCTGCTGCTGGTCGCGCTGCTGCAGTGGGCCCTGCACGGCACCCTGTTCGGCCTGCCGTCGCTGCTGTTCGGCGTGGCGGTGCTGTTTCACGCCTGGGGCCCGCGCAACCTCGACCACGACGTCGATGCCGTGATCGAAGCGCCCAGCGGCGACGCCCGGCGCAGCGCCGCCGCCTGGCTGTGGCCGCCGCTGCGCCGCGACCAGGCGCGCGTCGATCCGCCGGCCCTGGTCGGCGCGGTGTTCGACGCGGCGCTGCGACGCTGGTTCGGCGTGCTGTTCTGGTTCCTGCTGCTCGGCCCGGTGGGTGCGCTGGCGTACCGGCTGGCCGCGATCGCGGCCGAGGACGACGTCGCCGCCGCACTGCCGGACGAGACGGTGACCGGCGCGCGCACCCTGCTGGCCGTGCTCGACTGGCCGGTCGCGCAGCTGGTGACGCTGTCGCTGGCGCTGGTGGGCAACTTCGACGTCGTCGTCGGCGCCTGGAAGGAGGCCGGCGGCGCCTCGCTGCGGCTCGACACCGGCTTCCTCGTGGCCGCCGGCCGCGCCAGCGTGCGCAGCGAGATCGCCGACGAGGCCGAGGAGTACGCCGACGCCGGCATGGCCACCGGCAGCGCGCTGGTGCACGAACTCGGCCCGCTACCGGAGCTGCGCGACGCGATGAGCCTGGTCTGGCGCGCGCTGCTGGTCTGGCTGGCGCTGATCGCGTTGTTCGTGATCGCCGGCTGGGTGAGTTGACACGCGGGATCCCGTAGGAGCGCCTTCAGGCGCGATGCTCTTCGCGGATATCCCGCGCCGTGACGAAAAGCATCGCGCCTGAAGGCGCTCCTGCGCGAACGAACGGTTCGCGAGGTTCAGGCGGAGGCACCCCGCAGCGCCCGCACCTTCGCCTCCAGTTGTTCCGCCGTCACCGCCGCATCATGGACCGGCGCATCCGCCACCACCCCCACGTGCGCGCGGAAGCGTCGCGGCACGCGCATGCGCCCCAACCGGGAGTCGCGGCGGCTCCACATGCTGCTCCACATCCCGCGCAGCGCCATCGGCACCACCGGCACCACTTGCCCGCGCGCGGCGGCGCGTTCGAGGATCTTCTCCACGCCCGACTTGAACGCCGCGATCTCCCCGTCCTTGGTCAGCGCACCCTCGGGAAAGATCCCCACCAGCTCGCCGTCGGCCAGCGCCGCGTCGATGGCGTCGAACGCGCGCTGCATCAGCGCCGGATCCTCGCGCGCGCCCGCGATCGGGATCGCCTTGGCGGTGCGGAAGATCCAGCGCATCACCGGGATGTTGAAGATGCGGTGGTACATGACGAAGCGCACCGGCCGCGGGACGCTGGCCGCCAGGATCAGCGCGTCCATGTAGCTGACGTGGTTGCACACGATCAGCGCCGGGCCCTCGTCCGGCACGTGCTTCTCGATGCCGTGCAGCTCCAGCCGGTACAGCGCGCGCACCATCAGCCAGCTGACGAAGCGCATGAAGAACTCGGGCACGATCGTGAAGATCCACACCGCGACCAGCACGTTCGCGATCGCCAGCGCCAGGAACACCTGTGGGATCGTCCAGCCGAGGAAGCGCTGCACGGCGATGCCGATTACCGCCGCGGCGACGATGAACGCCGCGTTCTGGATGTTCATGCCCGCGATCACGCGCGCCAGCTCCGCCTTCGGCGTGCGGCTCTGGATCAGCGCGAACAGCGGCACCACGAAAAAGCCGGTGAACAGGCCGATGCCGGTCAGGTCGAGGATGATCCGCCAGCTGCCCGCCGCATCGACGAACTGCGCCACCGACATGCCCGTCGCCAGCGCCTGCCCCGGCCGCGCGAAATACAGGTCGAGCATGAACGCACTGACGCCGAACGCGCCCAGCGGCACCAGCCCGATCTCCACCGTGCGCCCGGACAGCTTTTCGCACAGCAGCGAGCCCGCGCCCACGCCGATCGAGAACAGCGCCAGCGCGAAGATGTACAGCGCCTGCGTGCCGCCGAGGTTGGTCTCGGCATAGACCGGCAGCTGCGCGGTCAGCACCGTGCCGATGAACCAGAACCACGACACCCCCAACACCGCGTTGCGCACCGCCGGCTGGCGCCGCGTCAGCTGCCAGATGCGCCAGGACTGGCGCGCGATGTTCCAGTCGACCTTCAGCCCGGGCTCGCCGGCATCCACGCGCGGGATGCGGCGCGCGACCATGTTGCCGGCGATCGCGAGCGCGATGATCGACACGGCCGCCACGTACGGCCCCGCGGCGCCCGCCAGCAGGAAGATCGACCCGCCGGCGATCATGCCCAGCAGGATCGAGATCGACGTGCCCATCTCGACCAGGCCGTTGCCGCCGGTCAGCTCCTCGGGCTTGAGCACCGAGGGCAGGATCGAATACTTCACCGGCCCGAACAGCGTCGACTGCAGGCCGGTGCAGAACAGCGCCACCAGCAGGATCGTCATGTTCTGCAGCACGAAGCCGATCGCCGCCACCGACATGATCGCGATCTCCATCGTCGTGGTGATCACGATCAGCTTCTGCTTCTCCAGCTTCTCCGCGATCTGGCCGGCCGTCGCGGAGAACAGGAAGTAGGGCAGGATGAAGATTGCCGGCGCGAGCTGCGTGTACAGCGCCCGCGCTTCCGACGGCATCGTGCCCGCCAGCACCATCGCCCCGAGCAGGCCGATGATCGCCTGCCGGTAGACGTTGTCGTTGAACGCGCCCAGCGCCTGCACGGTGAAGTAGGGCAGGAAGCGGCGCTGGCGCAGCAGGTCGAACTGCGAATGGTTGTCGACGACGGCTTGCTCGGGTCGGGACGGGTCGGGAACGTTCGCCATGCGGCCTCCATCGGGTCGCGGCGAGTGTAGCGGTGTCGCGCGTCCCGGGCATGCGCGCCATGGCCGGTAGCGCGCGAGGCTACCCGCGGCGGCACTCCACTGGCCTCGCGTCACCGGCCTTGCAGCGGAGGAATCGAGGCGGTTCCGGCGTTGCCCGCCGTCTCAGGCCAGGGCTTCCTCGATCTGTGGCCACCGGCGATCGCGAACCATCACGAACCGGCACCTGCCGCCGCTGAGTTCGGCCCACAGCTGGCCGATGTCGCGGTCGTCCTGTGCGTCCGTCCAGCCCTGCGCGCCCTTGTACTCGACGACGAGGATGCTTCCGTCATTCAATTCGCAGACGAAATCCGGCCAGAACCGGCCCGTGGCCTTCTGCAGGAAGAACGCGCAGCCCGGCTTGTTGACCAGGTTGCGCACCCAGTACCTGATCCGGCCCTGCTGCGCCAGCCTGTCGAGCTGCACCGCGCACTCGAACTCTTCCTTGCTGTCGAAGTCGCCGACGCGCCCGTAGAAGTGCTTGCGGAAATCCCACTGGCCGAACCGGCCGTCGTAGTCGCGGCCGGGCGCGTAGGCCTGTGGATTGAACTCGAAGGCGAACGCATCGCTGGTGATGACCCGGTCTTCGCGACCTTCGCCGAACAGGGTCTGCTGGTAGGCGTTGCCCACCGCTTCGCGGCGCAGGCGGCGGATGGCATCCTGCAGCAGGCCGCGCACGGTGAACTTGAGCTGGTTGGCGCGGGCCAGGCTGAAACCATCGCGCGCCAGCAGGGCGCGCAACCATGCCGCCACGAATGCGCGCTTGCTGGCATGGGTGACGGAGGGTTCGGGCAGGTTGCGGCACAGCCATGCGGCCAACCGGGTTTCGTCCCAATGCTCGGGCTGGTAGCTCAGGCCAAGGTCGCGCTGCAGGCCCGGCAGGAAGCCGATCCGGAGTTTTCCGTCGTCGGCCACGTCGATCTTTCCGGCCTCGGCCACCTTCGATGCGGCACCGAGCGCGGAAATGTCGTCCCGGGTCGGCGCGGCGTCGTAGCCGGACAGGTCCCACGGATAGTCCAGCGCCTCGGGGTCGTCGAACAACTGCAATTCGCCCTGCAGCTTCAGGGCCAGCTGCGGCACGCGCAGGCGTTCGCCGAGTTCAGCGGGCGTCCGGAAGAACTCGACGGCAGTCGTGCGGCTGGCCTCGGCCGCCTGCGCGATGGCGACGCGAGAGGATTCGCCTGCCACCGCCTGCTGCACGTCTTCCGCTTCGCTCTCGGTCAGCGGCCCGGTGATGGTCAGGGTCTTGCTGCCCTTGTCCCATTTCAGCTTGTCCTGCACGGACTTCGGCAGCGTCCTCAGCTTCGGCGCCTCGGGCAGCGCCACGTCGACCGGCGTGAACACGAGTTTCCCGCGTCCACCGAAATCCAGGTCGTCCTGGTCCTGCCGCTGCGCCGCGACGAACTGGCTTACATCCTTGCGCTCGAACCCCGCGCCGCGCACCAGCCCGTCACGCAGTTCGTTGGCGACGCGGGCGAAGTCACCCGAGCGTACGAAGGCGTAGGACTGGTTCAGCGCCGCCGTGTCGCGCGCCTTCGCATCCGGCTGGCGCAGCACACGGCCCAGCAACTGCTCCACGGCCGTGCCGGACTGCTGCGAACCCAGGCCGACCAGTACGTAAGCGAACGGGCAATCCCAGCCTTCGGCCAGCGCTTTCTGGGTCAGGACGAACTTCACCGGACATGCGGGATCGGCGATGCCGAGTTTGAATTCCCTGTCCAGCGCTTCCAGCCCGCGCTCCTCGCCGGTGGCGATGACGATTTCCTCCGGCGGAATACGCTGGTTGTCGATCAGTTCCTGCCGGACGCGCGCGGTGTCCAGCGTTTCCACCCCTTGCCGGCGCGGCTCCGCCTGCACCAGCACCAGCGGGCGCAGGTAGGGCGCGCCGCGACGATGCTCCTCGTCGGCCAGCTTCTGCAGTTCGCCGCGGCGGGCAATGGCGTCGCCCAGGCAGACCTGCCAGTCCGGCTCCGCTTCCAGCAGCACGGGCAGCTTGATCATCTGTTCCAGCTTCAGTTCCGCCGCACCCACGCTGTGCAGGACGTTGCTGGGCACGTCCTCAAGATCGGGCGTGGCGGTCAGCTCCATGACGCCGCTGGGGTTGAAGCGCTCGAAGGTGGCGAAGCGGATGCGCGTGCGCGCGTTGTGCGCCTCGTCCACCACCAGGAACGGGCGGCGCAGGCGCAGCACATTGGCCAGCGAGAACGGCACGGTGCCGTCGTCGTCCTGCAGCAAGCCGTCGCGCTGCGCGGCGGACAGGTGGTCGAAGTGCTGCATCAACGCGCCGCTGGACGCGTACACCTTCAGTCCCTGCGTGCTTTCCCGGCTGAACGCCTGCACGGTCGACACGATCACCACCGTGGACGTGTCCAGCGTGGCGCGCGTGATCGCCTTGGCCTCGTCCAGGTCCATCACCGTGACCGCACCGGCTTCGCGCAGGGCGTGGTGGTAGGGATGGTCGGGCTGGCGCAGCGCCTTCAGGGTCTGCTCGCGGATCGCATCGCTGGGCACCAGCCACAGGACGACGCTGTGTTCACTGCGCAGCAGATGGGTATTGGCCAGCGCCACGCTGCTGGCGGCCAGGAAGGTCTTGCCGCCGCCGGTGGGCACGCGCAGGCAGAAGTACGGCATGTCCGTGGCGAAGCCCGGCAACGGGTTGAACTTCTGGCCCTGCTGCCAGAGTTCCTTCGTCGCCTGGTAGAACGCGCTGTCGGCATCGCCCGTCCGGTGGCAGAGGACGAAGTACTTCTCCACCGACTCCAGCACGCGTTGCTGGTAGTCCTTGCGGACGAAGGCGCTCACGGCGATACGTCCAGCGCGTAGGGCGTCTGTTTGAACACGATGCCCTCGCGGTTGAGCCGTGGCGTGCCCAGGCGGCAGGCGGCGGCGTAGACCACGCGCGGACCGTCGTGCCGGGGCAGCAGGTCCAGCACCGGGCCGGTGAGCACGTTGCCGCCGTCCACGGACCTGTCGCCGAGGATGCCGTTGTAGAGCAGGTAGATCGCGCGGCCTTCGTGGATGCCGAGCAGCGGCGACTTGCCCTTGGGCGTGTGCCCGGTGCCGGTTTCGGAGAACCAGACGAATTCGGCCAGCTGCGCGAACGTCACGTCCTCGCGGATCTGGCCGTCGGCGGTGAACAGCGGGTCCTTGCTCAGCCTGCAGAACTGGAAGCCGCCGCCGAGGCCGGTGATCGGAATCGGCTTCTTGCCTGAGACAGGGGTATATCCCTCAATGGCTTTCCGAACTCGCTCGCGTGTCTTGTTTTGTGCGACGTCTTCGTCGATCTCTACAAGAATGAATCGTACTGGATCCTTCAGGTGCTGGTTGAGGCGAAGTACGGCGTGCGCCGTGGTGCCGGAGCCGCCAAAACTGTCGAGAACGATTTCCCCGGGATCGACGACCATTCCGATCAGGTCGGCAATGACCTCGGAATCTTTCGGGAACTGAAATGCTCCGGCGCCGAGAATCCGCTCGACCTCAAGCGTGGCGGCGCGCCCATCCTTGTAGAACACGCTGAGCATCGGCTCTTCGTCGACCTCGAAGAGATAGCTTTTGCGATTGGGGATCGTGGTGTGGTCCTTGCCGAAGTGGATGCGAGGCGGATCTTCGGCCAAGGCTGCCTTCGTGGTGCTCTCTTCCCATCGCCATCCAGTCGATGGCATCGCGCAGGGCAGTTGCGTCGACGGATGAAGAATCGGATAGCGAGGGCGGTTCGCACGCCCATCATCTGGCCCATGAAAATTGTCCGGAAAGTAGAGTCCGCGTTCATCCGACCAGTTGTAGTGTTTGTGAGCCTTCCGCGGGTCTCCATTTGGCAGTGCGCGATACCAGGCCATCATCTCCTTGCGGATCGCGGAATGATTGTCGCCATGCGCGCTGCGCAAGCTCGCATAGTGTTCAAGAACTGCATCAACTCCAGGTTTCCTGCGACGCCAGCGGACCTTGCGTTCTTTCAGGAGTCGTTTGCTTCTGGCAAAGGCAACGATGTACTCGTGGGTCACGGATACAAGTTTCGAGTCGCCCTTCTTGCCCTTCTCCCAGACGATGGTGGCAACTTCGTTGGATGTGCCGAAAACCTCGCGCATCAACGTCTGTAGATTGCCGACTTCATTGTCATCGATGGAAACGAAGATGACGCCGTCATCGCGCAGGAACTGCCGCAGCAACACCAGCCGCGGATACATCATGCAAAGCCAGCGGTCGTGGCGATCCAGCGTCTCGCCTTCCTTGCCGACGACTTCGCCCAGCCAGCGACGGATCTCCGGACTGTTGACGTTGTCGTTGTAGGCCCAGCCCTCGTTGCCGGTGTTGTAGGGCGGGTCGATGTAGATGCACTTCACCTGCCCCGCGTAGCGCGGCAACAGGGCCTTGAGCGCATGCAGGTTGTCGCCCTGGACGATCAGGTTGCCGCTGTCCGAGTCGCCGCATGACAGCGCCGGCACAGGCTCTAGCAGCCGGTAGGGCACGTCCTTGTGGTGCTTTACCACCGCAGGCTTGCCGATCCAGTTGAGGACGGGCATCTAGCGCAACCCCGCCTGCCGGCGGCCGCGGGCGACGCATTCCGGCAATGGTTCGAACGGGGACGTGGGCATGGACCCGGGACGCAGACGCAACGAGCCCGAATGAAAGCAAAACTTTCATCGAAAGGAAAGCATTTCTTTCATTCCGAAAGCGGCGCTTGCCTACCGTCCATCGTCATGGACAAGGAGAAAAGCGACTTCGCCCGCCGCCTGCGCGCGGCGCTGCACGATGCGGGGATCGAGGCCAGTGCGTCGGTGCTGGAGAAGCGCTTCAATTCCCGCTACGGCGGCGTTCCGGTGACGGCGCAGGCGATCTCGGGCTGGCTGTCGGGCCGCTACATGCCCAAGCAGGACAAGATCCGCGTGCTGGCCGCGATCGTCGGCATGGATCCGCACGTGCTGCAGTACGGCGGCAAGGCCCGCGTCGGCGAGGGTCGGCCGGACTGGACGGAGGCGATGGCGCCGCGGGACGTCGCGATGGTCGATGCCTACCTGTCGCTGCCGGCGCCGCGGCGCCAGCTGGTGCGCGAGCTGGTCGAGGCGCTCGCAGGACGAGCCGACGCGGGCCGGGATTCCTAGCGACGCACGGTGCCGATGGCGCAGGCGTGCCGGTCGGCTTCAGCGCCTGAGTTTCCCGTCCAGTCCCGGCACGGCGTGGAACAGGAATTCCTTGCCCTGTCGGGACTGCTTCATCAGGCTCGCGGCTGCCAGGCCCTGCAGGTCGGCGCGCGCGGTGTCGTAGGCGATATCGTGGGTGCGCCGGTGCACGGCGATGGTGAAGGCCTTGTCCGGGTGCTTGAGCGCGTTGAGCAGCAGCGCGCGCTGGCGATGGTTGAGCTGGCGTGCGAGCTTGCTGCCCGGCTTGAGCAGCGTTTCGGCGTCATGCCGGGCCTGCTGCTTGCGGGTGATGTAGAGGTGCAGGCTTTCGATGGACTTGATCAGCACGTCCAGCTGGTGCGAGACGAAGTAGGTGGCGTCGCTGTCGTCGGTTTCGGTCTGCAGGTAGGCGCGTGTGTACTGCCCGGGCGCGCGCCTGAGGATGCTGGAGATGGAGATGTACTCGGTCATCCAGAAGCCGGCGTTGAGCATCGACCAGTAGAACAGGGCGCGTGCGGTGCGGCCGTTTCCGTCCACGAAGGGATGGTCGTAACCGATCATGAAGTGGATCAGGATCGCGCGCACGACGGGGTGCAGGAAGGTCTCGGCGTCGTCGCCTTCGTTGGCGAAGTCGCACAGCGCCTGCAACCGGGAGGGCAGTTCGCCTGCAGCGGGAGGGACGTGCAGGATGCGTCCGGTCTCGTCCTGCACCACGATGTCTTCGTCCACGCGGCGGAAGCGGCCGGTGGAGGCGGGGTCGTCCAGCGTGCCGTCGGTCAGCATGCGGTGGATCTCGAGCACCGTCCTTGGCGTGAGCGGCTTGCCGACCCAGCGCTTGAGTTCTTCCATCGTCCGGTAATTGTTGACGATCATGCGCTCGCCGTAGTCGCGGGGCGCACGCCGGGTGAGCAGCATCTGCTTGGCGACGGGCGTGGTGGTGGAGGCGCCTTCGAGTTGCGACGAGGTCACCGCCTCTTCAATCAGCGAACGCATGAGGTAGCGGTCGCGCATGGTGCTGGCGGGCAGGGCGTCGGTGCCGCGCAGGGCGCCCGCGGCGTCGCGGGCGACGAGGAACAGCCTGCGCTGGAGGCTGTCGCCGAGGACGATGCCGAAGGGCTTGCCCTGCTTGTCGTGCAGGGGCAGCGGCCGCCGCAGCGCCTGGCGGGCGAGTTTCAGGCCCAGCCACCATTCTTCGTGGGAGTGTCCCTCCGGCGGTGCCAGGTGACGCAGGTGATCCCAGTGCTCGTAAACGCCCCGAACCTCGGGGCCGAGCCCGAGGTCGAAGATCGTGCCCAGCCGATCGCCGGCTTGTTGCAGCAGCGTAGGCAAGGCGGGAGGGGTGACGGGCAGTTTCATCGGATCCACCAAGTTCCTACCAAAACATATACGAATTGGTAGATAAATGGCAATTTGAGCATAATTGGCTGAATTTAAAGAAATTTATTCCATCTTTTCCTTCCGGAATGCCATCCGGGCCGATGCCTGCAGCAGCCAGAGCTGCCCCGATGCGGGCTGCGCCGGTGGCTGCCGGAAGTCGAGCGTCAGTTGTGCCGACAGGTCGTCGCGGTGGCGGGTGGGGAGCTTGAAACTGCGCCACGGCTGCAGGGCGTCCTGGTCGTCGCCCACTGCCGCCGGCTGCGGAAGCGGCCATTGGGTCATCGCCAGGTGCCTGGCTTCACGGAAGCAGGCGTAGCACCAGGAGGGCGAGATCAGCAGGAACGCCGCGAGGCGGGCGACATGGTTGTCGAACCGGCGCAGGAGATGGATCCAGCCCGCGGCGGGTGAATGGTAGGGCGACGGATCGACCGGTTCTTCGACGGCCATCGATTCCAGTGCTTCGAGCAGGGTGGCGGGATGCTCGCCTTCGTCGGCAAGGAAGCGATCCCAACCGGCGATGCCGCGATGCCCGTCCTCGTCGCCTGCCTGATCCGGACGCTGGATGCGATGGATGTGGCCGCCGGTGAGGCGTGCGCGCCGGCGCATGTGATCCAGTCCCCGGGCTGCATCGGTTTCCGATTGCAGATCCAGTGGTCGTTCCGAGTCCGCCTGGAGTTCGAGCAACGACCAATACGCTTCCGAGCGCAGGTCTTCGCGCGCCCATGCGCCGGAGGCGTCCTTGAGGATCCAATGCAGTGCGGCGCCGTGGCGCGCGACGAAGGCTTCGAGTGCTTCGACCGAATCCATGGCGCGTGCCGAACCTGCCTGCCGGAAATCGCCGCGATGATACGGACGCGTGGTTTCGCAGGCCATGGTGGCCTGGTGTCCATCTGCCGCGGAACGATCCGTTGCGCCTTCGCGGCGGCTTGTTGCTACAGTGCCGCGAGCCTCCTTGGATTGATCCGACAATGGCCACGTCCCTGATGCCCGCCACCTTCCTCGGCCACGGCAGCCCGATGAACGCGCTCGAGCGCAACCGCTTCACCGAGGCCTGGCGCGCGTTCGGGGCGTCGGTGCCGCGACCGCGGGCGATCCTGGCGGTGTCGGCGCACTGGTACACCAACGTGCTGGCGGTGACGGCGATGCCGCGGCCGCGCACGATCCACGATTTCTTCGGCTTCCCGCAGGCGCTGTTCGACGTGCAGTACCCGGCGCCCGGGTTGCCGGAGCTGGTCGAGGAGGTGGCGGAACTGGCGAAGCCGGACCGCGTCGGCGCCGACATCGACAGCTGGGGCATCGACCACGGCACCTGGTCGGTGCTGGTGCATGCCTTCCCCGAGGCCGACATCCCGGTGGTGCAGCTGTCGATCGACACGCGCAAGCCGATCGACTGGCACCTCGCGCTCGGCGCGAAGCTGGCGGCGCTGCGCGAGCGCGGCGTGCTGGTGGTGGGCAGCGGCAACGTGGTGCACAACCTGCGCGCGATCGACTGGAAGCAGCCCGATGGCGCGTTCGACTGGTCGAGGCGCTTCGACGAGGCCGCGCGCGAGCGGATGCTGGAACGGCCGCACGAGGTGGCGTCGCTGGTCTCGCATCCGGACTTCCGCATGGCGGTGCCGACGCCGGACCATTTCCTGCCGCTGCTGTACATCGCCGGCCTCGCGGCCGCCTCGGAGCGGCCGGCGAAGGTGCTGGTGGACGGTTACGCCTATGGTTCGCTGTCGATGACGTCGTACACGCTGGACGGGCGCTGCCCGGAGTCGTCGGGAAGCGGCGAGGGTGCCGCGCCGATCGAGACGCGGATGCCGCCGGAGGATGCGAACGTCTGATGGTGGTCGCGCCTGAAGGCGCTCCTACAGGAATCGCGTGCCTTGTTGTAGGAGCGCCTTCAGGCGCGACCTGATCGAACGCGCTATGCGCGCTCGCGTTCGATCGCGCGCCAGCCGATGTCGCCGCGGTGGAATTCGTTGGCCCAGGAGATCGCGTCGACGCCGGCGTAGGCGTTGCGCTGCGCGTCGGCCACGGTGTCGCCCAGCGCGGTGACGCAGAGCACGCGGCCGCCGGCGCTGGCGACGTTGCCTTGTGCGTCGAAGGCGGTGCCGGCATGGAAGACCGTTGCGCCTGTGGGCACGTTGCCGAGGCCGGCAATCACGTCGCCGGTGAGCGGTGATTCCGGGTACGGCTTCGACGCCATCACCACGCCCAGCGAAGGGCGCGGGTCCCACTGCGCCTCGACGCCTTCGAGCCTGCCGTCGATCGCGGCTTCGACCAGGTCGACGAGGTCGGACTGCAGGCGCAGCAATACCGGCTGGGTTTCCGGGTCGCCGAAGCGGACGTTGAACTCGATCACCCTGGGCGCGCCGGAGGCGTCGATCATCAGGCCGGCATAGAGGAAGCCGGTGAACGGCGTGCCGTCGGCGATCATGCCGGCGACGGTCGGTTCGACGATCTCGCGCATCACCCGCGCATGCACGTCAGGCGTGACCACGGGCGCGGGCGAGTACGCGCCCATGCCGCCGGTGTTGGGGCCGGTGTCGCCGTCGCCCACGCGCTTGTGGTCCTGCGACGTCGCCATCGGCAGTGCGTGCGCGCCGTCGACCATCGAGATGAAGCTGGCCTCCTCGCCGTCGAGGAATTCCTCGATCACCACGCGTGCGCCGGCGTCGCCGAAGGCGTTGCCCGAGAGCATGTCGCGCACGGCGGCCTCGGCCTCGGCCAGCGTCGTTGCCACGATCACGCCCTTGCCGGCGGCGAGGCCATCGGCCTTGACCACGATCGGCGCGCCCTTTTCGCGCAGGTAGGCCAGCGCCGGTTCGACCTCGGTGAACACCGAGTAGAACGCGGTCGGGATGCCGTGGCGCGCGAGGAAGTCCTTGGCGAAGGCCTTGCTGCCTTCCAGCTGCGCGGCGGCGGCGGCGGGGCCGAAGATGCGCAGGCCGGCGTCGCGGAAGCGGTCGACCACGCCGGCGACCAGCGGCACTTCGGGGCCGACGACGGTCAGCGCGACGCCCTCATCCCGCGCGAGCGCGAGCAGGCCGTCGAGGTCGGTGACCTTGATCGCGGCGTTGCGACATTTCGCTTCGGTCGCGGTGCCGGCGTTGCCCGGTGCGACGATCACTTCGGCCACGCGGGGCGACTGCGCGAGCTTCCAGGCCAGCGCGTGCTCGCGGCCGCCGGAACCGATGACGAGAATCTTCATGCAAGGCCTCCGGGTTCGTCATCCCGGCGGAAGCCGGGATCCATTTTCGCCGTTGCCGTCTGGTTACTGGAAAAGCAAGGGCAAGATGGATTCCGGCTTTCGCCGGGATGACGGCAGGAAAAACGGTCAGTGACGGAAATGGCGGATGCCGGTGAACACCATCGCGATGCCGTGCTCGTCGGCCGCGGCGATCACCTCGCCGTCGCGCATCGAGCCGCCGGGCTGGATCACCGCCTTGATGCCCGCCGCCGCTGCCGCGTCGATGCCATCGCGGAAGGGGAAGAAGGCGTCGCTGGCCATCACCGAGCCTTCTACCTGCAGGTCGGCGTCGGCGGCCTTGATGCCGGCGATGCGCGCCGAGTACACGCGGCTCATCTGCCCGGCGCCCACACCAATCGTGCGGCTGTCCTTCGCGTAGACGATGGCGTTGGACTTGACGAACTTCGCCACCTTCCACGCGAACAGCAGGTCGCTGAACTGCGCTTCGGTGGGCGCGAGCTTCGTCACCACCTTCAGCTCGTCGCGGGTGACCACGCGGTCGTCGATGGTCTGCATCAGCAGGCCAGAGCCCACGCGCTTGGTGTCGATGAACCCCTTCGACGGCGGCGCCAGCGCGATGCGCAGCACGCGCACGTTGGCCTTCTTCATCGCGTATTCGAGCGCGCCGGCCTCGTAGTCGGGCGCGATCAGCACCTCGACGAACTGGCGGTCGAGGATGACCTTGGCCGTGGCGGCATCGAGCGGGCGGTTGAAGGCGATGATGCCGCCGAAGGCGCTGGTGGGGTCGGTGGCGTAGGCGAGCTCGTAGGCGTCGCCGGTGCCTGCGCCAACCGCGACGCCGCAGGGGTTGGCGTGCTTGACGATCACGCAGGCCGGCGCGTCGAACTGGCGCACGCATTCCCAGGCCGCGTCGCTGTCGGCGATGTTGTTGTAGCTCAGTTCCTTGCCCTGCAGCTGCTCGAACGTCGCCAGCGAGCCGGGCGCGGGATACAGGTCGCGGTAGAACGCGGCCTGCTGGTGCGGGTTCTCGCCGTAGCGCAGGTCCATCACCTTGACGAAGCTGCCGTTGGCCTGCGCCGAGAAGGCGGCGCGCGCCGGCACGTCGTCCGCGGCGTCGGTGATCGCGGACAGGTAGTTGCTGATCGCCGCGTCGTACTGCGCAACGCGGTTGAAGGCGGCGACCGAGAGTGCGAAGCGCTTCGCCGCCGACAGCCGGCCGTCGTTCGCGTCGAGTTCGGCCAGCAGGTCCGCGTACTGGTCGGGTGAGGTCGCCACCGCCACGCGCGCGAAATTCTTCGCCGCACTGCGCAGCATCGCCGGGCCGCCGATGTCGATGTTCTCGACCGCGTCGGCGAGCGTGCAGCCGGCGTTCGCGGTGACGGCCTCGAACGGATACAGGTTCAGCACCAGCAGGTCGATCGCGGCGATGCCGTGCTGCGCCATCACCGCATCGTCGGTGCCGGCGCGGCCGAGCAGGCCGCCGTGCACCAGCGGATGCAGGGTCTTGACGCGGCCGTCCATCATTTCCGGGAAGCCGGTGAGCTCGGACACGTCCTTCACCGGCAGGCCCGCCTCGCGGATCGCCTTCGCGGTGCCGCCGGTGGACAGCAGTTCGACGTTGCGGGCGGCCAGTGCGGTGGCCAGTTCGATCAGCCCGGTCTTGTCGGACACGGACAGCAGCGCCCGGCGCACGGGCAGGAGGTCGTGGGTCATCGGGGAAGGGTCGGGGAGGGACGCGGACACGAGGGCGAAATTATAGGGGCTTCCGCCTGTGGCTGCCGCGGGTTGCGGCGGCAGCAGCTTGTGCATGACCCCGGATCAACGTCATCCCGGCGCAAGCCGGGATCCATTCGGCTGTGCCCTGGCAGTTTCCTGCAACACGGGCGCGCCACGCGCGATCGAAGATGGATTCCGGCCTGCGCCGGGATGACGGCGCCGGGGCGCGTCAGGCGATGCCGTACTCGCGCAGTTTCTTGCGCAAGGTCGCGCGATGGATGCCGAGCATGGTCGCGGCGCGGCTCTGGTTGCCGTCGCAATGTTCCAGCACTTCCAGGAACAGCGGGATTTCCAGTTCGCGCAGCGCGATCTGGTAGAGGTTGTCGGCATCGCTGCCGTTGAGATCGCCGAGGTAGCGGCGCACCGAGGTGGCGACATGCTCGCGCAGCGGCGCACGCGGCGCGCTGCGGACACTGTGCTGGTCGGTGTGTTCTGCGGTGTTCAAGTGGACGCTCGGGACTGCCGTGGCGATGCGGCGCCGAAGCGGACCAGTCATCGCGGGCGGACGAGTCTAGCGCCTCGCGGTCGCAGCGGACAATGCGAATTTCGTCGAATCGACGCGCGCTAACGGAAATCGAACGCGTAGGACACGGTTGCGGCCGATGGCTCGCGGATGTCCAGCGCGATGTCCGCCGTCTGTCCCGGATCGAGTCCCGATGCGGTCGGGGCCGATGCGAGGTATTCGTCGGCATCGAAGGCGCGCGCGGCGACCGGCCGGCCGTCGACGTCGGACAGCGTCAGCAGCAGCCGCGGCCAGGCCTGCGTCCAGCGGGCATCGTTGCGGAAGGTGGCGCTGACGCGCAGCGCGCCGGGTGCATCGGGATGCGGTCGCACCTCGCGCGCGAGCAGCGCGAAGGCCGCGGGCTCGTGCCATGCGGGGAGGCTGCAGCCGAACAGGCCGCAGACCGACGCCACCAGCGGCCGCCACTGCGCGTCGGCGGCGAGGCGGTCGCGGTCAGCGAGCAGGACCTGCAGGCCGAGCAGCAGGGCGAGCGAGGCGACGGCGGCGGGAAGCCGCCAGCGCCGGGCGCCCGCGGGTGCCGATGCCGCGGGCGCGGTCCTGGACAGGAAGCCCGGGCCGGATGCCGCGGTGGTTGCGGTTTCGATTGCGGTGGCGACCGGGTCGGTGGACGCTGGCGTGGTGATGGCCGGGGCATCGGCGACCGCGATCGCCGCGTCCGCCGGTGCCTGTGTCGTCGCCGTCGCGCCATCGTCGCCGGCGGGGTTCGCGATCGCTGCGGCTTCGGTGGGGGCCTCCGCGTTCTCCGCGGAGGCGTCGGTGTCCTTGCCCTCGTCGAGGACGCTCGCCGGTTCCGCTGCAGCGGTGTCGGGGACCGGTGATGCGGGATCCGGTGGCGCAGGGGGCTGCGCGGGAGCTTCGATGACGCCTGCTGCAATCGTGGTTGTTGGGACGTCCTGCAATGCGGCGGCAGGCGTGTCATTGCCGGTCGCGGCCGTGTCCGGCGACGCCTGCGGCAGCCGCAGCACGCCGGCGCAGCGCGGGCAGCGTTCCGGCGGCAGGTCGGTGACCGGATCGGTCGCGACCAGCGCGTTGCAGTGCTTGCAGTTCACGAACATGCGGTCATTCAACCACGCAGGCGCGCCGCGCTGCCGTGCCGCGCGTCACCGGCGGACGCCGTCGATGCGGACCCAGTCGCCCTCGTGCGCGACCGACAACGCCCCGAACCAGGGACGGAAGCGCTGCAGCAGCGCCTCCTCCTGCCCGTCGAGGATGCCCGACAGCGCGATGCGTCCGCCCGGCGCGGTGCGTTCGGCCAGCACCTCGGCCAGCGCATCGAGCGCGGAGGCGAGGATGTTGGCGACCACGATCGGGTAGGGGCCTGCCGGCGCCTGGCCCGGCTCGAAGACGGCCAGCGCGGCGTCGACGGCGTTGCGCTCGGCGTTGTCGCGGGTGGCGAGCAGCGCCTGCGGGTCGTTGTCGACGCCATCAGCCTGCGCCGCGCCCAGCTTCAGCGCGGCCAGCGCGAGGATGCCGCTGCCGCAGCCGAAATCGAGCACCGGCTTGCCCTGCAGCACGCCGTCGGCGGCGAGCGCGTCGAGCCACTGCAGGCACAGCGAGGTGGTTGGATGCGTGCCCGAGCCGAACGCGAGCCCCGGATCGAGCCGCACCACCGCGGCGTCGGCGGCGCGGGCCTCGTCGGGCAGTTCGTGGTTCCAGGGCACGATCCAGGTGCGCGCGCCGAAACGCAGCGGCTGGTACTGGTCCATCCAGGCGCGTTCCCAGTCCTGGTCCTCGACGTTGCGGAACGCCGCGCCGGTCCAGTCCAGCGCCGGGTCGAAGGCTTCCAGCGCGGCGAGCAGCAGCAGCGCGTCGGCATCGTGCGGGAACAGCGCGCTGAGCGCGATCGAATCCCACAGCGGCGTCTGGCCGACGCCGGGTTCGAGGATCGCGTGCTCGTTGCTCGTGTCCGCATCGGCATCGAGCATCGTCACCGCCAGCGCGCCCACGTCCTCCAGCGCGTGTTCGTAGCGCGGCTGCTCGGCCTCGCGGCAGCGGACGGTGAGTTCGAGGAAGGGCATGGCGACAGTCTAGCCGGGCGGCTGCCCCGGTTTCTCAGGAAACCGACCCTCGAGTGCGCTCGAGGTGCGCCGGAATGCAGCATTGCGGCCGATTGACCCTGTTTTGACCGCGGACGCGGCACAATAGCGGGCCCGACCCCCGAACGGAGATCGCACATGGCCTTCACCCTGCCCAAGCTGCCCTACGCCTACGACGCGCTCGAGCCGAACATCGACGCGCAGACGATGGAAATCCACCACACCAAGCACCACCAGACCTACATCAACAACGCCAACGCGGCGCTGGAAGGCACCGAGTGGGCCGACAAGTCCGCCGAGGAGATCATCGCCAACCTCGACGCGCTGCCCGAGGACAAGCGCGGCCCGCTGCGCAACAACGCCGGCGGCCACGCCAACCACTCGCTGTTCTGGACGGTGATGTCGCCCGAGGGCGGCGGCCAGCCGACCGGTGACGTGGCCAAGCACATCGACAGCGACCTCGGCGGCTTCGACGCGTTCAAGGACGCCTTCACCAAGGCCGCGCTGACCCGCTTCGGCAGCGGCTGGGCGTGGCTGTCGGTCGACAAGTCCGGAAAGCTCTCGGTCGAAAGCAGCGCCAACCAGGACAATCCGCTGATGAAGGGCATCGGCTCGGGCAACACCCCGATCCTCGGCCTGGACGTGTGGGAACACGCCTACTACCTGAAGTACCAGAACCGCCGCCCGGACTACATCGCCGCGTTCTACAACGTCGTCGACTGGAACGAGGTCGAGCGCCGCTACCAGGAAGCCGTGAAGGGCTGATTGCTCTTTGCCGAATGCTTCCATGTCCGGGCCGCGCAAGCGGCCCGGATCGTTTCCGGGTGCAACGGACAGGTCGTTGTCTAGGCCGCCCGGCCCGCGCGGCGAATGCGGGCGAGTTTCTTCGCGACAGGACAATCCGGTCGGTGCGCGCCGGGCAGGATGCCCAGGCTCATCAGGAATTCGCCGGTGATCTCGCCGCCGGTGAAGCGGAAGGTCCGCTTGAACAGCTTCACCCACGAGGCCTTGTCGCGCACCGTGCCGTGCTCGTCGCGCGCGTTCGCGTCCAGCCACCGCGCGAAGCCGCCGTGCGGGGCGCGCAGGCCGCGGATCACCTGCGCATTGTGGATCGCGGCCGCGACCTTGAGCCGGTTGCGGATGATGCCCGGGTCGGCGAGCAGGCGGGCGACGTCGCGCGCGCCGTAGGCCGCCACCTTGTCCACGTCGAAACCGTCGTAGGCGCGGCGGAAGCCGTCGCGCTTGCGCAGGATCGTCTCCCAGCTCAGGCCGGCCTGGTTGATCTCCAGCAGCAGGCGCTCGAACAGCACGGATTCGTCGCGCTGCGGGAAGCCGTATTCGGTGTCGTGGTAGGGACCGTGCAGCGGGTGCCCGGGCGCGAAATCGCAATAGCCGCTCATCACGCAAGCATAACGACTGCGGGTCGCCCCGGGTTGCCTCGCGGCGCATGCCCGCGCCAACATGGATGTCCCCCGACACGCCCGCAGACGCCATGGACATCGCCGACCGCCGCATCGCCACCGTGCACTTCACGCTCAGGGACGAGCAGGGACAGGCCATCACCTCCACGCACGGCCATGCGCCGCTGGTCTACATGCACGGCACCGGCAGCATCATGCCCGGGCTGGAACAGGCGCTGGCCGGCAAGTCGCCGGGCGATGCGTTCTCGGTGACGATCGCGCCCGAGGCCGGCTTCGGCCCGCGCCACGAACTGCTGGTGCAGACGCTGCCGCGCGGCAAGCTGGGCGCGTCGGCGGCGCCGGCGGTCGGTGCGAAGCTGACCGCGCAGACCGCGAAGGGGCCGCTCGAGGTGGTGGTGACCGCGATCGATGGCGACACGGTGACCGTCGACGGCAACCATCCGCTGGCCGGACGCACGGTCCAGGCGCAGGTGGAGGTGGTCGACGTGCGCCTGGCGACGCCGGAGGAGCAGCAGTTCGGCCTCGGCTGAACCGGCGCGGCGGCGTGCGGCGCGCCATTGCGGCGCAGGGCCTAGAATGGCCGCATGCCCGCCCTGTCGCCCTCGTTCGCGAACCAGCTGCTGATCGCACTGCCGACGCTCGCCGATCCCAATTTCGCGCGCACGGTGGCGCTGATCTGCCAGCACGACGACGATGGCGCGATGGGCGTGGTCGTCAACCGGGCGTCGGACTACACCCTGGGCGAGGTGCTGCAGCAGATGGACATCGGCAGCGACGATCCGGCGCTGCTCGAACGCCGCGTGCTCGCCGGTGGTCCGGTCCATCCCGAGCGCGGCTTCGTCATCCACGACGGCGACCGCGCCTGGGATTCCAGCCTCGCCGTCGCCGACGGCCTGTACGTGACCACCTCGCGCGACATCCTCGAGGCGATCGCGCGGGGCGAGGGGCCGGAGCACGCCACGGTCGCGCTCGGCTGCGCCGGCTGGGGCGCGGGGCAGCTGGAGTACGAGCTGACCGAGAACAGCTGGCTGACCGCGCCCGCGCGCCACGAGATCCTGTTCTCGCTGCCGCTGGACCAGCGCTGGCAGGCCGCGGCCGGGGAGATCGGCGTCGACCTGATGCGCATGGCGGGGCACGTGGGGCACGCATGAGCGCGGGGCCGATCCGCGCCGACGGCACGGTGCTGGGCTTCGACGTCGGCGCGCGTCGCATCGGCGTGGCGGTGGGCAGCGCCTTCGGCCACGGCGCGCGCGCGCTGGCGGTGGTCGACGTGCACGGTGAACAGATCGACTGGGCCGCGATCGACCGGCTGCGCAAGGAGTGGGGCCCGGACGGCCTGGTGGTCGGCGACCCGATGACGCTCGACGGCGGCGACCAGCCGATCCGCGCGCGCGCGCGCGCCTTCGCGCAGGCGCTCAAGGCGCGCTACCGGCTGCCGGTGGTGATGGTGGACGAGCGCAGCAGCTCGATCGAGGCGGCGCAGCGCTTCGCCGCCGACCGCGCCGAAGGCCGGCGCCGGCGCCGCGACGCCGCGGCGCTGGACGCGGTCGCCGCCGCGATCATCGTCGAACGCTGGCTGGCCTCGCCCCGGGACGCTACGTCCCTGTAGACATCCCGCAGGCGCCCTCCATCGAAGGGCGGATTTGCCGGACAATATCCGCCCATGACCGAACAGACCGATTCCGAAGGCCGGCTGCGCCACCTGCTGACGCTGGAAGGCCTGCCGCGCGAGGCCCTCGTGGCGCTGCTCGACCGCGCCGGGGCCTTCGCCGACGGCTTTGATGCGCGCGACGCGCTGGCCGGCACCGCCGTCTGCACCCTGTTCTTCGAGCCCTCCACGCGCACCCGGCTGAGCTTCCAGCGCGCCGCGCAGCGCCTGGGCGCCGACGTGCTCGGCTTCGACGCCGCCACCTCGTCCACCACCAAGGGCGAGACCGCGCGCGACACGCTCAGGAACATCGAGGCGATGGGCGTGCGCGGCTTCGTCGTGCGCCACTCCGGCGACGGCGCGGTGGCCGAGCTCGCCGCGGCGGCCAAGGCCGGCACCACCCTGGTCAACGCCGGCGACGGCCGCAGCGCGCATCCCACCCAGGGTCTGCTCGACATGCTGACGCTGCGCCAGGCGCTGGGCGAGGATTTCGCGTCGCGCCGCTTCGTCATTGTCGGCGACGTGAAGCACTCGCGCGTCGCGCGCTCGGACCTGCACGCGCTGCGCACGCTCGGCGCCGGGGAGATCCGAATCTGCGGGCCGGCGTCGCTGCTGCCCGGCGACGACACCCTGGCCGGCTGCACCGTCACCCATGACCTCGACGCCGCGCTCGACGGCGTCGACGCGGTGATGATGCTGCGCCTGCAGCGCGAGCGCATGGAGGAAGGGCTGGTCGCATCGCTGGACGACTACCACCGCGACTACGGACTCACCGCGGGGCGCCTGCGCCGGGCGTCGGCGGATGCGGTGGTGCTGCACCCGGGGCCGATGAACCGCGGCGTCGAGATCAGCGACGAGGTCGCCGACGGCCCGCAGTCGCTGATCCTGCGGCAGGTGGCGAACGGCGTCGCGGTGCGGATGGCGGTGCTGGAGGCGCTGCTGGCGTGAAGTGGCGCGCGACGCCGGACGTACTGGCCGCCGTCGTGCTGTGCGGGTTCGCCGCGCTGCTGTGGCTGCCCGCGCTGTGGACGCCGTTCTGGGGCGACGACTACTTCTACCTGCACGGCGCGCGCGCGGCCAACGAGGCCGGGCAGCCCTGGCTGCAGACCTTCTGGCCGGAACAGCCGATGAAGTTCTGGCGGCCGCTGTCGCAGGAGGCGTTCTGGCGCGTGCTCGAAGGCACGCTGGGCGCGGATGCCTTGCTGGCGCACGGGGTGAACCTGGTCCTGCACCTGTCGGCGGCGGCCTGCGTCGGCGTCTTCGGCCATGCGCTCGCGCGCGCCTGCGCGTGGGAGCAGCCGCGCGCCATCGCGCTGCTGTCGTGTTCGTTCTATGTGGTGCTGGCGCTGGGGCTGCTGCCGGTGCACTGGGTCGCGGCGGCGAACAGCCCGATCCTGGTGGCGCTGACCGCCCTGATCCTGGCGGCGTGGCTGTCCGCCGCGCAGGCGTCGGGCGCGGCGCGCATCGCGCTGCTGGCGGCGCTTCCCGCACTGCTTGCCGCGGCCCTGCTGAGCAAGGAGTCGGCGGTGCTGACGCCGCTGCTGATGCTGGCGACGAGCCTGTTCGCGGGCGTGCGGCCGCGGCGCGGCGAAGTCGTGGCGTGGCTGGCCTGCCTCGTCCTCGCGCTGGCCTGGCTGGCCTTGCGCCGGCAGGTGACGGTGAACGACGCCGCGCAGTACGAACTCGTCTTCGGCGCGGGCATGCTGCGCAATGCCGCGTCGCTGGGCGCATGGCTGCTCAACGTGCCGCGCGAGGCCCTGCGCATGATCGCCACCGGTGAACTGCTGGCGGGCGCGGTCTGGGCCGCGGCCGTGGCCCTGCCGGTGATGGCGGCGTGGCTGCTGGCGCTGCGCGGCGGCGGCGGCCGGCTTGAACCGCGGCAGTGGGGCGTGCTGGCGCTGTTCGTGGGGCTGGCCTACGCACCGTACTTCCCGCTGGCCTGGAACAGCTATGCCTACTACGCGGCCGTCGCCGCGATCCTGCCGACGGTCGCGCTGGCGCGCTGCCTGCAGGGGCGCGGCGTCGCGGTGGTCGCGGCCGTGCTGGTCGGCGCCTCGTCGCTGGTCGCGGTGGAGGGCACGCGCCGGCTCGACCACCCGGGCCTGATCGGTCGCGCGCACTGGGCAGAGGCGACCCTGCGCGAATTGGAACGGTCGCCGCCCGCTGCGCCCCTGTCCGTCCAGGTCGAGGACGGGCAGCGCTTCTACGCCATCGGCGCGAACGGCCTCGCCTGGCGGCTGGGCCTGAAGCCCGAAGATGTCCGCATGGTCGATGCCTGCCCGGCCGTCGGCGCCTGCCTGCAGGTACGCGCCGACGGCAGCTGGCAGCTGCATTGAGCGCGCCGCGGGGTGGCGGCAACAGCGCTGCGGATCAATGCCCGCTTGCCGTTCCATCCGTAGGTCGGGGCTACGCCCCCGACGCCCGGCCAGCGGCGGTCAAGGCGTCGGCCACGTAGAGCCTGCCCCGTACTTGATACGGGGGCCGACCTACGCCATTGATCGCGAACGTGTATGGAGGGGCGCCTCGGGGGGGGCGGCACCGGGCGCGCTCAACGCTGCCGGAAGGCGTTCGCCCGACGTTGCGCGAACAGCCACGTCCACAGCTCCGGCGTGGCATAGGCCGGGTCCCAGCTGTTGTGGTTGGCGTCCGGGAACTCGGTGTAGCGCGCGTCGCGCGCGCCGGCGGCCTTGAACGCGGCTTCCAGCCGTCGCGAGTACTCCGGCGGCACCAGGTCGTCCTTCGCGCCGTGGAAGATCCACACCGGAATGCCGCGCAACCGCTGCGCGGCGGCGGCATACGGATCGGCTTCGCCGTCGAGACCGGTGACCGCCATCGACGGCCGCCGCGGATGCACGAGCCCGCCGCATACCGGCACCAGCGCGGCGAAGCGGTAGGACTGGCGCAGTGCGTAGTCCCAGACGCCGTAGCCGCCCATCGACAGGCCGGTGAGGTAGGTGCGGCCGGGATCGCCGCCGAACTCGCGCGTGGCCGCGTCGAGCTGGGCGAACGCCACGTCCGCGACCTGGTTCCATTCGCTGTCCGCCGGCGCCTGCGGGAACACGACGATCGCGGGAAAGTCGCCGGCATGCGCCCGCACGTGCGGACCGAGGCCGACCGCGACCTGTCGCTGGTTGTCGTCGCCGCGCTCGCCGGACCCGTGCAGGAACAGGATCACCGGCGCCTTGCCCTGCACGGCCGTGCGCGCCGGGACGAACACCTGGTAGCGGTGGCTGCGGCCGTCGACGGTGACCTCGCGCGCGACGAATTCGCCGCGCTCGGGGCGCTGCGGCGTGGAAGCGCAGGCGGCGAGCAGGGTGGTCATCAACAGCAGCAGGGGGAGTGGGCGCAGGTGCATTGTCGTCCTTCCGTAGTCATGGCGTTGGCAGGCAGCTGCTCCTCCAGTTCTTCGTCATCCCCGCGAAAGCGGGGATCCAGTGTCTTGTTGTTGATTCAAAAGCGTAAAGACACTGGATTCCCGCCTTCGCGGGAATGACGGAAATACAAGCTTCCGTCGCGAACAGGCCCTAGTACAGCAGGATCACCGTCGCCAGCCCGAGGAAGCTGAAGAAGCCCATCACGTCCGTGACCGCGGTGACCACCACCGTGCCGGCGACCGCCGGATCGACGCGCATGCGCTTGAGCAGCAGCGGCAGCAGCACGCCCGCGAGCGCGGCCGAGCAGAAGTTGATCACCAGCGCCGCGGCGATCACCAGCGACAGTGGCCAGGAATGGAACCACGCCAGCGCCACCAGGCCGACCAGGCCGCCGATCAGCAGGCCGTTGATCAGCGCCACGCGCAGCTCCTTCCACAGCAGGATGCCGGCGTTGCTGGCGCCGACCTGGCCGAGCGCGATGCCGCGCACCATCAGCGTCAGCACCTGCACGGCCGCATTGCCACCAATCCCGGCGACGATCGGCATCAGCACCGCGAGCGCGACGACCTTCTCGATGGTGGCGTCGAACTGCCCGATCACGCCGGCGGCGAGGAAGGCGGTGAGCAGGTTGATGCCCAGCCACACCACGCGGCCGCGCACCGCGCGCTTGATCGGCGAGAACAGGTCCTCGTCCTCGTCGAGGCCGGCCGCGCCCAGGGCCTGGTGCTCGGCCTGCTCGCGGATGATGTCGACCACGTCGTCGACGGTGATGCGGCCGAGCAGCACGTTGCCGTCGTCGACCACCGGCGAGGACACCCAGTCGTTGTCGGAGAACTGGCGCGCGACCTGCTCGGCGGTGGCGTCGACGTGCAGCGACTCGAGCTCGTCGTCGATCAGCTGGTTGATCGGCGTGCCCGGGTCGCGGGTGACGAGGTCCTGCAGCGCGACCCAGCCGATCAGCTGGTGGCGGCGGTTGACCACGTACAGGTGGTCGGTGTGCTCGGGCAGCTCGCCGCGCAGGCGCAGGAAGCGCAGCACCACGTCGACCGTGGTGTCGGCGCGCACCGTCACCACGTCCGGGTTCATCAGGCGGCCGGCGGTGTCCTCGGGGTAGGACAGCACCTGTTCGAGGCGCTCGCGGTTCTCGCGGTCCATCGAGCGCAGCAGTTCGTCGATCACCGCATCGGGCAGGTCCTCGACGAGGTCGGCGAGGTCGTCGATGTCGAGGTCCGAGGCCGCCGCGACCAGTTCGTCCTGGTCCATGTCCGCGATCAGGCTCTCGCGGACCTCGTCGCCGACGTGCACCAGCACCTCGCCGTCGTCCTCGGGATCGACCAGACCCCACACGACCATGCGCTTGTCGGGCGGCAGCGATTCGAGCAGGTTGCCGATCTCGGCCGGCGCCAGGGTGTTGACCATGCGCCGCACCGGCCCGAGGCGACCGCTGTCGAGCGCGTCCGAAAGCAGACGCAGCTGGCGCGCGGTCTTGTCGTGGCGGACGGCTTCGGCCATGCGCGGCTCCGGTGGACGGTGGAGGCGCGGGCCGCGATGCTGCGGGCGCGCCGGATCAAGCGTTCATGCGCGCATTATCGCCCGTGGGGCGCGGGCTGCACACCCCGGCAGGATCGTGCGCGGAGGTTGCGGGAGATGCGTGGGGTCGTCTGCCGCGCAGTCACGGCCCGGCCACCGCGATGCCTGTCATCCACCGCAACGCCTGTCATCTCGAGCGCAGCGAGAGATCTGCCCTTCGGTGCCGACAGGCAGATCTCTCGCTGCGCTCGAGATGACAGGCATCTCGCGGGACGCGGCCGTAGCCTAGTCCGCCGTCACCTTCCCCAGCCAGCGCTCGATCGCGTCGCGGTCGCGGCAGCGCAGCAGCGACGGGGCCGCGGCGCGCAGCGCGTCCAGCCGCTGCGCGCGGATCGCGCGCCGCACCTCCAGCAGCGTGGCCGGGTGCAGGCTGAACTCTTCCAGCCCCAGCGCCAGCAGCAGCGGTGCCAGCGTCGCATCGCCGGCCATTTCGCCGCACACCGCCACCGGCTTGCCGCGCGCCTTCGCGGTGCGGATGATCTGGTGCAGCAGCTTGAGCACGGCCGGGTGCAGCGGCGAGTAGAGATCGCCGAGGGCGTCGTTGCCGCGGTCGGCGGCGAGCAGGTACTGGGTCAGGTCGTTGGTGCCGATCGAGACGAAATCGACCACGCCGATGAAGCCCGGCAGCGCGATCGCCGCCGCCGGCACCTCGATCATCGCGCCCAGCGGCACGTGGTCGGCGATCTCGTGGCCCTCGCTGCGCAGGTCGCGGGCGATGCGCTTGACCAGCTTCGCCACCGCGACGATCTCCTCGCGCGCGCTGACCATCGGCACCAGCACGCGCAGCGGGCCGTAGCCGGACGCGCGCAGGATTGCGCGCAGCTGGGTCTCGAACACGTCCGCGCGCGCCAGCGACAGGCGCACGCCGCGCAGGCCGAGCGCGGGGTTGGGTTCGTCGGTCAGCGCCAGCCCGGTGCGGTCGGCCTTGTCGGCGCCGATGTCCATGGTGCGGATGGTCACCGCGCGCCCGGTCATGCCCAGCACCACGTCGCGGTAGGCGCGGAACTGCTCGTCCTCGTCGGGCAGCTCGCTGCGCTGCAGGAACAGGAACTCGGTGCGGTACAGGCCGACGCCGGCCGCGCCGAGCGCGTGCGCCTCGGCCACGTCCTCGCGCGACTCGGCGTTGGCGAAGAGCTTGACGTCGACGCCGTCGAGCGTGCGCGAGGGTTCCCGGCGCAGCCGGTGCAGCTGCTTGCGCTCGCGCTTCTCGTCGCGCAGGCGGGCGCGGTAGGCGCGCAGGTCCTCCGCGTTCGGCTCGACGATGATCTGGCCGCTGGCGCCGTCGACCACCAGCACGTCGCCGTCGTTGACCTGCTGCAGCGCCAGCGGCGCGCCGACCACCAGCGGCAGGTGCAGGCTGCGGGCGAGGATGGCGCTGTGCGACAGCGCGCTGCCGCCGGCGGTGACCACCGCCAGCACGCCCTGCGACTGCAGCTGGCTCAGCTCGGCCGGGGCGATGGCGTCGGTGACCAGGATCTCGCCGGCCACGCCCTGCAGGTCGGCCTCGCGCTTGTGCAGCATGGCGTGGACGCGGCCGATGACGTGGTCGATGTCCTCGACCCGGCTGCGGAAGTAGGCGTCGTCCATGCCCGAGAACACGGCCGCGAGCCGGTCGCGCTGCAGGCGCAGCGCGTAGTCGGCGGTGTACAGGCCCTTGCGCACCAGGTCGTCGAGGCCCTGCAGCAGTTCGGGGTCGTCGAGCAGCAGGGTGTGCAGGTCGAGGAACTCGCCGACTTCGTGCGCCAGCGCGCCATGCAGCCGGGTGCGCATGTTGCGCATTTCCACCCGCACCGCGTCGATCGCGGCGTGCAGGCGCAGCAGTTCGGCGTCGGCCGCCTCGGCGGGGATGTGTTCCTCGGCGACTTCCAGCGCATGCGGCAGGCGGACCCGGGCGCGTCCGAGGGCGTTGCCCCGCGAGGCGCCATGTCCGGCCAGCGCGTGCCGCATCAGCTCCCCTCGTCGAACTTGCGTTCGAACAATGCCGCGGCTGCGTCCATCGCCGCCGCCTCGTCCTCGCCCTCCAGGCGCAGCACCACCGTGGTGCCGTGGCCGGCGGCGAGCAGCATCACGCCCATGATGCTCTTGGCGTTGACCTCGCGGCCCTTGGCGACCAGGGTCGCGTTGCTGCGGTGGCCCGACAGCACCTGGACCAGCTTGGCGGTCGCGCGCGCGTGCAGGCCGAGCTTGTTGGCGATGAGCAGTTCGCGTTCGATCATCGTCGGCCTCAGGCGTCGTCGAGGATCACCCCGTTGCGCGCGCCGGCGGCGGCCACGGCGGGGAGTTCCTCCAGGGGGAGTTCAGCATAATTCATCACCCGCAGCAGCATCGGCAAGCTCAGCGCCGAAACGCGGCGTGACGGCGTGCCCAGTCTCGCCAACTGCGCGGCCAGGTTGCTGGGGCTGGCGCCGTACAGGTCGGTCAGGATCAGCACGCCCTCGCCGCCGTCGACGCGGCGCAGCGCGGCGCTGGCCTGCGGCAGCAGGGCGTCGGGATCGGCGTCGAACGGGACCTCGAACGCCTCGAGCTTCAGCGGCAGGTTGCCGCGCAGCAGGGTGCCCGCCACCGCGACGAGCGCGCTGCCGATGCCGGAGTGGGTGACGAGGAGGATGCCGACGGCCATGTGCGCCAACTTAGCAGACGGCGATGACGGGCCGGAAGCGGTGGCGTCGGGATGATGCGTGCCGGGCGCGGTTCGGCCGTCCGGCGCAGCGCCCCAGGTGCTTGCTCGTCATTCCCGCGAAGGCGGGAACCCAGTGTCTTCAAGCTCGGAAAGCCAAAGACGCTGGGTCCCCGCCTTCGCGGGGATGACGGCAATCGCGCGTGCGCCGCGGTTCAGTCCAGCTCGCGATGGAAGGTGGCCACCTCGGTCCAGCCACGCCCGCGTGCGTGTTCGGCCAGCGTTTCGGCGAGGTAGACCGAGCGGTGGCGGCCGCCGGTGCAGCCGAAGGCGACGGTGACGTAGCTGCGGGTGTCGGACTGCATCCGCGGCAGCCAGGTGTCGAGGAAGGTGGTGACCTGCGCCACGTATTCGTTGACCTCGGGGCGCGCCTCCAGGTACTCGCGCACGCCGCCGTCGCGGCCCGAGAGTGGCTTGAGCCGCGGGTCCCAGTGCGGGTTGGGCAGGCCGCGCGCGTCGAACACGAAGTCGGCGTCGGCCGGCAGGCCGCGGCGGTAGGCGAAGGATTCGAACAGCAGCGACAGCGAGGAGTCCTGCGTCAGCCCCAGCTCCGTGATCACGCGGTGGCGCAGCTGGTGCACGTTCAGGGCGCTGGTGTCGACGACCACGTCGGCCAGCGCGCGCAGCGGCTTGAGCGCCTGGCGCTCGAGCGCGATCGCGTCCGCCAGCGCCAGCCCGAGGTGGGTGAGCGGATGCCGCCGGCGGGTCTCGGCGTAGCGGCGGAGCAGGGTGTCGTCGGCGGTGTCGAAGAACACCAGCTTCGGCTCCAGCCCCATCGCGCCGACCGCCGACAGCCATTCGGGCAGGTTGGCAAGGTCGCCGCGGTTGCGCATGTCGATGCCGACCGCGAGCTTCTGCTCGGCGCGCTCGGGATGGCTGGCGGCGCGCACGAACTCGGGCAGCAGCTCCGCCGGCAGGTTGTCGACGCAGTAGAAGCCGAGGTCCTCGAGCGTGTTGAGCGCGACCGACTTGCCGCCGCCGGACATGCCGGTGACGATCAGCAGCGCGGCCACGCCGCGGTCGGCGGTGTCGTCGCCGGACGGGTCCGCGGGCGTGGTCATGGCGTGGCGGGCTCCTCGCCCTGTTCGAGGAAATGCGAGTGGCGGGCGAGGAAGGCCGCGGCCGGGTCGATGCCCTTGGCGCGCAGGATGTGGGTGCGGGTGGCGGCCTCGGTCAGCACCGCGAGGTTGCGGCCGGGCATCACCGGCAGGGTGATCATCGGCACGTCGAGGTCGAGCACGCGGCGCAGGCCGAGGTCGCCGGTCAGGCGCACCATGCCGTCCTCGTGCGGCTGCGGTTCGGCGCCGGGCCGGCTCAGGTGCACGATCAGGCGCAGGTACTTGTTCCGCTTGACCGCGGTGTCGCCGAACATCTGGCGGATGTTGAGCACGCCCAGGCCGCGCAGCTCCAGCAGGTCCTGCAGCAGGTCGGGGCAGGCGCCGTCGAGCACGTCGGGCGCGATCTGGGTGAACTCGGGCGCATCGTCGGCGACCAGGCGATGGCCGCGGGAGATCAGCTCCAGCGCCAGTTCGCTCTTGCCCGAACCCGACTCGCCGGTGATCAGCACGCCGATCGAATAGACCTCCATGAACACGCCGTGCAGGGTCACCCGCGGCGCCAGCGCGCGCGCGAGGTGGTACTGCAGGTGGTTGAGCAGTTCGTGGCCGCGCCTGGGCGAGATCCACAGCGGCGTCTGCGATTCCTCCGCGGCCTCGCGCAGGTCTTCCGGGCAGGACTGGCCCTTGCTGATCACCAGCGCCAGCGGGCGGTACTGCATCACCCGCTCGATGGTCTCCCAGCGCAGCCGCGAATCCAGGCCGTCGAGCCAGGCCAGTTCCTCGGTGCCCAGGATCTGCACCTTGTTGGGATAGATGATGTTGAGGTAGCCGGCCAGCGACGGGCGGCGGGCGTTGGTCTCCACCGATTCGAGCACGCGCGACTGGCCCTGCTGGCCGGCCAGCCAGCGCAGGCCGAGGCGCTCGTGCTGTTGCTCGAACAGGTCGCGGGCGGTGAGGCTCTGGTTCATGGCGGCAGGTCAGGCCGCGTTCGCCGCCGGCGCCGCGGGCAGCAGCAGGCGGCGCAGGCGGTCGAGGCTGCGCGCCATGCGCAGGCGGTCGCGGAACTCGGCGTCGGCGAAGCGTTCGGCGACGCCGGCCAGGTGCTGCAGGTGCAGCTCGGGCATGTCGTCGTTGGCGGTCATGGCGAACACCAGGTCGACCGGCTCGCCGTCGCGCGAACCGAAGTCGATCGGCCGCCCGAGCCGCAGGAACGCGCCCCGCGGCTCGTGGAAGGCCGCGCTGCGCGCATGCGGGATCGCCACGCCGTGGCCGATCCCGGTGCTGCCCAGGCGCTCGCGCTCGCGCAGCGCCTCGGCGATGGCCGAGGTGGCGATCGCCGAGCCGCCGCCGAGCAGGCGCGCGGCGGCGTCGAGCACCTGTCCGGCAGGGCCCGGATCGACCAGCATCACGATGCGGTCGGCGCTGAGCAGGTCGGTCCAGGGCATGCCGGCGTCGGGTCTGCGCGGGCGGTCAGCCGAAGCTGCCGTCGCGCGCGGCGTTCTCGCCGCGGTGGTGGTCGACCTGCTTCTTGCGGTGCTTGATCAGCAGGCGGTCGAGCTTGTCGGCGAGCAGGTCGATCGCGGCGTACATGTCGATCGCGCTGGCGTCGGCGTGCAGCGCCTTGCCGGCGAGGTTGAGGTTGGCCTCGGCCTTGTGGTTGGGCTTGTCGAGGCTGAGCTGCACGCGCACCTCGAACGGCTGTTCGACGTGCCGCGAGAGGCGCTGCAGCTTGCTGTCCACGTAGTCGCGCAGGGCCGGGGTGACGTCGATGTCGTGGCCGTAGGTTTCGATCTGCATCGGCTGCCTCCTGTCTGGGGACGCCAGCATCGCCCAAATGCGGTCGACGCGGGTTGAAAACAGGTTAACGCAGCGGCGGGCGGACCGCGACCGATCCGGTCATGGACAAACGCCGCCGAACCGGCTTCAATCGATCCTGACGCGCTCGTGCGAGGCCGCGATGTGCATGGCCTCGCGGTACTTGGCCACGGTGCGGCGGGCCACGGGCACGCCGGAGGCCTTGAGCGACTCGGCCAGGCGCGCGTCCGACAGCGGCTTGCGCGGGTCCTCGGCCTCGATCAGGACGCGGATCATCTGCTGGATGGCGACGCTGGAGGCCTCGCCGCCGCCCTCGGTGTCGATCCCGGAGGCGAAGAAGTCGCGCAGCGCGATCGTGCCGCGGGGGGTGTGCACGTACTTGCGCGCCACCGCGCGCGAAACCGTGGATTCGTGCATGCCGATCTCGGCGGCGACCTCGCGCAGGGTCAGTGGCCGCAACGCGCGCGCGCCGAATTCGAGGAAGCCCGACTGCTGCCGGATCAGGCAGCGCACCACCTTGAGCAGGGTCTCGCCGCGGGCCTCGAGGTTCTTCAGCAGCCAGCGTGCCTCCTGCAGGCGCCCCTTCAGGTAGCCGGCGTCCTCGCCGGCGGTGGTCTGGATCATCCGCTCGTAGGCCTGGTGGATGGTCAGCTTCGACAGCGAGCTGGTGGCCAGCGCGGCCAGCCAGACGCCGTTGCGGCGGACGATCACGCAGTCGGGCACGACGAAGCTGTCCGCGGGCACGTCGCCGACCTGCGAGCCCGGGCGCGGGTCGAGCGAGCGCAGCAGGTGCAGGGCGACGTCGGCCTCCTCGGCGCTGCAGCCGAGCTGGTCGCACACGCCGCGGGCGCCGAGCTTGGGCAGGCGGTCGATGAGCTCGGTCGCGATCCGCAGCGCCAGCGCCCGGCCGGGGGTGTCGGCGGGCAGGGTGTCGAGCTGGATCCACAGGCATTCGCCGAGGTCGCGGGCGCCGACGCCGACCGGGTCCATGCGCTGGATCTGGCGCAGCACGGCGAGGATCTCGTCGTCGCCGGGCGGCGGCTCGGGCTGCAGCGCCGCGGCGATCTCGGAGAAGGGCACGCGCAGGTAGCCGTCGTCCTCGATCGCGTCCACCAGCACCGTGCCGATGCGCAGGTCGCGCGGCGAGAGGTGGCTCAGGTTCAGCTGCCAGCCCAGGTGGTCGCGCAGGGTCTCGGACTGGACCATGCGGCTGGCCGGGTCGGAATCGCCGTCGTCGCCGCGGCTGCCGGACGCGGCGTACTCGAAGCCGGCGGTCTCGGTCCAGCCCTCGTCGGGCGCGTCCCAGGCCTCGCCCCCGTCGCGGCCGTGCTCGCCGGCATCGGCGGTGGTTTCCGCGGCCGGCGACTTGCCGTCCGCCACGGGCAGTGGCGGCGCGTCCTCGGCCCAGTCGAGCAGCGGGTTGCTCTCGACGGCGGCGGCGATCTCGGCTTCGAGTTCGATCGCGGGCAACTGCAGCAGGTGCAGGGCCTGGCGCAACTGCGGCGTCAGGACGAGGTGTTGACCCAGCGATGTCTGGAGGCGTGGCTTCATCGTCCCGGCGGTTCCCCTGGGCGACGCGCACGGCTACAGACGGAAGGATTCTCCGAGGTAGACCCGGCGCACGTCGGGATTGGCGAGGAGTGCGTCCGGAGCCCCCTGCGCGAGCACACCCCCTTCGTTGAGGATATACGCCCGGTCGCAAATGCCCAAGGTCTCGCGCACGTTGTGGTCGGTGATCAGGACCCCGATGCCGCGGTTCTTGAGGTGCTCGACGATGCGCTGGATGTCCCCGACCGAGATCGGGTCGACGCCGGCGAAGGGCTCGTCGAGCAGGATCAGCCGCGGTTTCGCGGCCAGCGCGCGGGCGATCTCCACCCGCCGGCGCTCGCCGCCGGAGAGGCTGGCGCCGATCTGGTCGGCGACGTGGGTCACCTGCAGTTCGTCGAGCAGGCCGTCGAGCTCGCGCTTGCGGCCGGCGCGGTCGAGGTCCTCGCGCAGCTCCAGCACCAGCATGATGTTGTCGGCGACGCTGAGCTTGCGGAACACCGAGGGTTCCTGCGGCAGGTAGCCGACGCCGCGGCGGGCGCGCAGGTACATCGGTTCGGCGGTGATGTCGTGGCCGTCGAGCACGATCCGGCCCTCGTCGGCCGGCACCAGTCCGACGATCATGTAGAAGCAGGTGGTCTTGCCGGCGCCGTTGGGGCCGAGCAGGCCGACCACCTCGCCGGCGTCGAGCGTCAGCGCGAAGTCGCGCACGACCTCGCGCTGGCGGTAGCGCTTGCGCAGCCCCTCGGCGACCAGCATCAGTTCTTCCCGTCCTTCTTGTCGCTGGCCGGGGCCTTGTTGCGCGGCTCGAACTGCAGCGACACGCGGCCGCCGTTGCCGCCGCCCTGCACCTGGCCGGTGCGCATGTTGTAGACGATGCGCTCGCCGGAGATGCTGCCCTGCCCGGGCTGCTGCACCACCGCCTTGCCGGTGAAGACCACGGTGTCCTGCTGCAGGTCGTAGTCGACCTGGGCGGCGGTGGCGTTCATGGTGCCGCCGTTGTCCATGTCCTGCTTCAGCCGCACCGGCGAACCGGTCAGCTTCGCGCTCTGGATGTCGCCATCGCCCTGGCGGATGTCGGCGCGCGCGGCCTCGATCACCAGCGAGCCCTGGACGATGTGGACGTTGCCGGTCAGCACGCAGGGGCCGGAGTCGGTCACCGTGCAGTCGCTGCGGTCGGCGTCGACCTTCATCGTCTGGTTGCGGTCGGAGGACTTCGCCAGCGCGGTGCCCGCGCAGGCGAGGGCGGCGATCGCCAGGACCAGCTTAGCGGCGTGTCGGGTCATTGTTCAGGCTCACCTTGGACAGGAGCTGGATGCGCTTGCCGGCCAGGTCGGCCTCCATCCCGGTACCGCGCATTGTAGTGCCGGGGGTGGTGAGGGTCACGAGCGCCTCGGAGGTGGCGCGGTTGTCGTTCGGGAAGATGTCGAGCTGTTCGGTCCTGACCACGGTCGGCCGGCTCGCGCCCATCGGGCTGTCGGCGACCACGTCGCCGCGCAGCTTGACCAGGGTGCTCTTCTCGTTGACCCAGCCGGTCTTCGAGCGCACTTCCCAGCGGCTGCCGTGCTCGTCGGGCATCAGGAACAGCGGCGTGACCAGCTCCAGGGTGCGCGCGCCGGGCGTCTGCCGCAGTTCGGGGGCGCGCAGCGAGAACGACTCGCGGCCGTCGCCGTCCAGGGTCACCACCTCGAAGTCGCGCAGGATGTAGTCCGAGCGCTGCTCGACCACTTCCTCCGGCGCGTCCGGCGCGTGCGCGCGCCAGGCGAACCAGCCGCTCATCAGGGCGCCGGCGAGCAGGACGAGGATGAGGGCGAGGCGCCAGTTCATCGGTCGGCGCGCCCGAGCAGGGCGTCGACCCGGCCCTGCGCGTGCAGGATCAGGTCGCACAGTTCGCGCGCCGCGCCTTCGCCGCCGCGCGAGGGCGTGACCCAGTGCACTTCGTCGCGGATCCAGTGGTGCACGCTGGCCGGCGCCACCGCGAAGCCGGCGATGCGCAGCACGGTCAGGTCGGGCAGGTCGTCGCCCATGAAGGCGACCTCGTCGCGCGCCAGCCCCAGCCGCGTGCGGATCTCCTCGACGCAGGCGACCTTGTCGCGAACGTCGACGTGCGGCTCGGCGCCGAGCTCGCGCGCCCGGTTCGCCGCCACCAGGCTGTTGCGCGCGGTGACGAAGGCCACCGCCACCCCGGCCTTGCGCAGCTGCACCAGGCCCTGGCCGTCGAGCACGTTGAAGGCCTTCGACTCGCGCCCATCCTCGTCGAACCACAGGCGCCCGTCGGTCAGCGTGCCGTCGACGTCGAAGCAGGCGAGCCGGATCCTCGCGGCGCGGGCGACGAGGTCGGCGGGGTAGTCGGGGCGGGCGTGGGTCACGGGCAGTTCGATGCGGGTTGCGAAGGAGGAGGGGAAGGCAAGAAGCCGGCCCGGGCAGGAGAACCGACCCCGCCTTTACCAATTACGAATAACCAATCACGAATCACGGCCCTCACACCACCCGCGCCCGCAGCAGGTCGTGGATGTTCAGCGCACCCACCACCCGCCGCTCGGCGTCGAGCACCAGCAGCGCATTGATCTTGCGCATCTCCATCAGCCGCGCGGCCTCGATCGCGAGTGCGCCGCTGCCGATGGTGACCGGGTCGCGGGTCATCACGTCGCGGATCAGGGTGCCGTGCACGTCGATGCCGGGGTCGGCCAGGGTGCGGCGCAGGTCGCCGTCGGTGTACAGCCCGAGCAGATGGCCTGCGTCGTCGACCACCGCGGTGACGCCCAGGCGCTTGCGGCTCATCTCCAGCAGCGCTTCGCCGAGCGTGGCGTTTTCGGGGACGCGGGGGATGTCGTCGCCGCCGTGCATCACGTCGGCGATGTGCAGCAGCAGGCGCCGGCCGAGCGCGCCGGCCGGGTGCGAGCGGGCGAAGTCGTCGGCGGTGAAGCCGCGCGCCTCCAGCAGCGCGACCGCCAGCGCGTCGCCCATCGCCATCGAGGCGGTGGTGCTGGACGTCGGCGCCAGGTGCAGCGGGCAGGCCTCCTCCGGCACGCTGATGTCGAGATGCACGTCGGCGGCCTGGGCCAGCGTCGACGCCGGCCGACCGGTCATCGCCAGCAGCGCGTTGCCCTGGCGCTTGAGCGCGGGCAGCAGCATCAGCAACTCGTCCGACTCGCCCGAGTACGACAGCGCCAGCACGATGTCGGCGTCGGTGACCATGCCGAGGTCGCCGTGGCCGGCCTCGCCCGGGTGCATGTAGAACGCCGGGGTGCCGGTCGAGGCCAGCGTGGCGGCGATCTTGCGCGCGACGTGGCCGGACTTGCCCATGCCGGTGCAGACCACGCGGCCTTCCGATGCAAGGATCAGCCCGCAGGCCTGCGAGAACGCGCCGTCCAGACGCGCCGCCACCGCCTGCAGGCCGCGGATCTCGACGTCGAACACGCGGCGGCCGCTGGCGGCGGGCGCGTGGTCTTGCCGCGGCAATGTTCCGTGCGTGGCCATATCCGGGGGGCGGGTTTTTCCGTTAACCTGATCGTTCATTTTAGGCGCTTCCCGGCGCAAAAACCCGCTGCAACGGCGGGGTGCCGCTTCCGGGCTCATGCGCGCTTCAGCAGGAACTCCCCCCTTGAACCCCGATGTCATCCGCGATCTGATCCAGCAGGGCCTGCCCGGTGCCCGCGTCGAAGTCCTCGGCGAGGACGGCGTGCATTTCGAGGCCGTGGTCGTCTCCGAGGCCTTCGCCGGCAAGCTGCCGCTGGCCCGCCACCGCATGGTCTACGCCACGCTCGGCGAGCGCATGGGCGGCGAGATCCACGCGCTGGCGCTCAGGACCCTCACCCCGGACGAGGCGGCGCGCGGCTGATGGACAAGATCATCGTCACCGGCGGCGTGCCGCTGGACGGGGAGGTCCGCATCTCCGGCGCCAAGAACGCGGTCCTGCCGATCCTGTGCGCGACCCTGCTCGCCGACGGCCCGGTCGAGATCGGCAACGTGCCGCACCTGCACGACGTGCGCACCACCGCGCGGCTGCTGGGCGGGCTGGGCGCGGGCATCGGCCACGACATCGCGGCGGGCATCGTACGGGTCGATCCGCGCACGGTCGACAGCCACGTTGCGCCCTACGAACTGGTGCGGACCATGCGCGCCTCGGTGCTGGTGCTCGGCCCGCTGCTGGCCAAGCACGGCGCGGCGGAGGTCTCGCTGCCCGGCGGCTGCGCGATCGGCTCACGCCCGGTCGACCTGCACATCAAGGCGCTGGAGGCGCTGGGCGCGCAGATCGTGGTCGAGCACGGCTTCATCAAGGCGCGCGCAGGGCGCCTGCGCGGCGGCCACGTCGCGTTCGAGATGGTCAGCGTCGGCGCGACCGAGAACGTGCTGATGGCCGCGACCCTGGCCGAGGGCACCACCACCATCGACAATGCCGCGCGCGAGCCGGAGATCGTCGACCTCGCCGACTGCCTGGTGGCGATGGGCGCGCGCATCGAGGGCGCGGGCACGTCGCGGATCGTCGTGCACGGCGTCGAGGCGCTGCACGGTGCGCGCCACGAGGTCATCGCCGACCGCATCGAGACCGGCACCTTCCTCGTCGCCGGCGCGATCACCGGCGGCCGCGTCACCGCCACGCATGCGCGCCCGGACACCCTCGAAGCGGTGCTGGGCAAGCTGCGCGACGCCGGCGCCGACGTGTCCGTCGACGGCGACCGCATCACCGTCGACATGCGCGGCCGGCGGCCGAAGGCGGTTGACATCGTCACCGAGCCGCACCCGGGCTTCCCGACCGACATGCAGGCGCAGTTCATGGCGCTCAACTGCATCGCCGAGGGCGCCGGCGCGATCGACGAGCGGATCTTCGAGAACCGCTTCATGCACGTCAACGAACTGATGCGCCTGGGCGCCGACATCCAGATCGACGGCCACCGCGCCACGGTGGCCGGCGTGGCGCAGCTCAGCGGCGCGCCGGTGATGGCGACCGACCTGCGCGCCTCGGCCTCGCTGATCCTCGCCGGGCTGGTGGCCGAGGGCGAGACCGTGATCGACCGCATCTACCACCTCGACCGCGGCTACGAGCACATCGAGCGCAAGCTGTCGGGGCTCGGCGCGCGCATCCGCCGCGTGTCGTGAGCACGCGGCCGTGGCCACGCCTTCCGTGAATCCGCCGCGCCCGCGCTTCTCGCCGCGGCGCAGGGTGCTGCTGGTGGCGGTGCTGGCCCTGCTCGCGGCCATGGCGGCGCTCTCGGCGATGGGCATCGCCGGCTTCAACGGCACCGCGCCGCACGAGATGGACTGGGACGGCGACGGCAGCGCCAGCGGTGTCGAAATCGTGCAGGGCTATACCGTCGTCGCGGTGGACGTCAGCCGCGAGGGGCAGCGCACCTGCCGCAGCTACGCGAGGCTGCGCGACCGCACCGCGCCGCTGCGCGTGGATTGCCGGGTGGAGTTCGCGCCCGACGGGGGCGGGGCGAAGCCCTAGACGCGGCGGTCGACCCGGATTTCGGGGCGCGCGTTCAGGGCAGGATCGCGCCTTGTCGCCTGCAACCTGTCATCCCGAACGAAGTGAGGGATCTGTCCTCCGGAGGCCGCAGACTTCCGACAAGAGATCCCTCACTTCGTTCGGGATGACATTTTTCGAGTGTCCGGAGCGACGATCTTCGAACTGACGCGGATGACGGTCCCTGACCTGAAGCGTCCTGTCGCGGATGCGTCGCCGGACGACCGATCGGCATCGTCTTCAGCCGCACGCTTCCGCGAAGGCGCAGGGGGATCAGCGCAGCGACTTCAGCTGCAGGTCGATGTGGTCGCGGCCGCCGCGCTGCTGCAGGATGCGCGCGGGCACCGGCAGGCCGTCGACGATCCAGGCGGTGATGCTGCGGCTGTCGTCCTTCCAGGTCACCCTGGTGGCCTTGTGCGACTTGCCGCCGACGGTGACGGTGTCCGTGCCCGCGGGCTTGAACACCTGGCGCTTGACCCGCCCGTCCTCGACCAGGCGATAGCTCATCGGCTTGCCGGCGGCGAAGTCGCGCACCAGGGCGAGGTTCATCAGCATGCCGTCGACGTCGCCGGGCTGCAGCTTCACCGGGCCCTTGCGGTCGGGCTTGACGTCGCCGTCCCAGGTGGCCTGGCCCTTGCCCCAGTCGTAGGTCGCGTTGATCGAGCGCTTCTTGACCAGCATCGCCGCCAGGCCGGATTCGCCGCCCTGGGTGTCGTTGCCCGACAGCGGTCGCCAGCGCTCGCCGTCGGCCTCGAACACGGTGCTCTGCGCCAGGCGGGCGCCGGCGCCGTTGACCTCGAGGCTGTACTTCCAGCGGTTCGCGCCGTCGGGCGCCAGGGTCATGCGGCCGTTGGCCTGCATGCCCATGTAGTTGGCGGCGTAGTCGGCGGTGAACGGCTCGACCGCGAGCGTCGGCGCGCTGGCGACCGCGAGCAGGGCCGCGACCGCGGCGGCGCGAAGGGGGCGTCGGAACATCGGCATCATCCTCATTCTCGTTGCACTCATTGCATGGCCTGGTATTCGACCAGGCGCAGGTCGACGGCATCCTCGCCGTCCTCGCGCTGCAGGATGCGCACCGGCGTCGGCACGCCGTCGGCGATCCAGAAGATCGTCTCGTCGTTGCCGCCGTTGGTGCGCTCGACCCGCATCGCTTCGAAACTCAGTTCGGCCACGGTCACCGGCTCGGTCTGCGCGGCGACCTGGTAGTCGTAGTCGCGCACGCGGCCGCCGTCGACGAAGCGGTAGTGCAGCGCCTTGCCCGGTTCGGCGTCGCGGATCACCGCGAGGTTGATCAGCAGTCCGCTCATGTCGCCGTAGCGGATCGGCACCGGCGCGCGCCGCTGCTTGCTGATGTCGCCGCTCCACTGCGCGGTGTTGCTGTGCCAGTCGTAGGTGCCGGTGGTCTTGCGGTTGAAGACCACGGCGGCCTTGCGCACGGTGCTCTGCGACAGCGGGCGGTAGATGTCGTTGGCCTCGTCGAACACGGTGCTCTGTTCGAGGTTCAGGCCGACGATGCCGGCGAAGCCGCGGTTGCCGCGGATGCCGAGGTCGATGTGCCAGCGCGCGGCCGCGTCGTCGCGCACGACCTGCATGGTCGCGGTGCCGGCGGGCTTGCCGCCGTACCAGGCCTCGTAGCTGGCGACGAAGGGCTGCAGCGAGGAGGCGCGGGCGGGAAGGGTGGCGGCGTCGGCCGGTGCCGCGGCGTCCTGGGCGCGCGCAGGCGCGTCCGCCGCCAGGGCGAGGGTCAGGGCGACGGCGGCGAACAGCAGGGACGGGGTCGGGCGCATAGGCCGGACATCATGCAAAGGTGTCATTGCACGACAGCTGAAGCGGTTCGGTCAGCGCGCGGCCATCGATGTGAACGCGGTCTTCATGCAGCGCGACGCGCCCGGCGGCGAACAGCCGCAGGCTGGCGACCAGCAGCGGATGCTCGCGTTCGAGCACGCGCGCGGCCAGCGTGTCCTCGTCGTCCCCGGGCAGCACCGGCACGCGCGCCTGCGCGATCACCGGGCCGCCGTCGAGCTCGGCGGTGACGAAGTGCACGCTGGCGCCGTGTTCCGCGACGCCGGCGTCGAGCGCCTGGCGGTGCGTGTGCAGGCCGCGGAAGTCCGGCAGCAGCGAGGGATGGATGTTGAGCGTGCGCCCGGCCAGCGCGCGTGCGGCGGCCGCGCCGATGATGCGCATGTAGCCGGCGCAGACGACGAGGTCCGGCGCCACCGAATCGACCCGGGCGAAGAAGGCGGCGTCGAAGGCGTCGCGCGAGGCGAAGCCGCGCGCGCGCAGCGCCTCGGCGTGGAGGCCGGCGTCGCGCGCGCGCTGCAGGGCGAGGGCGTCGGGCTTGTCGGAGAACACGCCGGCAACCGTCGCGTCCAGCGTTCCCGACGAGACCGCATCCAGGATCGCCTGCAGGTTGCTGCCACGGCCGGAGGCGAGGACGGCCAGGCGCAAGCGCCGGGAATCGGGAATGGGGAGTCGGGAATCGGCAGAAGCGGCCGCGCCGTCCGTTGCGCGAGCGCGGGAAAGCCCGCTGCGCTTCCCGACTCCCGATTCCCGATTCCCCATTCCCGGCCTTACCCGATGCGGACGCGATCGCCGTCGCCTGCGGCCACGACCTCGCCGATCGTCCAGTGGGCGAGGCCGAGGCGGGCCAGTTCGCCGCCGATGCCGGCGGCCGCGTCGCGGTCGGCCAGCAGCACGAAGCCGATGCCGCAGTTGAAGGTGCGCCACATCTCCTCAGGGGCGACGTTGCCCTCGCGCTGCAGCCATTTGAACACCGGCGGCAGCGGCCACGAGGACGCGTCGATGTCGAGGCCGAGGCCTTCGGGCACGACGCGGATGATGTTCTCGGTCAGGCCGCCGCCGGTGATGTGGGCCATGCCGTGGACCGCCGCGCCGTGCGCGCCGCGCAGCAGTTCCAGGATCGGCTTGACGTACAGCCGCGTGGGCGCCATCAGCGCGTCGGCCAGGCTGACGCCGCCGACGTCGAGCCCGGCCGGGCGGCCGGCCTGGTCGTAGATGCGGCGCACCAGCGAATAGCCGTTGGAATGCGGGCCGCTGGAGGCGATGCCGATCAGCACGTCGCCGGCGCGCACGGCCGAGCCGTCGCGCAGCTCGGACTTCTCCACCGCGGCGACGCAGAAGCCGGCCAGGTCGTACTCGCCCGGCGGATACATGTCCGGCATTTCCGCCGTCTCGCCGCCGATCAGGGCGCAGCCCGACAGCTCGCAGCCCTTGGCGATGCCGCCGACCACCGCCACCGTGGTGTCCACGTCGAGCTTGCCGGTGGCGAAATAGTCGAGGAAGAACAGCGGCTCGGCGCCCTGCACCAGCACGTCGTTGACGCACATCGCCACCAGGTCGATGCCGATGCTGTCGTGGCGGCCGAGCTGCTGGGCCAGTTTCAGCTTCGTCCCGACGCCGTCGGTGCCCGAGACCAGCACCGGCTCGCGGTACTTGCCCGAGAGGTCGAACAGCGCGCCGAAGCCGCCGAGCCCGCCCATCACCTCGGGGCGGAAGCTGCGCCGGACCAGCGGCTTGATGCGTTCGACGACTTCGTTGCCCGCGTCGATGTCGACGCCGGCGTCGCGGTAGGTGAGGCCGGACGGGGCGGAAGGGGGCGTGTTCACGGATGCGCGGGGAAGCCGGACGGCCCGCGATTCTAGCAGCCGCGGGCGGGCGGCCCCCGCGGCGGTCAGGTGCGGCCCGCCGCCGGCGTCAGCAACCGTGAATGGGCTTTGTGGCACCATTTCGCCACGGTTCGCCAGGTGGGAAGGACATCGGATGCGTTTGGCTGTTCGAGGGGCACGGGTGATCGGGTGGGCGCTGGCCGGGCTGCTGCTGGCGCTGCCCGTGTTCGCGCAGCGGGTCGAGGGCGACCGGGCCTCGGCGCAGGGCGTGTACGAGGCCGAGGTGCCGGTCCGCAGCCAGGCCGAGTCCGAGCGCGAGGCCGGCTTCGCGCGCGCGCTGGCGCAGGTGTTCGCCAAGCTTTCGGGCGACCGCGCGATCTCCGGCCGCCCGGGCGTGGGCCAGGAGCTGCGTCGCGCCAAGGACTACGTCGACGGCTACGACTACCGCCAGGACGAGAGCGTCGGCGCCAGCGGTGCGCCGAGCTTCCGCACCACGCTGGTGGTGCGCTTCAAGCCCGAGGATGTCGATACGCTGGTCGCCGCGCTGGGCCTGCCGGTGTGGCCGCAACCGCGGCCCAAGCCGGTGGTGTGGCTGGCGATCGACGACGGCAAGGGCCCGCGTCTGGTCGGCCTGCAGCAGAGCAACGTCGCGCGCGGGCTGCTGCAGCGGGCGGTCGAGCGCGGCTACCGGCTGGGCCTGCCCTCCGGCAGCGCTGCCGAGCAGGCCGCGGTCGGCGCGATCTGGCGCGGCGACACCGGCGCGATCGCACGCCTGTCCGCGCGTTACAGCCCGCCGATGCAGCTGATCGGCAAGCTCTACCGCAGCGGCGGCGGATGGAAGGCGGACTGGATCTTCGTCGACAACGGCCGCGTGCTCTCGCGCTGGTCGGAAGAGGACGGCGACGCGCGCCGGGCGATGGCGACCGGCGCCGATGGCGGCGCCGACGCACTGATCCGCCGCTACGCCAAGGCCAGCGCCGCCTCGGAGCCGACCGCGCAACGCATCGTCTTCACCGGCGTGCGCAGCGGCGGCGACTACCTGCGCCTGTCCGCCGCGCTGCAGCGCATGTCGGTGGTGCGCGCGATCCGGCCGGTGCACGTCGCCCCCGACCGGCTCGAGGTCGAGCTCGACCTGCTGACCGGGCTCGCCGGCTTCCGTCGCATGGCCGATGCCGACGTGCTGGTGGAAATGGAAGGCGGCGACGGCATCGCGCCGGTCTACCTGCTGCGCTGACGCCGGAGCCCGCGGACACGCCATGGACGAAACCCCCACCACCGCGAACGCCGACATCGCCCGCTTCCTCAGGCGGCTGCAGTGGGGGCTGGTCGCGTTCGCCGTGCTGTGGCTGATCGCGCTGCTCGGTCCGATCCTGACCCCGTTCGTGCTGGCGGCGCTGCTGGGCTGGCTCGGCGACCCGGCGGTCGACCGGCTCGAGCGCGCCGGCCGCTCGCGCCCGGTGGCGGTCACGCTCGTGTTCGTGCTGATGGTGGTGCTGCTGGTGCTGGTGGTGCTGATCCTGGTGCCGATGGTCGAGCGTCAGGTGGTGACCCTGGTCGAGGCGCTGCCGCAGTACCGCGACTGGTTCATCGGCATCGCGCTGCCCTGGGTCGAGGCGCGCACCGGCGTCGAGATCTCCGAATGGCTCGATCCGCAGCGGCTGTTCATGCTGGTGCGTTCGCACTGGGACCAGGCCGGCGGCGTGGCCGCGACCGTGTTCGGCTACCTGTCCAGCTCCGGTTTCGCGTTCCTGGCCTGGGCCGTCAACATCGTGCTGCTGCCGATCCTGACCTTCTACTTCCTGCGCGACTGGGACGTGCTGGTCGAGCGTGTCGCGGCGGTGATCCCGCGCGACCACATCGACACCGTATCGCGGCTGGCGAAGGAATCGGATGAGGTGCTCGGCGCGTTCCTGCGCGGGCAGTTCATCGTGATGATCGCGCTGGGCGCGATCTACGCGATCGGGCTGTCGATCGTGGGGCTCAATCTCGGGCTGCTGATCGGCATCATCGCGGGCCTGATCAGCTTCGTGCCCTATCTGGGCGCGACCACCGGCATCGTGCTGGCGGTGCTCGCGGCGCTGGTGCAGGCGCAGGGCTTCGACCTCAAGCTGCTGGCGCTGGTGGGCGTGGTGTTCACCGTCGGCCAGCTGATCGAGAGCTACATCCTCACTCCGCGCATCGTCGGCGACCGCATCGGCCTGCATCCGGTGGCGGTGATCTTCGCGGTCATGGCCGGCGGCCAGCTGTTCGGCTTCGTCGGCATGCTGATCGCGCTGCCGGTGGCGGCGGTGGGCAACGTGCTGCTGCGCTTCGTGCACGAACGCTACACGCAAAGCCGCTTGTACGCCGGCGACGCGCCGAAGATCGTGCTCGACGGGCAGCTCAGCGCGGGTGGCATCGTGCTCGACGACGACGTCGGCGAGGCCGCCGACGAGCGCAACGGCAAGGACGCCTGAGCGGACGATGCCGCAGCCCACGCCGCAACTGCCCCTCGCGTTGCGCTACCCGCCCGACCAGCGTTTCGAGACCTTCTTCGCCGGCGACGCGGCGACGCTGGCGCAGCTGCGCGCGTTCGCGGCCGGCGCCGGCGACGGCGGGCTGCTGCTGGTCGGACCCGCGGGCACCGGCAAGAGCCACCTCGCGCTGGCGGCCTGCGCCGACGCCGACGCCGCGGGACGCCGCGCCGGCTACCTGCCGCTGGTCAGCGCCGCCGGGCGGGTGCGCGAAGCGCTGGAGGCGATGCATGCCCTGGACCTGGTGGCGCTGGACGGCGTCGAGTCGGTCGCCGGCGACCGCGACGACGAACTCGCGCTGTTCGATTTCCACAACCGCATGCACGATGCCGGCCGCCGCCTGCTCTACGCCAGCCGCGCCACGCCCGACGCGCTGCCGCTGGCGCTGCCGGACCTGCGCTCGCGGCTGTCGCAGTGCACGCGCGTCGTGCTCGACCGGCTCGACGACGCCGGTCGCGGCGAGGTGTTGCGGCTGCGCGCGCACCGGCGCGGCCTGCAGATCGACGTCGCCGCGATCGACTGGCTGCTGCGCCGCGCCGGCCGCGACCTGTCCGGCCTGACCGCGCTGCTCGACCGCCTCGACCAGGCCTCGCTCGCCGCGCAGCGGCGCATCACGGTGCCGTTCCTGCGCGAGGTGCTGGGGGCGGACGTGCCGCGGTGAAGGAGCGTTGTCGCGGGGGCAGGGATCGCGTGGCGCGGGGATGACAGCAGGGGAGGCTATGCCGCGGGCGGTGCGCCCGCCCGCCGCTTCAGCCGGGTCACCAGGTTGTCCGGCCGCATCGTGAACACGAGCTTCTCCTCGACCGGCCCGCTGCCCGCGCGCTCGAACTCGAAATTGCGGCACAGCATCGAGATCACGCCCTTGATCTCCAGCAGCGCGAGGAAGCGCCCGGGGCAGAACTGCGGGCCGGCGCCGAACGGGAAGAACGCCTTGGCCGCGATGGCGTCGAGCGTGGAGCCGTCGGGCTTGATCCAGCGCTTCGAGGTCGAAGGCGTCGCGGCCGGCCCACGTCGCTCCAGGTAACCTGGAGGGTGCGCAGGCATCGCGCGGCGTGGCTCGCGGTACCGGTTACGGGCACTTGATGCTTCCAGGCTTTTCCACGAGGACCGGCTCCCACCACGAGCCCGAGCGCAGTGTCCCCTCGTCGATCGGTACATCCTGCAGCCTGCCGCCAATCCAGTAGGCCTTGCCCGGCTTCGCGTCCACCGTCAGGGTGTGGTCGGCCCTGGCCGCGATCGCGGATGCCTGGTGATGTGCGATCCGCTGCCGGTCAGCGCGCGAAACGTCCAGTTGGTCGGCGCGGACGCGCACGGTGAAGGTGTGTGGCCCAGGCGCAAGGCGGTGGTACCGGCTGCCGCCGGTGGCAGCCAGCCCTGCCCTTGCTGCGCCCTCGATGGCGCTTGGGCCGGCGCGGCCAGGGAGATTCTCCAGCCCGTCGACCATGGTGATGGTGACAGGGAAGGCACGTGGCGCGTGATCCGCCGGTACGCCATGGGCCGTGAGATAGGCGCACGAAGTGACCGTGCGGTCCGGCACCGCGGCCGGTGTGGTATGCCGTTTCGTGACGGAACAGGGCGCCGGCTTGCGTTGCCACACCACCGGTTCCCAGTACGTGCCCTGGCGGACCGCGCCGAGGCCCGGATGCGGGTCTTTCAGCCTGGCGCCGACGTCGTGGCGGGTGTCGGGCTCGACGTCGACGATCAGCACCTTGTAGGCGCTCGCACGATCGTGATCCAGAAGGCGTTTGCGTTCCTTGAGCGGCAGCGGGGTGAAACGATGATCGTCGACGAGTTCGCGTACGACCAGCACGCGCCGGCCCGCGTCGACCTGGTGCCGATCGAGGCTGAACAGTGCCGGCGTGCTGGCGCCGTCGATGTTCATGATCTCGACCGGATAGATCCCTTGCGTGTTGCGCGGCGGCGCGCCGTCGCCGGAGACGTAGCCGCAATCCGTGACCGCGTTCTGCGGTCCGGCCCCGGTCGTTTCGCCGCTACTCAAGGACAGCGTCAACGGATGGCCATCGCGCAGGACCCCCACCGAGAAACCGGGCGCCGGGGCAGCGCTCGCCGAGCGCAACAGGGACGCTGCGTTGTCCGGGGCCTCGAGGCGGCTGCCGTTGATGGACACGATCATGTCGCCGGGGCGCAGTCCCATGCGCGAGGCCGGTCCCCCCGGGGTGACCGCGAGCACGGTGCGACCGGGGGCTCCGGTGCGACGCGAATCGATCACCGCCCCAAATCCGCCCGCGGCGGCTTGCGCCAGCACACCCGCCGTCGGAAGTTTCGCGGTGGTTACGTGCGCATGCAAACCTTCTGCTCCATGGCTGCGCAGCGGCACGAGTGCGACCATCAGCGCGACAGTGAGGGACAGGGGGGGGCGTCGGGTCATGGGCTTGCTCCTGTACTCGTTCCTAGATGCTGCCGGGGGGCTGCTCGCCGACGGCGACCAGCTTCTCTCGCGCCATCCACAGCGTTGCGATCTCCTCGTTGCGCGCGTTGCTGTCGTAGGCGGACTGGAGCGCCATGTCGATCGCCTGGATCTGGAGGTCGACATCGTTGGCGCCAGTCGTCGCGGCGGTGACCGGCGGCGGCGCGGGCCGGACGGGTGCCGGGGACTGCAGGAGCATCGGCGCAAGCGCCAGCGATGCGCATGCAAGGCAGGCGCCCGCGAGGATGGACGCGTTGCGGCGCAAGCGGCTTCGGTGGGTACGCAGGATGCGCGCATCGAGCGTGGGCGGGGTCGCGATGTCGGGCAGGTCCCGGAACGCGTGCCGGAGTCGCGGTTCTTCGATCGTCATCCGGGTTCTCCCTGTTCAAGCTCCACCCTGAGGCGCGCGAGCGCGCGTGACACGATGGATTTGGACCAACTGGGGCTCTGGCCGAAACGTCGCGCCAGCTCCTGGTGGCTCCAGCCTTCGATTTCGTGCAGCCAGAACAAGGTACGGGCGAGGGGGGGCATCCGTCGCAGGAGCCCCTCCGCGTCCATGCTGGCGTCGGCGCCCTCCGCCCCGGACGGCGCCGATTCGATGAGTGCGTCGTCCAGTACGTGCCTGTCCCGCCGCATCAGGTCGATCGCGGCGTTCGCGGCGACCTTCTTCAGCCAGGGGCGCAGCGGCGTTCCCGCACGGAACCCGGGCAGGAACCGCAGCATCCGCAGGAACGTGTCCTGTGTGATGTCCTCGGCCCTGTCGGTGCTCGCGGTCAGTCGGTAGGCCAGCGTGTAGACCGCCCTCGCGTGCAAACGGTACAGCTCGGCGAATGCGGCCTCATTGCCCCACCGGGCCTTCCTGACCAGGTCGTATTCCCTCTCCCGCGGCGGCGCGTGCTCGTGCATGTCAGACAGATACGCGCGAGTGCGGCCAAGCGTCGCAACCGCATCGCATCAACCGGTTCCGGCGAGTCGCGCGTCCAGTTCCAGCAGCCGCTGCGGCGTGCCGACGTCGGTCCACGCCCCGGGGTGGTGCTCGCCGGAGACGGCGTGGCGGTCCATCGCGGCGCGCATCAACGGCGCGATGCGGAAGCGCGGCGGCGTCTCGTGCGCGCCCGGTGCTTCGCCGATGACGCGGCGCCAGTCCAGCAGGAACTCGGGGCGGTAGACGCCGATGCCGGAGAAAGTCAGCTTCGCCGCGCCATCGGACTGCACGCGGCCGTCGGCCAGCAGCGCGAAGTCGCCGCCGGGGTTGTGTGCGGGATTGTCGACCAGCACCAGGTGCGCGTCGCCGGCGGGTTCGCGCGGCAGCCGCGCGAAGTCGAAGTCGGTCCAGATGTCGCCGTTGACGGCGATGAAGGGGGCGTCGCCGAGCAGCGCCAGCGCGTGCCACATGCCGCCGCCGGTTTCCAGCGGCACCGGGCCCTCGCGCGAGTACGCGACCTGCAGACCGAAGTCCGCGCCGTCGCCGAGCGCGGCCGGGAACTGTTCGGCCAGCCACGAGGTATTGACCACGACCTCGCGCACGCCGGTCGCCGCCAGCCGCTCCAGGTGCCAGGCGATCAGCGGCTTGCCGCCGGCGCGCAGCAGCGGCTTGGGTGTGGTGTCGGTCAACGGGCGCATGCGCTCGCCGAGCCCGGCGGCGAAGACCAGGGCCTTCATCGCGGCGCCGGCGTCATGCGGGGACGACCGCGTCCATCGCCGGGCGGACGCGGGCGTCGATCAGGTCCGCCAGCGGCTGCAGTCCGGGGTGACGCGGCAGCACGGCGTCGAGGTAGGCGAGGAAGCGCGGCGCATCGGCGACGTACTTGGGCTTGCCGTCGCGATGCCTGAGTCGGGCGAAGATGCCCAGCACCTTGAGGTGGCGGTGCACGCCGATCAGGTCGAGGTCGCGGCGGAAGCGCTCCAGCGGCGGCACCGGCAGGCCGGCCTGCCGGGCGAGCGCGTGGTAGCGCGCGTGCCACTGCGCGACGCGCGCTTCAGGCCAGCTCAGGAACGCGTCCTTGAACAGGCAGGCGGCGTCGTAGCCGATCGGCCCGCGCACGGCGTCCTGGAAGTCGAGGATCGCCACGGCGTCGCCGCAGGGCATCAGGTTGCGCGGCATGAAGTCGCGGTGCACCAGCACCTGCGGCTGCGCCAGCGCGGCCTCGACCAGGGTGCGGTAGACGTCGAAAAGCCGCGCGCGTTCGCCGTCGTCGAGCTCGATGCCGAGGTGGACGCCGAGGAACCATTCGTCGAACAGCCGCAGCTCGCCGGCCAGCAGCGCCTCGTCGTAGGCCGGCAGGCCGTCCGGTGCCGGGATCGCCTGCAGTTTCACCAGTTGCGCCATCGCCTGGTCGAACATGGCGTCGGCGTTGCCGGCGTCGATCACGTGCAGGTAGGTGTGCACGCCCAGGTCCTCGAGCAGCAGGAAGCCCTGGCCGACGTCCTGCGCCACCACGTCGGGCACGCGCAGGCCGCCGGCCCGCAGCAGTTCGCGGATCGCCAGCCACGGGCGCACGTCCATCCGCTCGGGCGGCGCGTCCATCAGGATCAGGCTGGGCGCGCGCCCGGTGGTGCGCCAGTAGCTGCGGAAGTCGGCGTCGAACGAGGCGCGCTCGAGGCCGACGGACGGCTCGGACAAGGCTTCGCGCGTCCAGTCGAGGCGCTGCTGTTCGCGGGGCTGGGTGGCGTTGGGCTGAACCATGGAATCTCCCGCCGGCGGCTGCCGGGTGGGCAAAGGGTAAACTGCCGCGCATTTCCGGGCGAGACGTGCAATGGACAATCTGCAGCCGGTGTTGTTGTCGGGCGGATCCGGGACGCGGCTGTGGCCGCTCTCGCGCGAGGCCTATCCCAAGCAGTTCCTGCCGCTGGCGGGCGAGGAGACCATGCTGCAGGACACCTGGCGGCGGGTCGCGCCGCTGGCCGCGCATCCGCCGATCGTGGTCGCCAACGAGGAGCACCGCTTCCTCGCCGCGGAGCAGCTGCGGCTGGTCGGCGTCGAACATGCCGACATCGTGCTGGAACCGGCCGGGCGCAACACCGCGCCGGCGATCGCCGCGGCCGCGCTGCAGGCGCTGGCCGGCGGCGGCGATCCGCTGCTGCTGGTGCTGCCCTCCGACCACGTGGTCCGCGATGCCGAGGGTTTCCGCGCCGCGGTGCGCGCAGCGATGCCGGCGGCGGAAGCCGGGGCATTGCTGACGTTCGGCATCGTGCCCTCCGCGCCCGAGACCGGCTTCGGCTACATCCAGTCCAGCGCCGGCGATGGCGTGCGCGACGTGCTGCGCTTCGTCGAGAAGCCCGACGCGGCCACCGCGCAGGACTACCTCGACGCCGGCGGCTACTACTGGAACAGCGGCATGTTCCTGTTCCGCGCCTCGCGCTACCTCGCCGAGCTGGAGCGCTTCCGGCCCGACATCGTCGCGGCCGTGCGCAAGGCCTTCGACGCCGCCGTGCGCGACGGCGACTTCATCCGCCTCGACCGGGACGCGTTCGCGTCCAGCCCGTCGGATTCGATCGACTACGCGGTGATGGAAAAGACCGACGCGGCCAGGGTGCTGCCGGTCGACATCGGCTGGGACGACGTCGGCTCGTGGTCGGCGCTGTGGGGGGTGAGCGAGCAGGACGGCGACGGCAACGCCCGTCACGGCGACGTGATCGCGGTCGACACGCGCAACAGCTATGCCTATGCGCGGCGGCTGGTGGCGCTGGTCGGCGTCGACGACCTGGTGGTGGTGGAGACCGACGACGCGGTGCTGGTCGCGCACAAGGACCGGGTGCAGCAGGTCAAGGACGTGGTGTCGAAGCTCAAGTCCGACCAGCGCAGCCACGCGGTCCTGCACCGCGAGGTGCATCGGCCCTGGGGCAGCTACGACTCGATCGACCAGGAGGATGGCTGCTTCCAGGTGAAGCGGATCAAGGTCAAGCCCGGCGCGCGGCTGTCGCTGCAGTCGCACAGGCACCGCGCCGAGCACTGGATCGTGGTGCGCGGCACCGCGCGTGTGACGCGCGACAACGACGTGTTCGAGCTGCACGCCAACCAGTCCACCTACATCCCGCTGGGCGCGAAGCACCGGCTGGAGAATCCCGGCAGCGAGATGCTGGAGCTGATCGAGGTGCAGTCCGGCAGCTACCTCGGCGAGGACGACATCGTCCGCTACGAGGACGTGTACGGGCGTTCGTAGGGCGGGCCTGGGCCCGCCATCCAGGCCATCGATGCCGCGGCGGGTTCGGCGGGGCGAGCCCCGCCCTATGGGGGACGTTTCGCTGTCACGCGGGATAGGTGCGGTGGCGCAGCAGGCGCACGCCCACGGCGTCGCCGGTCGCGGGCGCGTGCACGCCGGGGGCGGCGACGAGATCGACTTCCAGCGGCCGCGGTTGCCCGGCCAGTTCCAGTTCGACGGTGATCCGGTCGGCATGCCGGTGCACGGCGGCCACGCGCGCGTCGAGGCCGTCGCCCGGCGCGCCGATCGCGGCGTCGTGCGGCCGCAGGTACAGCTTCGCCGGGCCGTCGGCGACATCCGCGGCGTCGAACGCGGCGTCCTGTCCGGCCACGAGGAAGCGTCCGCCGGCGGCATCGCCGTCGATCACGCTGGCGCGGCCGATGAAGTCGAACACGTAGGGCGAGGCCGGCTCGTCGTAGATCTGCCGCGGCGTGCCGGCCTGCTCGATGCGGCCGTTGCGCAGCACCACGACGCGGTCGGCCAGCTCCAGCGCCTCTTCCTGGTCGTGGGTCACGAACACCGTGGTCTGCCCGGTCTGGTCGTGCAGCCGGCGCAGCCAGCGCCGCAGTTCGACGCGCACCTTGGCGTCGAGCGCGCCGAAGGGTTCGTCGAGCAGCAGCACGGTCGGATCGATCGCCAGCGCGCGCGCCAGCGCGACGCGCTGCTTCTGGCCGCCCGAGAGCTGTTCCGGATAGCGGCCGCCGAGGTCGGGCAGCTGGATCAGCGCCAGCAGTTCGTCGACGCGGCGGCGGATCGTCGCCTTGTCCGGGCGGCTGCGGCGCGGGCGGCTGCGCAGGCCGAAGGCGATATTCTCGGCCACGGTCATGTGCCGGAACAGCGCGTACTGCTGGAACACGAAGCCGACGTTGCGCTCGCGCAGGCTCAGCTGCGTGGCGTCGGTCTCGCCGAACAGCACGCGGCCGGCGTCGGCCGGCAACAGTCCCGCGATCACGCGCAGCAGCGTGGTCTTGCCCGAGCCCGAGGGGCCGAGCAGCGCGACCAGTTCGCCCGAGGCGATGTGCAGGTCGACGCCGTCGAGCGCGGCGGTGCCGCCATAGCGCTTGCCCACGCCCTGGATCTGCAGGTCGACGCCGTGCCTGTTGCCTTGCATGGCCGGATGATCGCCGATTTCGCCGGTGTCCGCAGTGGCGACCTGCGTCGGTACGCCGTTGTCGGACAGCAGCGCCGGTCGCTTGCCCTGCAGCGCGTTGTCGTTGATCAGCAGCATCTCGGGTGTCTCCAGGAAAAAGTCGATGTCATCTCAATGCCTCCGATGCGACTTGGCGAGACCGTCGGCGTGGCGCGCTTCGAGCCAGAACTTCAGCAGCAGCGTCACCAGCGCCAGCCCCGCCAGCAGCGACGACACCGCGAACGCGGCGGTGCTGTCGAATTCGTTGTAGAGGATCTCGATGTGCAGCGGCAGGGTGTTGGTGAGGCCGCGGATGTGGCCCGAGACCACCGACACCGCGCCGAACTCGCCCATCGCGCGCGCGCCGCACAGCAGCACGCCGTACAACAGGCCCCACTTGATGTTGGGCAGGGTCACCCGGAAGAACATCGTCCACGCATTCGCGCCGAGCGAACGCGCCACCACTTCCTCCTCGCTGCCCTGCTGCTGCATCAGCGGCACCAGCTCGCGCACCACGAACGGGAAGGTGATGAACAGCGTCGCCAGCACGATGCCCGGGCGCGCGAACAGGATCTTGATCTCGTGCTCGCGCAGGAAGTCGGCGAACCAGCCCTGCGAGCCGAACAGCAGCACCAGGCACAGGCCGGCGACCACCGGCGAGACCGCGAACGGCAGGTCGACCAGTGCCAGCAGCGCGCGCTTGCCGGGGAACTCGAAGCGGGTCAGCGACCAAGCCGCGAACACGCCGAACACGGCGTTGACCGGGATCACGATCGCCGCGGTCAGCAGGGTCAGCTTCAGCGCCGAGATCGCGTCGGGCGTGACCAGCGCCGCCCACCAGGTGGCGAAGCCCTTGCCGAAGGCCGAGACCAGCACCATCAGCAGCGGCAGCACCACCAGCAGCGCCATCACCAGCACCGCGCTGCCGATCAGCGTCCAGCGCAGCCAGGGCGGCGTCTGCAGTCCGTGCGCCGATTGCGTGTCAGCCATCGCGGCGGCTCCTGCGTTCGTGGCGGAAGGCCAGCGGGATCAGGTTGATCACCAGCAGGCACAGGAACGAGGCGGCCAGCATCAGCGCAGCGAGCGCGATGGCGCCGTTGTAATCGTATTCCTCCAGCCGGATGGTGATCAGCAGCGGCGCGATCTCGGTCCGGTAGGGCTTGTTGCCGGCGATGAAGATCACCGAACCGTATTCGCCCAGCGCGCGCGCGAAGGCGAGCGAGAAGCCGGTGAGCAGCGCCGGCAGCAACTCCGGCAGCACCACCCGGCGCAGCGTGGTGAAGCGCGAGGCGCCGAGCGAGGCCGCCGCCTGTTCCTGGTCGTGGCCGAGTGTTTCCAGGATCGGCTGCACCGTGCGCACCGCGAACGGCAGGCCGATGAACACCAGCGCGATCACGATGCCGGTCAGCTGGTAGGTCACCTGGATGCCGCGCGGCTCCAGATACTGGCCGATCCAGCCGTTGGGCGCGTAGATCGCGGTCAGCGCGATGCCGGCCACCGCGGTCGGCAGCGCGAACGGCAGGTCGACCAGCGCGTCGAGCAGGCGCCGGCCGGGGAAGCGGTAGCGCACCAGCACCCAGGCTACCAGCGCGCCGGCGAAGAGCGCGACCAGCGCGGAGACGAAGGCGGCGCCGAAGCTGACCTTCAGCGCCGCCTGCACACGCGGGTCGTTGAGCGCGCGCAGCCAGCCGGCGCTGCCGAGCCCGGCGGCGCGGAAGGTCAGCGCCGCCAGCGGCAGCAGCACGACCACGCCCAGCCAGGCCATGCCCAGGCCCAGGCTCAGTCCGAACCCCGGCAGCGGGCGGCGCCACCGCGGACGCGAGAGTGAGGGAAGTGCGAGTGTGCTCATCGGCTCAAGTAGATGGATTGACGTTGTCCGTCATCCCCGCGCAGGCGGGGATCCAGCGTCTTCGGGCCTCCGCGAGCAAAGACACTGGATTCCCGCCTGCGCGGGAATGACGGTAGTTGCTGGCTCGCCGCCGATGAATCACTTCGGCTGGTAGATCTGGTCGAAGAAGCCGCCGTCGGAGAAGTGCAACTGCTGCGCCTTGGCCCAGCCGCCGAACGCGCCGTCGATGGTCACCAGCGGGATCGGCTTGAAGTGCGCGATCGCCGCGGCGGGCACCGATTCCGGCCGCGACGGGCGGTAGTGGTGCTTGGCGGCGAGGCGCTGGCCTTCGGGCGTGTACAGGTATTGCAGGTAGGCCTCGGCGACCTTCTGCGTGCCGTGCCTGGCCACGTTGGCGTCGACGATCGCGACCGGCGGCTCGGCCAGGATGCTGATGCTCGGGTAGACGATCTCGAACTTGTCGCGGATCGCGCGGTCGCCCAGGGTCAGCAGCGCCTCGTTCTCCCAGGCCAGCAGCATGTCGCCGATGCCGCGCTCGACGAAGGTGGTGGTCGAGCCGCGTGCGCCGGTGTCGAGCACCGGCACGTTGCCGAACACCTTCTTCAGGTAGTCGACCACGGCATCGCCCTTGCGGTACTCGCGCGAGGCCCAGGCCCAGGCGGCGAGGTAGTTCCAGCGCGCGCCGCCCGAGGTCTTCGGATTGGGCGTGATCACGCCGACGCCGGGCTTGGCGAGATCGCCCCAGTCCACGATCTGCTTCGGGTTGCCCTTGCGCACCAGGAACACGATGGTCGAGGTGTAGGGCGAGCTGTTGTTCGGGAAGCGCTTCTGCCAGTCCTTCGGCAGCAGTGATGAGTTCTCGGCGATGGCGTCGATGTCGCCCGACAGCGCGAGCGTGACCACGTCCGCCTCCAGTCCGTCGATCACCGAGCGCGCCTGCTTGCCCGAGCCGCCGTGCGAGGCGCGGATGGTCAGGGTCTGCCCGGTGTCGGCTTTCCACTTCTTCGCGAAGGCGTCGTTGAACTCGGAATAGAGTTCGCGGGTCGGGTCGTAGGAGACGTTGAGCAGTTCGACGTTCTGCGCCGAAGCAGTACCGGCGGCGGCCGCGAGCGCGAGGATCAGGGCGCCGAAGGCGAGTCTGGCTTTGCTGTTCATGAGGGTCTGCCTTGTATGGGGGGAGGTCAGAAGGAGAACTGCGCGCGCGTGAAGAAGGTCTTCTCGTCCTCGCGCGGGCCGCTTGGGGAACCGCCGTCGAAGTCGGCCTGGGCGTAGTTTGCGACGAGCTTCAGGTGGCCGGTCAGGTACCAGTTCAGGCCCAGGGCCCAGGACGTCGCTTCGGTGGCGGAGGCGCCGGCATCGGCGAACACCGGGAAGGCGCGGTCGTCGACGTCGAGTCGGCCATAGCGCGCGACCAGTTCGAATGCGCCCCAGCCGCCGTCGCCGGGTGCGAAGGGGTTGTTGGGCTTGACCCCGCGGTAGCTGGCCTTCTCGCCGGTCAGTACCCAACTGCCGACCAGCTGCCACGCACTGTGCTCGAGCGAGGCGCGGGTGGAGGTCGCGGTGTCGACCAGTGCCTGCTTCGAGCGGATGTACTCGCCGAGCAGGCCGACCGGCCCGGCGTACCAGTACGCCTGCGGCGACCAGCGCGAGTGTTCGCCGTCGGCGGCGACGCTGGCGCGGTAGCTGAAGAACGTCGCCTGGCCCTGGGTGCGGTAGCGCGGCAGGAAGCTGTTGCCGGCGCCGGTCTTGTCGCCGGTGCTGCCGGCGATGCCGAAGCCCAGCCCGGACAGCGCGCCGTCGCCGCCCTTCCACGGTTCGAAGAACAGCCGGCCGGCGAACTCGAAGTCGTCGTCGGGGTTGGTGGTGGGGCTGTCGCGGCCGTCCGGCGCGCCGTTGTAGACGCCGGCGACGTAGTTCACCTTCGACGAGGCCAGCGCGCCCTGCAGCTGCACGCCGAGTTCGCGGTTGGGCGCCAGTTCGGTCGGGAAACCGCGTTCGATCAGCGCGGTCGCCGCGCCGCCCTGCAGCCGCTCCAGCGCGATCGGTCCCTTCACCTTGCCCGCGCGCACGGTCGCCGCCGGGCTGAACTTCAGGTCGACGTAGGCGTCGACGATCGAGGCGCTGTCGCCGGCGAATTCGGGCGTGATGCGGAAGCCGACCAGGTCGCCCCAGCTGCCCTCCAGGGTCGGGCGGATGCGGCGCCAGAGGAAGGTGTCGTTCTGCGGACGGGCATCGTCGTCGATGAAGACGCGGTGGTCGGCCTGCGCCAGGACGCCGAGCTTGAGCTGGACCTTGCCGTCGGCGCTCCTGATCGAGGCGCCCTTGTCGGCGGCGAGGGTGACCTCCGGGCCGGGCTTGATCTGCGGCGCGGGCGCGGCGGCGACCGCGGTCTGGCGGTCGCGTTCGTCGAGGCCGAGTTCGATCGCGCGCAGGCGACGGTCGAGTTCGGCGAGGTCGGCCCGGGCCGCGCCCTCGGTCGGCGCGATGCCGAGCCGGCGTTCGACGATGCGCAGGCGCTCGGCGATGTCCCCGGGCGTGGGCGCGGCGTCCTGCGCCGCGGCGGTGGCCGACAGCAGCGCGAGGCTCAGCGCGAGCGCGCCGCGTCGTGGCCAGGCCCTGGTCGGTGTCGGTGGGGAAGGTTCGAACAATCGCATGGCGTTTCCTCGTGTGTCGCTGGGGAAGCGCCTCCGGTCGTCCGGTCGGCACCGTGGAAGGGAATGGTGGGAGTCTGCGGGGACGGCATCAGTCGCCGAGCCGCAGTTTCTGGCTGCGCGTGATCTGCACGATCCGCGACGAGTGCACGATCACCTCGACCTGGCCATAGGCGAGGTCGCGGACCGCGTCGAGCACGGCGCGTTCGGCGTCATTGATCGGTGGCCCGCCGCCCGGATCGTCGGCGACGGGCGGCGGGGGTTCGGTGACGGGATGTCGGCTCATGGCGTCGATGCCCGGGAAGGGGAGGGTCAGGCCGCGTCGCGCTCGCCGTCGAGGCTCGCCAGCCAGTCGTCGTCGGAGCCTTCGTTGACGCCGGCGAACAGCACCGTCGACAGGTAGCGCTCACCGGTGTCGGGCAGGGTCGCCAGCAGCACCGAGCCTTCCGGCGCATCGGCGGCGACCTTCAGCGCCGCGGCGACGGTCGCGCCCGAGGAGATGCCGACGAACACGCCTTCCTCGGCGGCGAGCCGGCGCGCGCTCTCCAGTGCTTCATCGTCGCTCACGTTCACCAGTTCGTCGTGCACGGTGCGGCTGAGCACTTCCGGCAGGAAGTCCGGCGTCCAGCCCTGGATCTTGTGCGGCGCCCAGTCCTTGCCGCCGAGCAGCGAGGCGCCGCCCGGTTCGGTGGCGATGACCTTGACCTCCGGGCGGGCGACCTTGAGCACCTCGCCCACGCCGGTGAGCGTGCCGCCGGTGCCCCAGCCGCTGACGAAGTAGTCCAGGCGCCGGCCGGCGAAATCGCGCAGGATTTCCGCCGCCGTGGTCTGGCGGTGGTAGGCCGGGTTGGCCGGGTTGGTGAACTGCGAGGCGAGGAACCAGCCGTGTTTCTCCGCCAGTTCCTTCGCCTTCTTCACCATGCCGGTGCCGCGCTCGGCGGCGGCGGTGAGGATCACCTTGGCGCCGTAGGCGCGCATCAGCTTGCGGCGCTCGATCGAGAAGGTCTCGGTCATCACCGCGACGAACTTGTAGCCGCGCGCCGCCGCCACCTGCGCCAGCGCGACGCCGGTGTTGCCGCTGGTCGCCTCGACGATGGTGTCGCCGGGCCTGAGCAGGCCGCGCTTCTCGGCATCGAGCACGATGGCGATGGCGAGGCGATCCTTGACCGAGCCGCCGGGGTTGAACGATTCGGCCTTCGCGTACAGCGTGACGTGCTTCGGCGCGATGCGGTGCAGCCTGACGATCGGGGTGTTGCCGATGGTGTCGAGGATGTTGTCGTAGATGGCCATGGATACCTCGATGCGGGATGGAAGGGAATCAGGCGGCGTGCGCCAGCGGCACGGCATCGCCGAGCGGCGCGGCGCCGAACCAGTGCAGGGTGGTGGCGAGCGCGGCGACTTCGCCGACGATCAGCAGGGCAGGCGACTGTACGGCGTGCAGCCGCGCCAGGTGTGACAAATCGGTAAGCGTTCCGTTGACGACGCGTTGCTCGGGGCGCGAGCCGTTCTCGACCAGTGCGAACGGCGTGCCGGGGCTGCGCCCGTGGGCGATGAGCTGCGCCTGCACGACGTCCAGCCGCGCCACGCCCATGTAGAAGGCGAGGGTCTGCCGCTCCTGCGCCAGCGCCGGCCAGTCGAGCGTGTCGAGCGAGTCCTTCGCGTGCGCGGTGACCAGTCGCACCGACTGCGCGTGGTCGCGATGGGTCAGCGGGATGCCGGCGTAGGCCGCGCAGGCGGCGGCCGCGGTGATGCCGGGCACGACCTCGTAGTCGATGCCGGCCGCGCGCAGCACTTCCAGTTCCTCGCCGCCGCGGCCGAAGACGAAGGGATCGCCGCCCTTGAGCCGCACCACGCGCCGGCCGGCCGACGCGAGTTCGACCAGCAGGGCGTTGGTCTGTTCCTGCGGCGTGGCGTGGTCGCCGGCGCGCTTGCCGACGCTGATGCGCGTCGCGTCGCGGCGCGCGAGCTGCAGCACCTCGGCGCTGACCAGGCTGTCGTGCAGGATCACGTCGGCCTCGCCCAGCAGGCGCAGCGCGCGCAGGGTCAGCAGGCCGGCGTCGCCGGGGCCGGCGCCGACCAGGGCGACGTGGCCGCGCGCGGCGGCGGCATCGCCGTCGGGCTTCAGCGCCAGGTCGAAGGCGCGCTCGGCCTCGATGTGCCGGTGGCGGCGCAGCAGGCCCTGCAGCGGGCCGGCGAGCAGGCGCTCGAGGGCGCGGCGTCGCCGGGCGAGGTCGGGCCAGCGCGCGCGGACGCGCTCGCGATGGCGCGAGAGCAGCGTCGCCAGCGCGCCGAAGGATTCGTCGAACTGCGTCTCCAGCCGCTCGCGCACCAGCCGCGCCAGCATCGGCGCGCCGCCGCCGCTGGAAATCGCGATCTGCAGCGGGCCGCGCTCGACCCGCGCCGGCAGGTGCACGCGCGCCAGTTCGGCATCGTCGACGACGTTCACCCAGACGCGTCGCGCCTCGCCGGCCTCGGCGACGGCGCGGTTGATCGCGGCATCGTCGGTCGCGGCGATGGCGAGCCAGGCCTCGTCCAGCCAGCGCGGGTCGAAGCGGCCTTCGACATGTTCCAGCCCGCCGTCGGCAGCCAGCTGCGCCAGCGCGGGATCAAGCGCGGGCGCGCCGACCACGATCCGCGCCCCGGTCCCGCGCAGCGCCTCGACCTTGCGCGCGGCCACCGCGCCGCCGCCCACGACCACGACGGTCCGGCCGCGCAGGTCGGCGAACAGCGCGAACAGGCGATCGGCGGCAGCGGGGCTGGGCATCGGCACGGAAGCGGGCGGGTCGGGAGGCTGACGCTAGCGATTCGCAGGCCGCTGTTGGAAATGGCGACCCTTCCTGCGCTTATGCTCCAAAGGCATAAGCGGCCGCGGACGCGCGTGGACAGGCCCCGCGGGCGTCGCTATGATCGCAAAATCCATCTTTCCATCATGATGAAAGGATGAAGTTGCGGCGGAAACCAACGTCGCGCGGACCCCGGCATGACCCTGACCCAGCTGCGCTACCTCGTCGCGATCGCCGATTCCGGGCTGAACATCACGCTCGCGGCCGAGCGCGTGCACGCCACCCAGCCGGGCCTGTCGAAGCAGCTCAAGCAGCTGGAGGACGAACTCGGCTTCCAGCTGTTCGTGCGCCGCGGCCGCAGCCTGGAGGGCATCGCCCCGGCCGGCGAGCGGGTGCTGGAGCACGCGCGCAGGATCCTGGCCGAGGCCGCCAACATCCGCAGCTACGCCGCCAACGAGCGCGGCGAATACAGCGGCCGCCTGCTGCTGGCCACCACCCACACCCAGGCGCGCTACGTGCTGCCGCCGGTGATCGCCGCGATCAAGCGCGAGTTCCCGCAGGTCAACGTCGACCTGCAGGCGGCCGGCGACGCCGAGGTCCTGCACCAGCTCGTGCACGAGGGCGCCGACCTCGCCCTGATCAGCACCGCCGGCAGCACGCCCACGGGCGGACTCGCGGTGCCGCTGTACCGCTGGCGGCGCGTGCTGCTGGTGCCCAGGGCGCATCCGCTGGCCGCGCTGCAGCGCGCGCCGACGCTGGCCGAACTCGCGCAGCACCCGCTGATCAGCTACGAGTCCTCGACCCGCGCGGACTCGTCGATGCGTCGTGCCTTCACCAGCGCCGGGGTCGAGCCGCAGGTGGCGATGACCGCGCGCGACGCCAACCTCATCAAGACCTACGTGCGCGCCGGCCTCGGCGCCGGGCTGCTGGCGGAGATGGCGATCGGGCTGCGCGAGGACGAGGATCTGCGCATCCTCGAAGCCCCGGCGCAGATTCCCGAGTGCATCACCTGGGCGGTGGTCCCGCGCGGCCGCGTGCTGCGCGAATACGCGCTGGCGCTGCTGCACGGCATCGCGCCGCAGCTCGACCGTCGCGACCTGCGCCGCGTGCTCGAAGGCAACCTCGACGCCGACTGGCCCACCCCGCCGACCTGGCGCGAGCTGAGCCAGCCGATCACCATCTGAAGGCGTTCAGTCGCGCACGGTGGAGATGTAGGCGCCGGTGCTGACCACCTGGAAGGTGTCGTTGTCCACGCGCCGCACCGGCGTGCCGTCGTCGAGCGAGTACACCAGGCGCGCCGTGCCGTGCTCGGGGCCTGGCTCGTCCTCGTGCGCGGATTCGACGCGCTGGATCACCTTGTGGCGGTTGCCGGCTTCGTCCTGGGCATACAGGGTCTGGGTCATGCCGTGGCCTCCGTGGGAAGGTGGCGCAACGCTAGCGCCGCGCCGGAAGGATCGCGTGAAAAAAGCACGACTACGGCGTTAAGGATTCTCTGAACAATGCGGGATTGTCATTCCGAGCGCAGCGAGAAGCGCTTTACAACAGCGAAGCGGGTCAATCTCGAAAAATCCAGGCGTGGATTTCCCACTGCGCTCGAAATGACACATTCGGGACGATCCTGATACCGCCTTCAGGGCAGCGCATGCCGTGCGCGGATCGCCTGCAGGCGTTCGCGGTAGTACAGCGCGTCGGCGGGTTCGATCGACGGATGCGCGGACAGCCAGTCGCCGGCTTCGCGCAGCAGCGTGGCCTTGTCGGCTTCGGGGGCTTCGAGCGCGGTGTCGATGCGGTCGAGCTGGATCAGTACGTCCTGGCGGGTGGGCTTCATGGCGCCTCCTCCTGTTGGAGAAGGCACCACGCTAACCGCTGCCGCGTCGTGGCGGCGTCGTGGCCGGCGGCAGACGCCTACGGCGTCGCCGCACCCTTGCCGACGGAGGAGGCCTCCGCATCGCCGCGGTACACCGCGTCGCGGAAGCGCTTGTGCAGGTCGGTGCCGCCGGGCGGGATGTACTGGGTGAACAGCACCGCAACCAGTTCGTGCTTCGGGTCCACCCAGAACAGCGTGTTGGCGTAGCCGTCCCAGAAGAACTCGCCGACCGCGCCCGAGGCTTCGCCCTCGTTCGCCGGCGGCGAGTGGCGCACCGCGAAATCGATACCGAAGCCGACCTGGCCCTTGCCCGGCAGCCAGGAGCGGTCGGTGATGTCCGGCGACAGCGCGTCGGTCGCCATCAGTTTCACAGTTTCCGGCTGCAGCACGCGCACGCCGTCCAGTTCGCCGCCGCCGAGCAGCATCCGCCCGAAGCGCAGGTAGTCGTCCAGCGTCGAGACCAGGCCGTAGCCGCCGGGCGCCATCGTCCACTGTTTGTAGGCGTTGTCGAGCGCGGGATCGTCCGGCAGCCGGGTGAGCGTGCCGTCGGCGGACTGGTACATCGCGGCCATGCGCCCGCGCCGGTCTTCCGGCACGAAGTACGCGGTCTCGCGCATCTGCAGCGGATCGAGCACGCGCTCGCGCACCAGTTGCTCGAACGGCTTGCCGGCGAGCACTTCGGCCAGCCGCGCCTGCACGTCCACCGAGATGCCGTACAGCCAGCGCGTGCCCGGCTGGTAGGCGAGCGGCACGCGCGCCAGGCGTTCGGACATCTGCGCCAGGGTGAGGTTGCGATCGTCGACCTTGGCGTCGCGGTAGAGTCCGGCGACCGGGGTCTGCTCGAACGCCGCGGCGAATCCGGCGGTGTGGCGCAGGATGTCCTGGACCAGGATCGGCCGCTCCGGCGCGACCAGCAGCGGCTTGCCCGACGCGTCCTCGCCCGCGTACACGCGCACGTCGGCGTACTCGGGCAGGTGTTTTGCGAGCGGATCGTCGAGCCTGAACCTGCCTTCGTCGTACAGCGACATCAGCACCACGCCGGTCACCGGCTTGGTCATCGAATAGACCTGGGCGAGGGTGTCGCGCGCCATCGGCCGGTTGGCCTCGCGATCGGCCATGCCGAACGCGCCGAAATAGGCCTCGCGCCCGCGCTCGTACACCAGCGCCGACACGCCGACCGTCTTGCCGTCGTCGACGATCGACTGCAGTACTTCATCAATATGCGCCGAATCGACCAGCGGCGCGGCGTTCGTCGCCGTTGCGGCGTCGGCTGCGGGCGCGGCATCGGCCTGCGCCGGTGGCGGTGCGGGCTGGCACGCGGCCAGCAGCAGGCCGAGTCCGGCCGCGAGGTAAGACTTCATGCGATGGGCTCCGAAGGGGTTGTCCGGCGACGGCCGGATCGTTGCGTGCGAGGGGCGGCGGAAGTATGCACAGACGCGCGCGTCGGCTCCCGCTGCAGCGCAGCGGATGGGTGCATTCGCAACCATTCCGGAGCGTGCTGCGTGCCGATGCCGCAATCCCGATGCCGCCCGCATTTGTAGGAGCGGCTTCAGCCGCGACCGCTTGCCCGACTCGACAACGCCCGGTCGCGGCTGAAGCCGCTCCTACGGAAGATGGGGCAATAATGCAGCTGCGCGACGCGCGTCGCGTGTCGTCCATCGCGCACGAGGCGTTCGTCATGGCAAAGTCCCGCCGTCGTTTTCCGGCGCAGACCGCGGCGACCCTCGCGGCCGCGCCCTTCATCAGCACCACCGCCACCCGCGCGAAGGCGCAGGCCTCGCGCAGGCTCGGCGTCGCGCTGTGCGGGCTGGGCAGCCTCAGCGAGCACCAGATCGCGCCGGCATTGCAGAAGACGCGGCACTGCCGTCTCGCCGGCCTGGTCAGCGGCACGCCGGCCAGCGTGGCGAAGTTCCAGGCGAAGTACGGCGTGCCCGATCGCAGCGTCTACGGCTACGACGACATGCAGCGCATGGCCGACAACCCCGACATCGACATCGTCTACGTGGTCACGCCCAACGCGCTGCACGCCGAGCACACGATCCGCGCCGCGCGGGCCGGCAAGCACGTGTTCTGCGAGAAGCCGCTGGAGATCTCGGTCGAGCGCTGCCAGTCGATGATCGACGCCTGCCGCTACGCCGGCCGCCTGCTCGGCACCGGCTACCGCTGCCAGTACGATCCGCACCACCTCGAATGCATCCGCCTCGTGCGCGAGCGCGTGTTCGGCGCGCCGGTGATCCTGCAGGCCGGCTTCGCGATCGACGTCGGCCGGCCCGACCAGTGGCGCCTGCAGCACGCGCTGGCCGGCGGCGGCGCGCTGATGGACGTGGGCATCTACGCGCTGAAGGCCACGCGTTACCTGACCGGCGAGGAGCCGGTCGTGGTCAGCGCGCTGGAGACGAAGACCGACCCGGTGAAGTTCGCCGAGGTCGACGAGTCGATGGCCTGGACCATGCGCTTCCCGGGCGGTGCGATCGCCCACTGCAGCACCAGCTATCGCATCGACGGCATCCGGAACCTGCGCGTGGACGCCGAACGCGGCTGGTTCGAACTCGATCCGGCGTACTTCTACGACGGCAACCACGGCCGCCGCAGCGACGGCATCGAGATCCGCCATCCGGCCATCGACCTGTTCGCCGCGGAGCTCGACGACTTCGCGCAGTGCATCCTCGAGCAGCGGCCGAGCAAGGTGTCGGGCGAGGAAGGCCTGCGCGACGTGCGCATCCTGCAGGCGATCTACGAATCGGCGCGCACGGGCAGGGCGGTCGAGATCGGCGGGTGATGCGCTTGCGCCCTGGTCGCGCCTGAAGGCGCTCCTACAGGGACATCCGCGCCTGCAGGAGCGCCTTCAGGCGCGACCGGGGATCACGACGCCGCTTCGGGCAGCGCACGACCCTCCGGCAGCGGCTCGGTCGACAGCACCACGCGGTTGCGGCCACGCAGCTTGGCCGCGTACAGGGCGCGGTCGGCCTTGAGCACCAGCAGGTGCGCGCGCGGCTCGTGCTCCGGGAAGCCGGACACGCCGATCGACAGCGTGGTCCGCATCGTGCGCCCGTCCGCGACCACGCGCAGCGATTCGAAGGTCGCGCGCAGTTCCTCGGCCAGCGTCGCCGCCTCGGCGACGGTGACGCCCGGCAGCATCAGCAGGAATTCCTCGCCGCCGTAGCGGCAGGCGATCACGCCGGTTTCGCGCACGCGGCTGCGCAACAGTTCCGCCAGCTGGCGGATCATCTCGTCGCCGGCCGGATGGCCGTAGGTGTCGTTGACCTGCTTGAAGCGGTCGATGTCGATCAGCACCAGCGCCAGCGGCCTGCCCGCGCCGGCGCAGGCGGCCAGTTCGCGCTCCAGCGCCTCGTCGAGGAAGCGCCGGTTGTGCAGGCCGGTCAGCGGATCGCGCTGCGCCTGTTCCTGCAGCAGCGCCTGCAGCTTGGTGATCTCGGCCAGCTGTTCGCCCAGCTGCCGGCGGCTGCTGTGCAGCGAGACGCCGCGGCGATAGGCGTCGTTGGCGAAGAACAGCAGGTACGCCGTCAGCAGGACGATGCACAGCAGGCTGGTGGCCAGCTCGGTCTGCGGCCGGAACGACACGTCCTGCAGCAGCGCCACCGCGGCCATGCCGCCGGCGAGCGCGGCCATGCCCTTCCACAGTCCCGGCATGCCCATGAAGATGATCACGTTCAGGCATACGCCGACGAACAGCATGAAGGAGATCCACAGCGGGAATCCCCACGCCGCCATCCACGCGCCCAGCAGCACGCCGTCGATCAGCAGGTTGTTCAGTTCCGCGCGCAGCGGATCGGCCGAACGCGCCGCGCGCCAGTAGACCAGCTGCGGATACACCAGCAGCTGCAGCGCCAGCAGCGTCCACATCAGCGGACCGGCGCCGATGGACAGCAGGTGGGTGCCCAGCACCAGGAAACCGAGCGCAAAGAACAGCGACCGGTTGCGCCGGTTCAGCCTGACCACCCAATGGAGACCGCTCTCCGCCAACGCCCTTCCCCCTGATTCACCGTCGTTCGACCGGCGAAACGCGCGGATGTTCCGTGCCGGCGCCATTCTACCGGTGCGCCGGCAGGGGGGGCATGGGTGCGAGCCATCGGACGCATGGATCGCTTATGGTGTGCCCCGCAGACCACGCCGGTCCGGGAGCCCCGCATGCGCATCGCCTTCCATCCCCGTGTCGCACCGGTGGCGCTGGCCGCGCTGCTGGCCTGCGCGCCCGCCGCGGCCACGCCGACGGTGCCCGAGCCGATGTGGGAAACCGGTGGCTTCAGTGCGCCGGAATCGGTGGTGTTCGACCGCGCGCGCGAGCGCTTCTACGTCTCCAACATGGGCAGCCGGGGCGAGGGCGCCACGCCGGGCGACGGTTTCATCAGCCTGCTCGACGCCGACGGCAAGGTGCTCGAGCGCGAATGGATCACCGGGCTGGAGAATCCGAAAGGCCTCGCGCTCGCCAACGGCCGCCTGTACGTCGGCGACGACGATGCGCTGGTGGAGATCGACCTCGAGGCGGCGCGGATCGCCGCCCGTCATCGACCCGACGACGGTCCCGGGGAGTTCAACGACTGCACGGCCGACGCAGACGGCAATGTCTACGTCTTCAGCCGCCGGCTCGACACCGTGTTCCGCCTCTCCGATGGCCGCTTCGAGCCCTGGGCGAAGGTGGACACGGACATCACCGGCAAACCCAACGGCCTGCGCGCCGAGGCCGGCCGGCTGCTGATGGGCAGCTGGGTGGTGCCGGGCGCCGACGGCGGCGAGGACCGGCTCGGCCACCTGTCCACCGTGGATTTCGCGGACCGTTCGGTCGGCCGCATCGGCACCGCGCCGATCGGCCACATCGACGGCATCGAACCCGACGGCCGCGGCGGCTACACCATCACCGACTGGACCCGTGGCGAAGTGCTGCGGGTGAGCGCCGACGGCGTCGCCACGCCGCTGCTGACCCTGAGCAAGGGCGCGGCCGATCATCTTTATCTGGTCGACGAACGGTTGCTCGTCGTCCCGCAGTTGCTCGACGACGTGGTGCGCGCCTATCGCTGGGCGCCGCCGGAAGACGTCGCGCCGGCGGAGGAATGAGCGGCTGCGGCAGATAACGCAGGGCGGGGCCCGCACGCGGGCGTCCCCTACGCCTCCAGGCGCGCGACGCCCTCCTGCGACTTCGATCGCCTGCCGCCGCTTGCGACGCGGGACAGGCTACTCGCCGTCGCGCTTCGCCTCCGCCTCCGCCTGCCGGTCGCGCACCCAGCGCATCTGGTTGCGGAAGGTGTCGGTCCAGTAGACGTCGCGGTGCTGCGCAAGATGGTCGAGCAGCTGCCCATGCGCTTCGTTCGACACCGACAGGTGATCGCCGCCGATGCCGTGGAAGGTGAAGTTGATCATCGTGCCCAGGCGCCCCGCCTCTTCCACCAGCGCGATCAGTTCCGCGCCCGAGGCGTCCACCGGCACCGTGACCGGGACCGCCATGCGGTCCAGCGTCCACATGTCCGGGACGGCCGCGCCGCCGACCAGCTTGATGCCGAGGAACTGGTCCTTCACCGCATCGATGTAGCGGCCGTCCTTCGCCATCTGGTCGCCGCATGGCGCGGTGAAGGTGAACTCGGTGCTGCCGTCGATCGCGTGCAGCATCGCGTTGGCCACCGACACCTGCGCGCGCATCTGCGCGACGGTGGTGGCGTCGAGATCCTGTTCCGGCTGCACCCAGGCGCGGTCCGGGCCCTTCGCCGAGCACTGGTGGAACAGGCTGTGGTTGCCGAGCTCGTGGCCGTTGCGCGCGGCCGCGCGCCAATCCTCGACGCGTTCGCGCACCGTGTCCGCAGCCATGATCAGGTAGAACGTGCCCTTGAGCCCGCGTCGGTCCAGCGCCAGGATGGCGTTGTCCAGCTGCGAGGGCACCGCGTCGTCGTAGGACAGGCTCACCGCCGCGCGCGCGCCGTTCGGCCAGGCGAACGCGGGTTCCTGCGCCAGCGCCAGCGCCGGCGACAGGCAGGCGATGCACAGCAGGCCCTGCCTGAGTCGATTCCACATCCGCCTTCTCCCGTTTCGTTCGGCCAGGGAGGATTATTCATGAAAGGCGGGAGGTGCGCTGCGATCGCGCGGGAGGCGGTTTCGTGGAGCCGTCCGGCGACCATCGGGTCGCGCGCCCGGCCGAGTGCAACCGCCGCGTCACGAAGGCGACCGAGAATGAAGTGGTCCGGCGCGCGGATGCCGATGTTGTCCGCGTTCCCGGAGTCCGCGGCGCGACCGTTTCCACGAGTCTCCGCGTGCAACCAGAGGAAGCTGCAGGTGCCCCGTGACACAGGGAACGACGCACATTGAAGTGTGGCCCGACGGCGAAGGCGGCTGGACCGTGACCCGCGACCGCATCGTCGATGGCTGCTTCAACGAGATGATGGCCGCGAACGACTACGCCAGCGCCTGCGCCCGTCGCGCGCAGCGCGCGGGACTGGTGGTCACCTTGCGCACGCTGAGGTGGGAGCCATCGCCCAGCGCCGCGGCGTAAGCGCACGCCGCGCCGGGATCGTTCCGTTGTGCCCCTGCTTGCGCGGGCCGCGCGAAACATGGACCCTTCCCCCATTTTTCGCGCCCATGCCCACCGACCATCGCCGCCCGCAGCAGCTCGCCACGCGCGCTGCCTTCTTCGTTCCCGGTTTCGTCATCGCCGCGTGGGCGCCGCTGGTGCCGTTCGCGAAGATCCGCGGTGGACTCGACGACGCGGCGCTGGGCGTGCTGCTGCTGTGCCTCGGGCTGGGTTCGCTGGTGGCGATGCCGCTCGCCGGCGCGCTGGCCGCGCGGCTCGGCTGCCGTCGGGTGATGCTGGGATCGGTCGCGCTGATGCTGGCGACGCTGCCGCTGCTGGCGTTGCTGTCCAGCCCGTGGCTGCTGGGCGCGGCGCTGCTGCTGTTCGGCGCGTCGATCGGCGCGATGGACTGCACGATGAACATCCAGGCCGTCGTCGTCGAGCGCGAATCCGGCCGGCCGATGATGTCGGGCTTCCACGCCTTCTACAGCATCGGCAGCCTGGCCGGCGCCACCGGCGCGACGCTGCTGCTGAGCACGGGCACCGCGATCGTGGCGGTGACGCTGGTCGTCGCCGCGCTTGCGCTGCTGGTCACTGCGCTGTCGGCCGGCGCGTGGCGCGCGGATCGCGCGCCGCGCGACGCGGCGGTGTTCGCGTTGCCCAGGGGCGTGGTGGTCGCGATCGGCACGGTCTGCTTCATCAGCTTCCTCGCCGAAGGCGCGATGCTCGACTGGAGCGCCGTCTTCCTCCACGAGGCCAAGGGCGTCGACGTCGAACGCGCCGGCTGGGGCTTCGTCGCCTTCAACCTGGCGATGACGGCGACGCGGCTGGTGGGCGACCGCGCGGTCGCGCGGCTGGGGCGGGCGAGGGCGGTGCTGGCGGGCGGGCTCACCGGCGGCATCGGCCTGGCCGTCGCCACGTCGGCGCCGGGGCTGGAAGCCGGCCTCGCCGGCTACGCCCTGCTCGGCGTGGGCTGCGCCAACATCGTCCCGGTGATGTTCTCGCTTGCCGGCGAGCAGACGCGCATGCCCGAACGCCTCGCGATTCCCGCGGTCACCACGATGGGCTATGCCGGCGTGCTCGCCGGCCCGGCCCTGATCGGCTTCGTCGCGCAGGGCGCGTCGCTCTCCATTGCCTTCGTGCTGGTGTCCGTGGCGCTGGTGGCCGCATCGGTGCTCGGCGCCGCGATCCGCATCGGGCCGGGCGATTGATCCGGCCCCTTCCGTAGGCGCGGCTCCGGCCGCGACCGGCATCGACGTTGGAGGGAGGTCGCGCCTGAAGGCGCTTCTGCGGGCGGTCGACCGGAGATGTTTTCCTGCGCGGGAAGGAAGTGGACCCTGCCGCCGATGTCCGCCGTCGCACGTCCGCCGCGTTCGACCCAGTGCAGGGGATCCATCGCGGGCGACAGCCGCCGACAGCCCTGCCGCCTGCCGTTCATGACGGAGGCGTTATGAAGAGATTCCTTCTGTTCGCGTGCGTGCTGCCGATCGCGCTGGCCGGCTGCTGCAGGCCCGAGGTCATCGGCAGCGTGCCCAACACCCTGCGCCCGCAGGAAACCAACAACTGGTGCTGGGCCGCGACCACGCAGATGCTGGCGCAGCACCACGGCATCGCGGTCAACCAGTGCGACCTGGCCAACCATCGTTTCGGCAAGAGCAACTGCTGCAACCTGCAGAACACCGGGCAGCCGTGCCCCAAGACCAGCGACTGCAACACGCCGGGCTGGCCGGAGCTGGACCACGTCGGCCTGACGTTCGACGAAACCGGCACCGCGCTGTCGTGGGACGCCATGCGCCGGCAGATCTACTGCGCGAAGAAGCCGATGGGCTACGCCTACGGCACCAGCGGCGTGGTCGGCCACGTGCTGGTGGTGAAGGGCTACATCACCGTCGGCGGCACCAACTACCTGGTGCTCAACGATCCCTGGGCGCCGTGCTCCGGGCAGGAGCGGCTGATCACCTACGACGAATACGCCGATCCGGCCGGGACCTCGACGCACTGGACGACGTTCTACAACACCGCGAAGAAATCCTAGGAGGCACGCCCATGAAAGCGTCCATCACCACAGCGCCCGGCCTGGCCGCCGCGGCATTGGTACTCTGCTGCGCGGCCTCGTGCACGGGGAGCAGGGACATGAACCAGGACAACCCGACGCAGCGTTTCGGCACGTCCGCCGAAGCCGTCGAGCAGGGCAAGCGCGACCTGCAGGAAGCGCTGCGCCTCAATCCCGCCATCAACCTGGGCGTGGACGAGGCGCAGGTGGGCAAGTCGAGCGCCGGCCAGGCGCTCGCCGTCACCGAAGTCGACTTCCAGAAGCTGCTGTCCACCGAAGGCGCCGTCAGCCTGGCGTCGCTCGCCGGCGCCAGCCGCGGCAACACGACGCCGCTGCTGGACGACGGGCGTGTCATCAGCCTCGTCGAGACCAGCAGCGATGCCGGCGGCTGGAAGGTGTCCGCGATCGGCAACCAGGCGGTCCGGGAAGAGCTGAACCAGATCAGGGCGACGCCCTACGGCGGTGGCGAGCTGGCGTACTTCGAGGTTCCCAACCTCGATGCGCGCATCTACGCGACCACGCTCGAGGACGGCAGCACCGGCTACCTGACCGGCTACGACGGATTCTCGCTGCGGCAGCCCGTCGCCATCGAGGAACTGCTCCCGCGCCTGCGCCGCGATGCGCTGGAGTTCCAGGAGCGCCACGGCGAGGAGCTCAAGCGCGGCAAGCTGGTGAGGTAGGCCGGACAGTTGCCGGCGGCACACGTCCCTTCCCCCGCAAGCGGGGGAAGGACGCGTCCGCGGAGAGAGGGACACACCGACCGCGCCTTCGGGCGCAACGGTGCGTCGCAAGTGTCCGATCAGCACGGACATCTGCACCGGGCCCGCGGCCTTGCCCGGCAGCAACGGCCGGCGAACCTCGATCGCCAATCGCATCCTCTATACTCCCGCCCGACGCGCGGACGACAGGGGATCCCCGCGCGCCGGTTCGCCATCGAATGGATTCTCGACATCGACAGAAGGAGCTGATGCATGAACCGTGCACGGGCATTTGCCGCAATACTGTTGCTCGCCACCGCCGCGCCGTTGCTGGCCGCGAAGAAGCAGGAAACCGCCACGCCCTGCGAACAGAACTTCAGCGTCGACGGCTCCTTCGGCGCCGGCAAGGTCTACGCCACCGAGGCCGACGTGCCGGGCGTCGCCTACCTGCCCGCGCTCCATCGCGTCAGGGACAAGATCGCGGAGCAGGGCCTGGACATCGTCGCGGTCCAGGAAAAGAACGGCTACATCCGTGCCGCCAATCCGGTGAAGGGTGGCGCGGGCGGCACCGCGAACGCGCCGCTGCGCGTGTACGTCAAGCCGCTGGAAGCGGGCGGGGTCAATGTCTCCCTGCAGTTCACCATCGCCGGTGGCCAGATGGCCAGCAAGAAGACCGTGATGGGTTACATGTGCGAGATCGTCGGCGCGGCCGAGGGGCCGGCGGCGGCTGCCGCCGCGGAGTAAGCCGAAGCCTGGGCCAAGGTCGACTTCCCGCCGGCGGGAAGTCGATCCTGGCCCCGATGTTGATCAGGCCTTCCTGCGCCCCGGCCACCACGCCATGCCGAGCCCGGCGATGGCCCAGCCGATCACGTGGTCGAGCGCGGCGAACGCCAGCGGGAACAGGTACCCGTTCATGGGAACCACGCTGGCATGCTTCGGAGCGGGCAGAGAACCCTGCCGCCGTTCTGGCGTCCATTGGCTGCCGGGTCGCGATTTCCATGGTGGCGGGCCATGGCCGTGCCGCCGTTCCGGCTACGTAATGCCTCCAGATGGCTGCCCAGGAAGGTGGCCTGCCCATGATCCTGCAACGCCCGGCGGCACTCGATCCTGCCAGTGATCGCGATGCTGGACGTCGCATGACGGAAGAGGACATCCATGGTGGCCCCATCGCTTCCGCGCGTGGCCGGACAACGTAGCCGGCGGCGAAACCGGTTCTTCGTCTGGACGGCGGTCGCGATGCTGGTCGTGGTCGCACTGGGCTTCGGCAAGAGCTTCTACCTGCGCCCGGTGTTTTCCGATACGCCGTTGCCGACCTATCTCGCCGTCCATGGGATCGTCATGACGGCGTGGTACCTGCTGTTCCTCGCGCAGGCGCTGCTGGCGGGCTCGGGTCGCATCGACCTGCATCGCCGGCTCGGGATCGCCGGCGTGGCGCTGGCCGCCGCGGTGGTGGCCACGGGCGCGCTCGTCCACCTGCGGCTGATCCCGCGGATGCAGGCGCTGGGCCGGATTGCCTCCCCGGAAGACCTCGCGTTCGCCATCGACTTCGCGCTGCAAGGCCTGGCGTCACTGGCCCCTTTCGTGGTCCTGATCGCGCTTGCGGTGTGGTGGCGACGCCGGCCCGCCGTGCACAAGCGGCTGATGTTCTGGGCGATGGCCTGGACGCTCGGCCCCGCGTTCACCAACACCCGGCCACTGGGCCAGTTCCTCGATTCGCTGGTCGTGCCTTACCTTCCGTTCTTTCCCGCCGACCTGTTCTGGCTTGTCGCGCTGCTGGCGTACGACTGGACCACGACGCGGCGCATCCATCCGGCGACCTGGCTCGGGTTCCTGCTGCTGGCGCTCTACTTCCTGTTCGCCATGCCATGGATCGCCGGCAACGCAACGCTGCAGGCGTGGCTGAAGGCGTGCCTGGGTCTCACGGGCTGAAACGGTGGAGAAGAAACACGACCCTGACTCCGGGGTTCGCCGCCTCGGGCGTGGCGTTACCGCGCGCCGCCCTCCACCCGGAACGGAATATTGGCGTAGGCGGCATGGCCATGTCCGTCTCGCACCTCCACGAACAGGCGATAGTGTCCGGGCCTGTCGGGAGCGGTGAAGCGCAGGCGTCCGTCGACCGACGGCTGCGCATGCAACGCCACCCGCGCCGGCACCGATTCCGGATCGCCGCCGATCGAGGTGGCGGTACTTTCCTCCAGCGCATACCAGTGCCACTGCAGGGCATCGCCGTCGGCATCGTCCGCGATGGCCGCCGCCTCGTGCGCGCTGCCCGGCGCGAGTACGACGCTCGCGGTGGCGCCATTGCCGTCGATCGTGACCGGCGCGATCGACGGCGCGCGGTTGTCCGGCCAGCGGCCGGTCCACAGGAACTGCATCGCATCGACCGCCGGCGTGGACTCGCCGGTCGGCAGGAACAGGCCGTACCAGGTCGGCGTGCGCTCCTGCTTGTTGCCCCACAGGAACACGTACGAGCCCAGTCCCTGCCGCGTGTCGGCGGCGATGACGTCGCGGTAGCGCTGTTCGAACAGGGCCGCCTTGCGCGAGGCGTCGTCCTCCACCGGCGCGCCCCAGGCGGTGAGCGGGCTCTCCCAGTGCCCGGTCGGCCCCCACTCGGTGACGACGTAGGGGCCGGTCCAGTCGGCCTCGCGCAGTTTGGCCGGCAGTTCGCCCAGGTCGCCGTACAGCTGCACGCCGATCAGGTCCAGCGACGGCGCGCGCGCCTTGATCCGGTCGATCAACGCACGGTCGAAGCCGGCCAGCGGCGTCATCACCGGATGGTTCGGATCCTCGGCGTGGATCATCTCGGCGATCGCGCCGACCGCATCCCACACCTTTGGATTGCTGGACTCCAGGTTCAGCTCATTGCCGACCAGCCACATCAGCACGGCAGGATGGTCGCGGTAGAGCCGCACCTCCTCGCGCAGCCGCGCCAGCTGCGCGGCGACCGCCTCCGGATCGTCGTAGTCGAAGCCGTGGCGCTCCTTGCCCACCGCCAGGCCCATCGCGACCGTCAGCCCGTTGCGCCGCGCGCGGTCGAGCATCGCGCGCACCTGCGCCACGTCGGTGCCGGTGCTCCAGGTACGGAACGAATTGCCGCCGCGCGCCGCAAGCTGTTCCAGATCGCCTTCGGCCGAACCGGCGCCGCGAACGTAGTAGGGCTGGCCGTCCACCTGCAGGCGCCAGGCGCCGTCCTCCTGCACGATGCGCACCTGCGACGGACCCGCGGCCTTCGCGTCGTCCGCGGCCTGCGCGGACGCCACGCACGATCCCAGTGCCAGCAGGCACGCCATCACCGTACGCATGTTTCCTCCGGGGAGCCGATGTCGAGGCGCATGGTAACGAACCGGAACCGGAGCGGGCGTCGTGTCTCCCGCAGGTTGGCGGGAAAGTCGACTCCGCTCCTGTTTTGCAGGATCCTGCCTTGCGGCGCGCCGGGGCCGCATTACGAATCTGCAGAGGACGCGCGATGCGCGACGAACTGACCATCGCCGTGGGTGAGCTGTACCAGGGCATTCGCCACGAACACTGGCACGGGAAGACGTTCCGCCAGTTCTGGGAATGGTTCAACGCACGCTGCATCCAGCTCGTGGGCAGCGCCGCCGCGGATGAACTCGACGAACTGGAGGGCGAACTGCTGGAGGTGCGGGCCGCGATCGAAGACGGCGGCTACGTGGTTCCGTCCGATCGCCTGGACGAAAGGATCGAGCCGCCGATGTGAGTCGCGCAGGGGAGTGAACTGATCCCGTGCTTTCCGGGCGCCTGCCGGTCAAGACAGAGCCTGTCATTTCGACCGCAGGGAGAAATCTCCCATCCCCGGCGCATGGGAGATTTCTCCCTGCGGTCGAAATGACACGGGTAGGGGCAAGGACGGCAAGAATGCGCCGCAGGTTCGTCGCCGGTCGAAACGCGACCCCGGTCCCTTTTCCTCCGGGGAGAGAGTGCTAATAATGTCCGCGCCGAATGGTAGCGCTACCATTCGGCATGACGGCAAGCTGAGCTCAAGCACTCGCAGTACCCAGGGAGGGGCTGTCGTGTTGAAGCATTCGATCCCACGCCTGTCGGCGTGGCGCCAAGTCATCGCCGCCGGCGCGTCACGGCCGGCGCGATCCCCCGCGACAGTGGCGCGGCATCGCCCCCGGCCCTGCACCTGCAGGGCACCCATCATCCATGCAATCCCATCCACCGCCCCCGGTCCGCGGCATGGCCGCGGCTGGACGGGCGCTACTCCACCTGGAGACTCACGATGATGAAGTTCCGAAGCCGCGGCATCCTGTCCGCCACCGCGCTCGTCTGCGCCACCGGCCTGCTGGCAGCCGGCGCGCAGGCGCAAACCCTCAACAGCAACGCCACCGGCACCCACGACGGCTACTACTACACCTTCTGGAAGGACTCGGGCAGCGCCTCGATGACGCTGATGCCCGGCGGCCGCTACACCTCGCAGTGGACCAGCAACACCAACAACTGGGTCGGCGGCAAGGGCTGGAATCCCGGCGGTGCGCGCGTGGTCAACTATTCCGGCAACTACGGGGTCAACAACAGCCAGAACTCGTACCTGGCGCTGTATGGCTGGACCCGCAATCCGCTGATCGAGTACTACATCGTCGAGAGCTATGGCTCCTACAACCCGGCCAGCTGTTCCGGCGGCGTCGACTACGGCAGCTTCCAGAGCGACGGCGCCACCTACAACGTGCGCCGCTGCCAGCGCGTCAACGCGCCCTCGATCGACGGCACGCAGACCTTCTACCAGTACTTCAGCGTGCGCAACCCGAAGAAGGGCTTCGGCAACATCTCCGGCACGATCAACGTGGGCAACCACTTCAACTACTGGGCCAGCCGCGGCCTCAACCTGGGCAACCACTTCTACATGGTGATGGCGAGCGAGGGCTACCAGAGCCAGGGCAGCACCGACATCACCGTCAGTTCCGGTTCCGGCGGCGGTGGCACCAATCCACCGCCAGCAGGCAGCAAGACCATCGTGGTGCGCGCGCGCGGCACCGCCGGAGGGGAGAGCATTTCCCTGAAGGTCAACAACGCCACCGTCGCCACCTGGACCCTGACCACCAGCATGGCCAACTACACGGCGACCACCCCGGCCTCGGGCGGCTCGGTGGTGGAATTCACCAACGACGGCGGCAACCGCGACGTGCAGGTGGACTACATCAGCGTCAACGGCAGCATCCGCCAGTCGGAGGACCAGACCTACAACACCGGCGTCTACCAGAACGGCCAGTGCGGCGGCGGCAACGGCCGCAGCGAATGGCTGCACTGCAACGGCGCGATCGGCTACGGCAACCTCTGACCGCGCGGGGACGACCATGGGCACGCCTCGCGCTTCCTTGCCGGCGCTGGCGCTGACGGCAGCGCTGGGCGTCGGCTTCGGCGTCCTCGGGACGAGGCTGGCGGACGGCGACGCACGCCAGTGTCCGCAGGCGGACGGGCCCGTGCTCGAAGCCAGGATCGGGGAACGGGAAGCGGAACGTGCCCGCAGGCCGGCGGCGTTCGCGTCGCCGGCCGTGTCCGTCCCTGCGGCGGCGCCCAGGGACGGGCTTGGTCGATATGCGGACGCACAGGGGCCGTATGGTTTCCAGAATCGTCCCGACGCGGACCAGTTGCTCAAGGACCTGCTGACGCTGGCCTGGAACGATCGCCGCAGCTTCGCCGAGAAGCTCGACGACTTCCTCGCCGAGCATCCGGGCCGCGACGGCATCGCCATCGCCAGCAAGGGCGTGTTCGACCTCGGCGACAACCGCGACGTGTTGTCCGACAGCGCGCTGGAATCGCTGTACCTGGACCAGCAGGACCCGGCCTTGAAGCGCGTCCTCGCCCAGGTCGCATCGATGCGCGGCGACAACGGCCTGATCGAGTTGCACATCGCGCAAGCCGCTGCAGGACTGCGCAGCAACGTCCCCGCCGAGCGCCAGCAGGCGCTGGTGGAACTGTCCCGTACCCGCCATGTCGCCGCCGCCGACCTCGCGGCGCCGCTGCTGCGGGATCCCGACACCGGCGTGGTCCTGGATGCGCTTCTGGCGCTGCGCGCCACCGGCAACCAGCGCCATGTCCGTCTGGCCGAACGCCTGCTCGACCACCCTGATGAATCGGTGCGCTGGCTGGCCATGGACGTCGTCACCGACCTGCAAATGCTCAGCGATCAAGCCCGCACCCGCATCGCCGACAACGAACTGGCGGCCGAACTTCCGCCGCTGCCGCTGCCGCCCGCTGCCGGTCCTTCGCGCTGCAGCCCGGCGGCAGGCTGAAGCCGGGCGCAAAGCGGCGAACCCGTGCAGCAACAACGAGGATCGTCGTCCCCGCGCAGGCGGGGACCCAGCGTCTTTCGTTCTGATCGCACGGGATGTCGAACACCTGCCCGGACAGCACTGGCCCGCACAAGCGGGCCTTGCGGGTTGATCGGCCCTGTTCCTGGTGCTCAGGGCACCGACCGCGCATCCTGCAGCGCGGAATCGGGCGGGCTGTCCGGTTCCGGCGGCGGCGCGGCAAGGTCCGGCGTGCCGGGCAGGTAGAACTTCACCCGATCGAAGAAGCGCTGGTAGAAGTCCTGGTTCTGCACCGTACTGCTGCCCACCCGCACCAGGTTGGCGTTGCTGCTGCCGACCGGCAGTGACACCGAACCGATCATGCTCACGCCGAGGCTGGCCGAGTTGGATTGCGTCTTGAGCGCGTAGCGGTCCTGCACCGCGTTGAGGAACACGATCGACCCGCCGTCCGCCTGCGGCACGCAGGTGGCGCGCACGTTGAGCTGGGTGTGCACCTCGGCCTCGGGCTGGAAACTCTTGGTCGCCTCCAGCGCTTCCGGCGCCGACTTGCCGATCACGTAGCCCTGTCCCAGCAGCGCACGCCGCGTCGCCTCGCAGGCGGTGGCCGGCGCCACCGGATAGGTGCGCGAATACGTATCTTCCGCGCCGAAGACCTCGCCCAGGGGCGGCGGCGCCGGCTTGTCCTGGCGCGAGCCGCAGGCGGCCGTGGCGAGGGCGAGCAGGAGGATGGCGAGGGATCGACAGGACGGCATGAAGGCAGCGAGACGCAGGTTCGGAATGCGCCACGAGTGTAGCGGTCGCGGCGTGCAGTCCAACTGAATACCGGGACGGTGGAGCAGGTACCGCGTGTGGGTGTCGCTTGCGTGGGCCCGGATCAGCACGCACCGTGCGCCATCACTGCCGCGTGGCCCCGGATGCCGGAAAGGGGCGCGACATCGCGCAATGACCCTGGCCCGGATGCAAGGAAGGCGGGCCTGGGCCCGCCTTCCGGTGCACCACCCCGCGGGGTGGATGGTACGTACGCTTACTCGGCGGCGGCGACGGTCAGGCCGCTGGTGTCCACGTGGGTCACGCCCTTGATCTCGCGCGCGATCCGCGTCGCGGTATCGACCTGCGCCTGGCTCTCGACCTGGCCACGCAGCGTGACTTCGCCATTGAGCGTATCGACGTTGATGTCGAGACCGGAGACATCCGACTCGGCCAGCAGCGACGACTTGACCTTGGTGGTGATCCAGGTGTCGTCGACCGGCTGGTCGGAACTCTGGCCATCGCCCAGGCCGGCATCGGCGTCGGCGGTCGCGTCCATGGCAGGATCGATCGGTTCCACCGGCGGCGGGGTGGTCTGGTCGGCCGGGGTCATGTCGACGGCGTCCTCGGCTGCGACCTGGGTATCGCGATCGGCAGCGCAGCCCACGGCGAACGCGAGCGCGGACGACAGGGCGATGGCGAGGGGAATGCGGGAGGTCTTCATCGGAATGCTCCATGAGTAGATGAGTGGTGACGGTGCCGAAGTGTGGGAGTGCCCTTGTCCACGACGCGTGACTACAAATCCGCAGGTGTTAAGCACTCGTAAGCAGGAGGGAAAGCCGAACGGGCGACATGCCACGCGGGGTCGCGTCGCAGGCGGCGTCGCGGGACGGGCGGACGCGATCGTGGTCGCCGAGCGCCCGTTTTCAGCTGTTCAGGTCCCGTAGCGCCAGGCGCCTTCCGCAGGTGTTCGATATCGGTTTCCGCGTCCGGACAGATCTTCCTGCTGCGCGCCGGGGCGGGATGTCGTTGCTTGATGAGTCTGCTGAGAATGTCGTCATCCCCGCGAACGCGGGGATCCATTCTGACTTTGCGAAAAATGCCGGATGACCAGCGCTTCGCGCTGTTGCAAAGCGCTTCCCGTCTTCGCGCCTTCCATTGCAGTTGTTACCTTTTGCATGGCCCCATGCCGCTGGAAGTATCGAGCGCGGTCTTGTCGTTCTCTCGGGCGCGGAAAATTGTGTAATGTCCGGATCTCGTTCCTGCTGAAGGATCCACCATGCGTCTCCGGGTTTCCGCCTGCCTGCTGGTCGTGCTCGGCCTGTGCACCAGCAGCGTCCCCGCACATTTCAGCGTGGACATGAGCGATGGTCACAAGTCGCGCTATGGACCCGGCGAGATCAAGAGTGCGCCCTGCGGACGCCCCGACGGGGACCGGGGCAGCGACGTCTACACCCACGCGCCGGGCGAGACGATCCAACTTTCCTGGATCGAGTACGTCGGGCATCCGGGCTACTACCGCATCGCCTTCGACAGCGACGGCGACGACGACTTCGCCAATCCCGCGAGCATCAAGCCGGCCGGCCGCGCCTGCGGCGCAAACGAGCCCAACTGCGGCACGGGCGACTTCTACAACAACAAGAGCGTCCTGCTCGACGACTTCGGCTGGCACGACGACAGCCCGCACGGCAAGCGCTATTCGGTCGACGTCAAACTGCCCGACGTGGAATGCGAGAACTGCACCCTGCAGATCATCCAGGTCATGACCGAGCTCGACAAGGCGCCCTACGACCTGACCGCAGAGGACGGCGACGACATCTACTACCAGTGCATCGACCTGCGGTTGCGGCGGAGTTAGGGGACCTTTGAACAAGTGTCATTTCGAGTGCAGCGGGAAATCCATGCGCTTGATCTTCAGTGATTGACCAGCTTCGCTGTTGCAAAGCGCTTCTCACTGCGTTCGGAATGACAGGCCGGACTTGTCCAGAAGTTCCTCCTGGATCGTCATCCCGGCGAAAGCCGGGATCCATTTTTCGGCAACTTGTGCAATCCGCGTGCACGCTGACAATATGGGGGCGGACGCCAGCGCAAGGAGCGCGGACATGACACGGACCGTCGTGGCAACCCTCATGGGGCTACTCGTCACTGCCACCGGATGCGTGGCCACATCGAACGGCACTGCAATCGTGCCCGAGCGCGCGATTGCCGATTTCAACGGGTCCTGGTCCGTCGAGTGGTGCGACCGCGCGGATCCGGACCTCGACTGCGGCGGATTCTCGGTGACGCTGGTGCAGGACGGCAGCCACATCTGCGGTGGCTTCGGTGGCGCCCTCGTCAATCTGAGGCAAGTCGACGAGGGCGACGTCGTCGGCAGGGTGGACGGCGATACCGCGATCCTCGAAGTCCGCAGCGGCCGCAACGATGCGATCGTGCGGGTCCGCGCGAGGCGCGTCGGCGGCGATCTCCACTGGGAACAGGACGGCACCGTTCGACGAGGCGGCCCGGATATCGACGTCATCGCATTCGACGACGTGCTGAAGCCCGCCACCGTTGACAGGCGCCGGGTGCCCAAGGCGTGCGACGCGCCGTCATCGTGACCAGGAGGGTCGCGCCATGGATTCCAGGGAGCTGGAGCAGGCCGAGTACGACAGCAAACTGCGGACGGTGATCGTCGGAACCGAGGGCCTGCATCCGCAGGCGCAGGACGTCGGGGATGGGCGCGCGACCATCGGCTGGGGGTACACCCTCAATCGTGACAACAACGTCGATATCTGGGCGCGCTCCGGCATCGAACTGACGCCGGACCAGCGTGCGACGCTCGCACGGGTTGACCGGGAGCCGGCGAGGGGCAAGACACGGATCGGCCTCACGTTTGACCGGACATTGACCGAAGCGGAGGCGGACAGCCTCTTCCGGGCCTCGGTGGAGGAATACGAGGGGCCGGCCACCTCGGCGGGCATGCCGTTGTCCGACGAACGCGTTGCCCTCGTGTCGGTGACCTACAACCGCGGGGTCGGCGCCCTGCGCAACCATCCGCTCATCGATGCCATCCGCGACGGGAACCGCGCGGAAGCGTGGTACCAGTTGCGCTACAACTGCTGGGGATCGCGCGAGGACATGGAGGCAGGCCTGCGCAAGCGACGGTTCGCGGAGTCCGAGGTTTTCGGCCTCTATGACGACCGGACGAACGTTCCGGTCGAGGAAGCCGCGGAGGTCTATGCGATGTACCGCGTGAACCGTCTGGAGATCGATCGCGTGGAGCGCGGATTCGGTGTGACCATCGATGGCACGGAGGCGCGCCCCAACCGCATCGCCCAGGCCAACCGGGACTACCCCGACATCGTCGCCGAGTACGGTGCGGTCAGGACGATCTCGGATTCGCTCGAGCCCGCGCGCTCGGTCCTGATCGAGCATCTGCGTGGGCAGTATCCGGCCCACGCGGACGAGTTCACCGAAGCTCGCTTCAATGACGGCGAGATCGATCTGGAACGGTTCCCGGTGCGTCGGGGAAGGGAGAAAGGACGGGGCGAGCTCGCGCCACCGGCGCCCGCCGGGCACATGGATAGCACGCGGGAAGAACGCCAGGGCGTGCTCCAAGCGCATACCGGTCCTTTCGCTGATCCGCATCTCAACCGCCTGCACGCCGCACTGGTCGCGGGAGATGCCGCATCCGCCGACCGCATCATGAGGGAGTTCGCACAGTCGCCCCGCGGGCTTGCGTTCCTGGAGCGCGGTGAGCAGCTCCTGGCACAGCAGCAGGCCGTGGAGCGAGAACCGCAGGAGCGTCTATCGAATCGCGATCAGCACGACGCGCCTGCGCGGGCATAGGTAAAGCCGCCCCGGAGAACGTGCGGGCCCGGCACCTGCGGGCGGGCCAGTTTCGCCTGAGGTGGAAAGTCGGCTCCGCCTCGCGTCCGTTCCACTTCTAGGGAAGCGACATCCCCGGCCGCCAGCCGCTCTCGCGCAGGAACGCCTCGGGATCCTCCATGTCGATGATGCGCGCCAGCGCCGCACGCTTGTCGTCGGCTTGCGTGTAGTAGGCCTTGACGATGCGATAGCCCACCCAGTAGCCGAGGTCGTAGGGTTCGTCGGAGCCGGGGTGGTAGTTGAACATCCATGGCCCCAGGTCGGTCCCTTGCATGTCGGCCAGGAAATCCGACTCGATCTCCAGCTCCCGTCCGCGCGTCCACTCGGCGTGGCGCGCGTTGCCCACGCCGCCCGAGACCAGCTCGGACACGAACTCGGCCGCACCCTCCACCAGCGACATTCGCAGCACCGTCGCCCGCGGGTCGCCGGGCTCGGGCTGGTCGCGCGCCATCGCCTGCTGGGTATGCACGTATTCGTGCGCGACCACGTAGACGAAGCGATCCTCCGGATCCGGATTCATGAAGTCCGCGGCGCACAGCGCCTCGAGGCCGATGGTCGCGCCGGACGGGTTGACGATGCCCACCGGCCGCCCGCGACCCACCACGATCGCCACCGGGGGATAGTCGGCGCCCGGATACAGGTCCGACAGACTGGCGAGCGCGGTCGCCAGCCGCCGCTCGACCGCCGGCAGCACATCGAGGCATTGGCGTGCGTTCTCGTACATCGCCGGATCGGCCTCGATCTGCCTGGCGATGCGCTCGCCGGTGACCCGGCGCAACTGCGCGAACTCCTTCAGGCTGGGGCTGCCTTCCGCGAGGTAGGCATCCAGTTGCTCCACGCTCGGGCGCCCGCCGGTTGCGTCGTAGAGCGCGTAGAAGCGGGTCACGTCTTCGGTGCGGATTTCGGGCTTGGTGGCCGCGGCGAGTGAAGCGGAGAACATGCTGCACACTGCCGCCAGGAACAAGGTTCGCATGGAGGTCTTCATGCGGCCAAGCTACATGCGGATGCGATCGGCGTGGCAGTGTCGATGGTCACCGTGACCGATCGGCAGGATGCGGGATCGGAGCAACGCTTCGGTGGCCAGGCAAAACCCGACTCCGACTTCCTGTTGGGCTTGCCGCTCTTCGAAAAATGAACCTGACCCCGTTCTTGCTGCGCCATCTTCCTCGACGACGATGATCGCCACCGGGGCATCGACGATATCGCCCTATACTCGCGGGCCCGCAGACCATCAATCGAAGGACCCGGATCATGACCGATCGCAGTCGCCGAGATGTCCTCTTCGCCGCCACCGCCCTGGCTGTCGGCATGACCGCCACCGGCTCCCGCGCGGCCGCTTCCACGTCCGCCAGCAAGGCATCGTTTCCGCCGGTCGTGCACCACGTGTTCTTCTGGCTGAAGAATCCGGATTCCAGCGAGGATCTCGCCAAGCTGCTCGCCGGATTGCGAACGTTGGCAGGCATCGACACCGTGCGAGGCATCCATATCGGCGTGCCGGCGGATACCGAGCAGCGCGGCGTCGTCGACGGCAGCTACAGCGCCTCGGAAATCCTGTTCTTCGACGACGTGGCCGGGCAGAACGCGTACCAGGTCCACCCCATCCACAAGCAGTTCGTCGCCGACTGCGAGCACCTTTGGGAGCGCGTGGTCGTGTATGACGTCATGGCCGTCACGCCGTAACTCACTCGCTTCCGGAAAGAGCGAAAAGGGGTCAGGTTCAATTCTCGGCGAGAAGAAGGGGGAGTAAAAAAAATGAATCCCACCCCTTTTCCCGCGCCTTGGAACCGATTCTCACTCGGCCTGCAATAACGGAGTCGCCAACTCGAACGACATTGTTGATCTCGGCAGAGTGCCCCAATGCTCCCAAGGTAAACCTTGGTCCGCCATTAGTCGGGACATCTCCTTTCCCGCCCATGCCTCGATTTCACTTGAGCCTACGGCTACGGAGAAGACTGCGGCGATCGTTATCGACAACGTGTCAGCTAGCCATAAAAGCCTGAAGCACTCTTCCGGCGTGAATGCGCTGGCTTTCTGACCAGAGGCATATCTCTTCGAAAGTTGCAACATTGATGGGTGTGCAAGCGCATGAAATGCGTTGACGTTTGCGGACTTTTGCTTGAAGCCAATCCAATTGCAGGATGGCGTCAATTCCAGTTGCGACACCAGAGAGGTAAGACTCGGGAATCTGGTCGAGCCTGCTAAAACTGAGGTTAGCTGGCTGTCCCGTGCACGATAGAGAGCCCAAGCCGAGATGCAGAGAGACTCAAGGATTGGTCGTATCAGTACTGCAGCTGAAGAGTCTCGCCCTGTAGCGACGAGTAAACCGGCTGAATTTTGTTGTTCGATCGCAAAAGACAAGCATGAGCCAACCACCGCCTGTCGAGCAAGGCGAGGAGTTTGATGAGAACAGACTTTTAGCGTATTGCTTGCAAGTGCAATTGTGGAGGCTGATCTCTCAACCAAAGCGCGAGGGCGAGTGCTGAGATCGAATTGCCATTTGAGATCACGGGAGTCCATGCTGATCTGCAGCAGTTCGTTCGAATACTTGCCCGTGTTATGGCTCCGTCAGCCGCATTTGCTGTACCCACAATTCAAACAAGTCGCACACCCATCCATCAGCACCAACGCCTTGGTGCTGCACTTGTGGCACATACTCGCGCTCGGCGGGAAGCTCGCACCGTCGCCGGTGACTTCGATATCCTCGACCGGCTCGGGATAGCCGGGATCCTCAGGCGTAGCGTCTACGTCAGAGTTTTTTTTTGAGCGTTCTTCGTAGGCGCGGCGCTTTTCGGCGATCAGGGCGCGCTGGGCGGGGCTCATCTCGGGGTCGTGGAGCATGCCGATGGACTTGAGGTGGTCCTCGACGATGCTGCCCAGTTCGGCGACCAGCGAGGGCATGTACACGCCACCGGCCTTGAAGTAGCCGCCCTTGGGGTCGAACACGGCCTTCATTTCCTCCACCAGGAAGGTCACGTCGCCGCCCTTGCGGAACACGGCGGACATGATGCGCGTGAGCGCGACGATCCACTGGAAGTGCTCCATCGACTTGGAGTTGATGAACACCTCGAACGGGCGGCGCAGTTCGTGTTCGGTGCCGGCGTTGAGCACGATGTCGTTGATGGTCACGTACATGGCGTGTTCGACCAGCGGCGACTTGATCTTGTAGGTGCTGCCGATCAGCACTTCGGGGCGCTCGATGCGCTCGTGCATCTGGATCACGTCGGCCACGGGCAGTTCGGCCTCCACCTTCTCGCGCGGGACGGAGGCGCCGGCGACGGCCTTCTCCCTGTCCTCGGGGGTGACGACGGCGTAGCCCGTGATTTTCTTGTCGATCTTGACTGCCATTGCGTGATCCTGGTGCTGCGGGGAACGTGCGGGGTGGGGCGGCCCTTGCCCCGGCCCCTCCCCCGCATGGCGGGAGAGGGGCGGGGTCTGCAGGCTTACTTCTTCTTCGCGGCCTTGCGGGCGGCCTTCTTCGCAGGCGCCTTCCTGGCCGCCTTCTTCGGAGCGGCCTTCTTCGCGGTCTTGCGGACCGCCTTCTTCACCGCTGCCTTCTTGGCCGTCGCCTTGCGGGCGACCTTTTTCGTTGCCTTCTTCACCGCCGCCTTCTTCGCGGTGGCCTTGCGCGCGACCTTCTTCGTCGCCTTGCTGGCGGCGGCCTTCTTCGCCGCAACCTTCTTCCTGGCGGTCTTCTTCTTGGCCGCGCCCTTCTTCTTCAGGGCGGCGACTTCCTTCTTGCCGGCGGCGCTGGCGGACTTGAGCGACTTCTTGGCGGCGGCGACCTTCTTGCCCACCGCCTTCTTCGCCTTGCTGGCGGTGTCGGCGACGGCCTTCTCGGCCTTCTTCGCGGTCTTCTTCGCCGCCTTCACGGCGCCGCTGGCTTTCTTCGCGACCTTCTTGCCGATGTCCTTCGCCGTGTCGGCGACGGCTTCGGCGGCGTTGCTCAGGGTCTCCGCGACCCCGTTGCCGTTACTCATGGGTGTGTCCTCGTCAGTTTGCTTTTTTACGGTGATCGGGTTACGGGCAAGCGCCCGTGGGCGAAATGTAGCGCGAAGCGCGCGCTACGCAAGCGGTACTGCGAAGGGCGGGCCCCCACCCCGGCCCTCCCCCGCAGGCGGGGGAGGGGGAAGGTCAAGCGCGTGGCATGGGGGTCGGCATCAGAATTTGCCGTAATAGCCTTCTTTCAGTGCGTCGAACAGGTTGGCGGCGGTGTGGGTCTCGCCGTCGTATTCGATCTGCTCGTTGCCCTTGACCTCGATCACGCTGCCGTCCTCCAGTTCGAAGCGGTAGGTGGTGTTCTCGAGGTCGGTCTCCTTGACCAGCACGCCCTGGAAGGCGGCGGGGTTGAAGCGGAACGTGGTGCAGCCCTTCAGCCCCTTCTGGTAGGCGTAGCGGTAGATGTCCTTGAAGTCCTCGTAGGGATAGTCGGTCGGGACGTTCGCGGTCTTGGAGATGGACGAGTCCACCCACTTCTGCGCGGCGGCCTGGACGTCGACGTGCTCCTTCGGGGTGATGTCGTCGGCGGCGATGAAGTAGTCGGGCAGCTTCGCCTCCGGCGCCTCCGAGAACGGCATGGCCTTGGGATTGACCAGTTCGCGGTAGGCCAGCAGCTCGTAGGACCAGACGTCGACCTTCTCCTTGGTCTTCTTGCCCTCGCGGATCACGTTGCGGCTGTAGTGGTGCGCGAACGAGGGCTCGATGCCGTTGGAGGCGTTGTTGGCCAGCGACAGCGAGATGGTGCCGGTCGGGGCGATCGAGCTGTGGTGGGTGAAGCGGGCGCCGGTCTCGGCGAGGTTGTCGACCAGCTCCGGGGCGACCTCGGCCACCTTCTGCATGTAGCGGCTGTAGCGCGCGTGCAGCACCTTGCCCTCGATCTTCTGGCCCAGGCGCCAGCCGTCCTTCGCCATCTCCGGGCGCTTGCGCAGCATTTCGGCGGTGACTTCGAACTCCTCGTGCATGATCGGCGCCGCGCCCTTCTCCTGCGCCAGCGCCAGGCCCATCTCCCAGCCGGCGACGGCCATCTCGCGGGCGATGCGCTCGGTGAATTCGCAACTCGGCTCCGAGCCGTACTTCATCTGCAGCATGGTCACGGTGCTGCCCAGGCCGAGGAAGCCCATGCCGTGGCGGCGCTTGCGCATGATCTCGGCCTGCTGCTGCGGCAGCGGCAGGCCGTTGACCTCGACCACGTTGTCGAGCATGCGGGTGAACACGCGCACGACTTCCCTGTATTCCTCCCAGTCGAAGGAGGCCTTGTCGGTGAACGGGTCGCGCACGAACTTGGTCAGGTTGACCGAGCCCAGCAGGCAGGCGCCGTAGGGCGGCAGTGGCTGTTCGCCGCAGGGGTTGGTGGCGCGGATGTTCTCGCACCACCAGTTGTTGTTCATCTCGTTGACCTTGTCGATCAGGATGAAGCCCGGCTCGGCGTAGTCGTAGGTGGACACCATGATCATGTCCCACAGGTGCCGGGCCTTGATGTGGCCGTAGACCTTGCAGGCAACCATGCCGTCGTCGCGGGCGATGTAGCCGTTGCTGTGCGGCCAGTCGCGCCAGACCACCTGGTCGGCGTTGGACAGGTCGATGTCGCCGGCTTCCTTGTCGCTGATCGGGAACACCAGCGGCCAGTCGCCGTCTTCCTCCACCGCCTGCATGAAGCCGTCGGTGATCAGCAGCGAGAGGTTGAACTGGCGCAGGCGGCCGTCCTCGCGCTTGGCGCGGATGAAGTCCTTCACGTCGGGGTGGGAGACGTCGAAGGTGCCCATCTGCGCGCCGCGGCGGCCGCCGGCCGACGAGACGGTGAAGCACATCTTGTCGTAGATATCCATGAAGGACATCGGGCCCGAGGTGTAGGCGCCGGCACCGGCGACGAAGGCGCCGCGCGGGCGCAGGGTGCTGAACTCATAGCCGATGCCGCAGCCGGCCTTGAGCGTCAGCCCGGCCTCGTGGACCTTGTCGAGGATGCCGTCCATCGAGTCGGTGATCGTGCCCGAGACGGTGCAGTTGATCGTGCTGGTGGCGGGCTTGTGCTCCAGCGCGCCGGCGTTGGAGGTGATGCGACCGGCGGGAATCGCCCCGCGGCGCAGCGCCCACAGGAAGCGGTCGTTCCAGTACTTCTGCTTCTCGGGCGTGGTCTCGGCCTCGGCCAGCGCCTTGGCCACGCGCTGGTAGGTGCCGTCGATGTCGGCATCGACCGCCACCCCGTGCTTGGTCTTGAGGCGGTACTTCTTGTCCCAGATGTCCTGCGAGGCGGGCTGCATCGGGATCTCCCGTTCGCCGTGCTTGACCGCTTCCAGACGAACCGTGCTCATGCGTCCGTTGTCTCCTTGTCCTGGCCCGGATGCGTGTCCCGGCCTGTTGTTCTTGTCGGTGCCGTGGTGGACGGCGTCGACGACCAAACGCGGCTACGGAATCCGCGCCGCCTGAAATGAAAGGATGTGTGGTGTTTCGTTGTCGCCCTGTAGATCCATTCCGCGGTGCCCCCTGACGCCCCGTGGTCCAACTGGTCGATTTTCGGACAAAACCCCCACTACTTGGGCCCTGTTCGCGCTTTCCACCCCAAGATGTTGTGGCGAGCGCGGCCCAAGCTACGCCCGGGAAAACCGGAAGTCAACCGGAATCAGCGGCTTGCGGCGCAAATCCGGAAACTGCTGCAACCGCACATGGGGCACGGTCCCATTCAGGTTCGATGGAGCCGGCACGAACGACACTGCCCTGCCTGTCCGGTGTTGCCCGGGCCGGGCTTGCCCGCCGCGCCGCCGGCACCCATCTTCCCGTCATCCGAACCTGCGATCCGACCATGCGTCCAGCCCCGACCCTGCTCGTCCTTGCCGCCGCCGCCGCGTTCGGCGGCTTCGCCGCCACCGCCATCCGCGACGCCGTGCAGGCGCCCGCCCGCGCGGCCGATCCGCCGGCCGCCGCGGTGCCGGTGCCGACGGTGGCGGCGCTGCCGACCGCGGTCGACGGCCAGCCGCTGCCCTCGCTGTCGCCGATGCTCAAGCGGGTGACGCCGTCGGTGGTCAGCGTGCAGGCGGCGCAGAAGCGGCAAGTGAGTCCGTTCGGCAACGATCCCTTCTTCCGCCGCATGTTCCCGGAGCTGTCGCAGGAGCGGATCGCGCGCTCGCTCGGTTCGGGCGTGATCGTCGATGCGCAGGCCGGCTACGTGCTGACCAACCACCACGTGATCGAGAACGCCGACGAGGTGTCGGTGACGCTGGCCGACGGACGCACGCTGGAGGCCGAGTTCATCGGCTCCGATCCCGACACCGACGTGGCGCTGATGCGGATCCCGGCGCAGGACCTGGTCGCGATCCCGCTGGGTGCGGCGTCGCGGCTGGAGGTCGGCGACTTCGTGGTGGCGGTGGGCAATCCCTTCGGCGTCGGCCAGACGGTCACCTCGGGCATCGTCTCGGCGGTGGGCCGCAGCAACGTGCCGGGCGTGGGCTTCCAGAACTTCATCCAGACCGATGCCTCGATCAACCCGGGCAATTCCGGCGGCGCGCTGGTCAACCTGCGCGGCGAGCTGGTCGGCATCAACACCGCCAGCTTCAACCCGCGCGGCAGCATGGCCGGCAACATCGGCCTGGGCTTCGCGATCCCGATCGACCTGGCGCGCGGCGTGATGCAGCAGCTGGCGACCACCGGCAGCGTGCAGCGCGGCACGCTCGGCCTCGACACCCAGGCGGTCGACCAGCGCCTGGCCGCGGGCCTGGGCCTGTCGGAGCCGCGCGGCGTGGTGGTCACGCGCGTGCACGGCGATTCCGGCGCGGCCGCGGCGGGGCTGCGCACCGGCGACGTGATCGTCTCGGCCAACGGCCAGCGCATGGACGACCCGGTGTCGCTGCGCAACTTCCAGGGCCTGCAGCCGCTGGACGCACCGGTGACGCTGGAGGTGCTGCGCGACGGCAAGCCGCTGACGATCACCGCGCGCCTGCGCGCGCTGGCCCGCGACGGCGCCAGCTACGACGAGCGGCTGGCCGGCGCGACCTTGGCCGACCTGCCCGAGGCGGTGCGCCGGCAGAACCCGAACGCGCGCGGCGTGCTGGTGGAAAAGGTGGAGTCGGGCAGCCGCGCCTTCCGCAACGGCCTGCGCGAGGGCGACTACATCTTCGCCGCCAACACCGGTGAATTCCGCGATCTCGCGGGTTTCCGCGATACATTGGCCGACGATCCGCGACAATTGGTCCTGCGGATTTCACGCGGCGGACGCGTGGGAAACCTGATCATGGAGTGAGCCGGCCTCCGCGCCGGTCCTTCCCGCGGCGCCCCCGCGCCATCCCTTCCAGGAGACGACGATGAGCCCCACCTCGACGGACACGGTCAAGAGCAACCTCGGCGAAGCCGGTGCCCACCTCAAGAACGCCGCCGCCGACGCCGGCAGCGCGATCAAGAACGCGGCCGGCGTGGCCGGCGACGAACTGCGCGCGGGCCGCGCCGCGGTCAAGGCCGACCTGGCCGATTCCGCGCTGGCCGGCATCGCCGCGCTGGAAGAGGGCGGCGGCGCCGCGCGCGAGCAGGTCGACGCGCTGATGGACAAGGGCCGCGACCTGATCGACAGCGCCGCCGACCTGATCCGCGAGCGCCCGATCGCCTCGTTCGGCGTCGCCTTCGCCGCCGGCTGGATCATCGCCAAGCTCGCCCGCAGCGGCGGCGCAGAGAAGTAAGCGACGCCCCGACGTGACCGGGGAGACGGCCAGCGATTCCGCGCAGGCCCGCGAAGCGGCGGGTGCGCAGGAATCGCCGGGCATCGACGACGCCGTACGCGCGATCGGCGCCGAGGGCCGGGCCACGCTCGACTCGGCGCTCGACGCCGGGCGCGCGCTGCGGCGGCTGGTCTCGGCCGACCTGGCGCTCGCGCGCAGCGCGCTGGGACGCGCGCTGGCGTGGACTGCGGTGGCGATCATCTTTGGCGCGTCGGCATGGCTGATCTCGATGGGCGCGCTGATCGCGCTGCTGCAGGCGACGGGGCTGTCGTGGCTGGCGTCGCTGTCGATCGCGGCGCTGCTGAGCCTGGCGGTGATGGGCGTGGCGATCTGGCGGGTGTCGGTGTTCTTCGACCATGCCGGGATGCACGCGACGCGGCGGCAGCTGTCGAAGCTGGGCCTGTTCAGCGAGGACGACGACGAGGACGGGGCGGGCGACGCGCCGGCGCGGGAGCAGGTGCCGCCATGAATTTCGAAGGACTCAAGCGACGGGTCGAGCGCGCCGAACAGCTGGTCGACGGCCGCATCGTGCAGACGACCGGACATCGCGCCGCGCTCGGCCAACGCTGGCGCGAGGCGTGGACGCCGGCCCGCATCGTCATCGCCGGCCTGCTGGGCGGCGTGCTGGTGGCGAAGGCGCGCCCGCTGCGCACGTTGGGCGCGGTGTCGGGCACGCGCTGGGTCCAGCTCGCCACCAGCCTGTCGGGCCTGCTGGCCTCGCTGAAGGCGGCGCAATCGGCCGAGTCCGCCGAAGCCGCGGCCAGCGGCGCGGAGGACGCGGCCGCGGAGGCGGCCGACACGGTGGAGGCCGTGGCCGGCGACGAAGCCGGCGCGCCGCCGCCGCCGGCACCGCAGGCCGGGGACGATGCCGCGCCGCACGCGGTTGCGGACCGTCGCCGGCGTCCCGACGCGCAGTGGGACTCCGAACCGCGCCCGGCGGAAGCGGCGACGGAGCTGTCGGAGCGGTAGCGCCTGTCATCCCGTTTTCCACCCGCGGGGCGGGCTTGGTCATTGGCGGTTCTCCCGGGCAAGAGAACAACCCGAAAGACTTGAAGCCTGTCATTTCGACCCCGGACTTGATCCGGGGGAGAAATCTTCCTTTCTCCGCCGGTGAGGGGATTTCTCCCCCGGATCAAGTCCGGGGTCGAAATGACAGGGATTTTTTGCCTTCTGCCGATGCGTTCGCGCACTTGGATTCCGTGCCGATCAGCGTTGTCCCGCACCATCACGCCGCCATGCATCGCCGCGATGGCATGATCGCGTCCCGCTCCGCAACTGTTCGCCATGACCACCGACGCCGCGCCATCCGTCACCACGCCGCCAGAGCCGGTCGCGCCCGCGCCGCCAACGCGGCCGCGCGCCTCGACCGCGCTGCTGGTGCTGGCCACGCTCGCGGTCGGCTACACCCTGTGGGCGGCGCAGGACCTGCTGCTGCCGGTGCTGCTGGCGATGTTCTTCGCGCTGGTCGGCAACCCCATCATCCGCCTGCTGCGCCGGCTGTGGCTGCCGCGCTTCCTCGCCGCGCTGCTGGTGCTGGCCGGCGGCCTCGCCGCGACCGGCGCGCTCGCCTACCAGATGGCGCCGTCGGCGATGGCCTGGGCCAGCGAGGCGCCGCGCGCGATGCGACAGCTCGCGCCGAAGCTGCGCGAACTCACCAAGCCGGTGCACGAAGCGAACCAGGCCGCCGAGAACTTCGCGCGCGCCGCGGGCGGGCAGACCGGGCGCGCGCCGCAGGTGGTGCGGACCGCTGTCGACGACCCGTACCGGATGCTGACCGAAACGCCGCGTCTGCTTGCCTCGCTGCTGGCGGTGGTGCTGCTGACGTTCTTCTTCATGGTCTACGGCGAGAACCTGCAGCGCAACGCGATCGCGCTGCTGCCCGGGCGCCAGCAGAAGAAGTTCACCGTCGGCATCCTGCACTCGATCGAGCGCGAGGTTTCGCGCTACGTGCTGACCATCAGCCTGATCAACACGGTGGTGGGGCTGCTGTTCGCGGGCGTGCTTTACCTGATGAAGGTTCCGCTGCCCGAAGCGCTGCTGTGGGGCACGATGGTGGCGCTGCTGAACTTCGCGCCCTACGTCGGCCCGCTGATCGGCCTGCTGGCGATGCTGCTGGTCGGCTTCATCACCTTCGACGGACTGTGGCCTTCGCTGATGCCGGCGGCGGCCTACCTGGTGCTGCACACGATCGAGGGACAGGTGGTCACGCCGATCGTGCTCGGCCGGCGCATGGCGCTGTCGCCGCTGGTGCTGATCCTGGCGCTGATGCTGTTCGGCTGGCTGTGGGGAATCATCGGCCTGCTGCTGGCGGTGCCGCTGCTGGTGTGCGTGAAGCTGGTGCTGGCGCGGGTGGAGGGCATGGAAGGCTGGGCGCGGCTGCTGGAATAGGGATGCCCCCGTGGGAGCGCCTTCAGGCGCGATGCCGCCGCAGGCGATCAGGCAATCGCGCCTGAAGGCGCTCCCACGGGGGTGGCGGTCGCGCTGGCGACTACAATGGGCGCGTGAGTTTCCCCGTCCGCGCCATCACCCTCGATCTCGATGACACGCTGTGGCCGTTCGCGCCGATCGGCGCGCGGATCGAGCGTGTGCTCGACGACTGGATGCGCGCGCGCAGCCCGGCCACGGCGGCGATGTTCCCGGTCGAAGCGATGCGCGCGCTGCGCGAGCGGGTCTGGCGCGAGAACCCGGCGCTGGCATACGACCTCAGCGCGCTGCGGCGGCTGACGCTGGAGATCGCGCTGCGCGACAGCGGCGGCGACCTGTCGCTGCTGGACGAGGCCTACGAGGCGTTCTACGCCGAGCGCAACCGCGTCGAGTTCTATCCCGACGCGCTGGAGGCGCTGGCGCGCATCGCGCGCCGTGTTCCCGTCGCCGCGGTCAGCAACGGCAACGCCGACCTCGTGCGCGTGGGCATCGACGAACATTTCACCCTGCAGCTGCATGCGCGCGAGCATGGCGCGGCCAAGCCCGAGGCCAGCATCTTCCTCGCCGCCTGCGAACGCCTGGGCGTGCCGCCGGGCGAGGTGCTGCACGTCGGCGACCACGTCGAGGCCGACGTGGTCGGCGCGATGCGCGCCGGGCTGCGCGGCTGCTGGCTGCACCGCGACGACCATCCCGGCGGCCTGGGCGCGTGGCCGCGCGCCGACATCGCCCCCGACCTGGTGTTCGACTCGCTCGCCGGCCTGGCCGACTGGCTGGAGCGCAATCCCGCGGCCCCTCGCTTGTAGAAGCGCCATCGGCCCGGACATTGGCCCGCGGCTGGCGGCGGACGGATAATGACCGCAGTCTTCCCGCCTGGACCGCCATGACCACCGACGACCTGCCCGTTGGCTTTTCCACGGCTACCGCCGCCGCCCGACCGCTGCACGTCCTCGACAAGGCGGGATTGGGCACATGGCTCGAAGCGCAGCCGGCCGCCACGCGCGCGTGGCTGGCGTCGCAGGCGTTCAACGCCGCGCCCGGTTCGCACGCGCTGCTGCCGGGCGAGGACGGGGTGGCCGGCGCGATCCTCGGCATCGGCGATCCGCTGGACGCGTACGCCCATGCGCACGGCGCGGGCGCGCTGCCGGCCGGCGACTGGGCGCTGGCGCACGCGCTCGAACCCGCGCACCTGGCGGCGCTGCAGCTCGGCTGGGGCCTGGGCGCGTACCGCTACACCCGCTACAAGCAGGGCGCGCGCGCGCCGGCGCGGCTGGCGCTGGATGCGCTCGACGAGGAAGTCCGCGACGTGCTCGCCGCCTGCGTGCGCGTGCGCGACCTGGTCAACACGCCGACCCAGGACATGGGGCCGGAGCAGCTGGAGGCGGTCGCGCGCGAGGTGGCGACGGCGCACGGCGCGTCGTTCGAAAGCATCGTCGGCGACGAGCTGCTGGCGCAGGACTTTCCCGCGATCCACGCCGTCGGCCGCGCCTCGCACCGCGCGCCGCGGCTGCTGAAGCTGCAATGGGGCGATGCCTCGCACCCGCACCTGGTGCTGGTCGGCAAGGGCGTGTGCTTCGACACCGGTGGCCTCGACGTCAAGCCCGCCGACGGCATGCGCTGGATGAAGAAGGACATGGGTGGCGCCGCGCACGCGATCGCGCTGGCGGAACTGGTGATGGCGCGCGCGCTGCCGCTGCGGCTCACCCTGCTGGTGCCGGCGGTGGAGAACGCGATCGGGCCGGACGCGTACCGCCCGGGCGAGGTGATCGCCACGCGCAAGGGCGTGAGCGTGGAGATCGACAACACCGACGCCGAAGGCCGCGTGGTGCTGGGCGACGCGCTGGCGCACGCCGGCGAGCTGTCGCCGGACCTGATCCTCGATTTCGCCACGCTCACCGGTGCGGCGCGGATCGCGCTCGGCCCCGACCTGCCGGCGCTGTTCGCCAACGACGACGCGCTGGCGAACGACTGGCTCGCCGCCGGCGAACGCGTGCGCGACCCGCTGTGGCGCATGCCGCTGTGGCGCCCGTACCTGCGCTACCTCACCAGCAACATCGCCGACATGGCCAACGCCGGCTCGCGCATGGCCGGTGCGGTCACCGCCGCGCTGTATCTCGAGCGCTTCGTGCCCGAAGGCACGCCCTGGGCGCACCTGGACGTGTATGCCTGGAACGACAGCGCGCGGCCGGGACGTCCGGCCGGCGGCGAAGCGCTGGCGCTGCGCTCCGCCTACGCGATGCTCAAGGCGCGCTACGCGTCCTGACCCCGGTCAGCGCAGCCAGCCGCGTGCCGCTGCGCGGCGCGCGTACCACCACAGGAACAGGCCGACCAGCGCGATGACCAGCGGGAACAGCGCGCCGCGCGCGCCGGTCAGTTCCCACAGCAGCGGCGTGGTCAGGTAGTTGCCGGCGAACTGGACGATGATCGCCAGTAGCGACAGCGCCAGCACCGGGACCGCCCAGCGGCTGCGCCAGAGCAGGCCGAGCGAGCCGACCAGGCCGCCGACGGTGGCCACCGCGAACGGCACGAACAGCCAGCGCGGCATCGCCGCGAAGATGCGCTGCTGGTCGTCCGCCCAGCTGGCGACGATCTCGGGCGTGGCGCTGAGGTGGTAATAGAACGAGTACGTGCCGGCCAGGTTCCACAGCACGGCGAGGACGGCGATGATCCAGAACAGCACGGGAGGCTTGCTTGCGGTCATGGCGGCGGGTCTCCGAGCAGGTGGGCCGCAGTCTAGGACAATGCCGAGAAAATACCGTCATCCCCGCGAAGGCGGGGATCCAGTGTCGTCAAGTCTTTGAAGAACTAAAGACGCTGGATCCCCGCCTTCGCGGGGATGACGGATAAAGGTTCTTACGGGACATCACACTAGCACTGGCCGCACGGCGGAGACAGTGCGCCTTGCCGGCGATCGCGCGTCCTACAGCCAGCCCTTCTCCCGCGCCAGCCGGTAGGCCTCGATGCGGTTGCCGACGCCGAGCTTGCCGATCGCCTCCGACAGGTAGTTGCGCACCGTGCCGTGCGAGAGGTTGAGCTGCGCCGCGATCTCGTTCGCGCTCATGCCGCTGCCCGCCAGCCGCAGCACCTTGCGCTCGCGGTCGTTGAGCGGATCGGCTTCGCCCCAGGCCTCGAGCGCGAGCTGCGGATCGATCGCGCGGCCGCCGCGATGCACCTGGCGCAGCGCGTCGGCCAGTTGTTCGGCCGGCGCGTCCTTGAGCAGGTAGCCCGATACGCCGGCATCGAGCGCGCGGCGCAGGAAGCCGCCGCGCGCGAAGGTGGTGACGATGACGACCTTTACCGGCAGTGCGTGGCGCTGGATGCGCTGGGCGAGTTCGAGCCCGGTCAGGCCCGGCATCTCGATGTCGGTGACCAGGATGTCCGGCCCCAGCCGCTGCAGCTCGCGCCACGCGCCCTCGCCGTCGGCGGCGGCGCCGACCACCTCGATGTCGCTCTCCATGCCCAGCAGCGCCGACAGCGCGCCGCGCAGCATCGCCTGGTCCTCGGCGAGCAGGATGCGGATCATGGCGCGGCGGCGGATGGCAGCATGCGCGGAACGTTAGCAGGTCGCCATCGATTTCAGAGGGGAGCGCCTTCGGGGAACCTGAAAAATTGTCATTTCGAGCGTAGTGAGAGGCACTTTGCAACGGCGAAGCCGGTCAATCCAGGCGCCTGGGAGGCAGATTTCTCACTGCGTTCGAAATGACAAATTCGGGATTCTCAGTGGTTGCCGTCGGGCACGATGCTTTCCCGGATTGCTGCATCGGGACGACAGGCATCGCGCCCGAAGGTGCGCCTAGCGCCGGGCATCGTCGTTGGCGGCCAGCGGGACGCGCACTTCGACGCGGGTGCCGCGGCCGTGGCCGGCTTCGATCCGCAGCCGTCCGCGCACGCCCTCGATGCGTTCGCGCATGCCGGCCAGACCGTTGCCCGGCACGATCGCGCCGCCGCGGCCGTCGTCGTCGATGCGCAGCACCGCCTCGCCGTCCTCCATGCCGAAACGGACTTCCGCCCGATGCGCGCGGGCGTGGCGCTGGATGTTGGTCGCGGCCTCGCGCACGGTCATCGCCAGCGCGCTCTCGACGCCCGCCGGCAGCGCGCTGTCGGCGAAGCCGTCCTCGAAGCGGTAGTCGAAGGTGATGCCGTCGGTTTCCAGCAGCAGCTTGGCCGAGGCCAGTTCGGCGGCGATGCCGGCGGCGCGGATGCCGCTGACCGCGCGCCGCACCTGCGACAGCGCCTCGCGCGCGACGCGGCTGACTTCGTCGATCTCGTCGCGCGCGGCCGCCGGGTCGCGTTCGAGCAGGCGGCCGGCGAGGTCGGACTTGAGCGCCACCATCGACAGCGTGTGCCCGAGCAGGTCGTGCAGGTCGCGGCCGATGCGCTCGCGCTCGGCCAGCGCGGCGAGCCGGCGCACCTCGTCGTGCGACAGGTGCAGCGCCGCGTCGCGCTCGCGGCCGATGCGCTCCAGCACCACCAGCACGCCGATGATCGCGGTGACCGTCGGCATCCACACCAGCGCCTGCCACGGATAGCCGATGTGCAGGGCGTAGCCGAGCAGCAGCGCGTTGAGCCCCACCAGCACCGCCAGGTAGCCGAACACCGCGCGTCCGCGCCGCGGCTGCAGCATCACGCAGCCGAACACGAAATAGCTCAGGCCCGACGGATACCAGGGCAGCAGCGCCAGGCACAGGACGACCATCCCCGCCGCGCAGGCGTAGGCCCTGCGCGGCGCCGAGACCACGGACATGGCGTACAGCCACAGGAACAGCGGATACGACAGCAGGGTCAGCCACGCCCAGCGCATGCTGAAGCCGTAGGCGCCGCCGGAGAACGCGGGTGTCAGGAACACCCAGACCGACCACACCAGGTGGACCATGCTCAACCACGGCGACCGACCCATGCGCAGGTCGTGCGCGGCGATCGAGCCCGGCTGCGGCGCCAGCCAGCCCGGCAGTCGCAGTCGCATCATCGGGAGCTGCCTCGTGAAGGTCCGGACGGCATCATGATGTCACCGCGGGGCCTGCCGGACCACGCGGACGCATCCGGTCGCGGGGTGGAGCGTCGCCGTGGTTGTCGGCAACACCGGCGTCACTCGGCCGCGGCCAGGCGGCGCTGCGCGAGCGCGAAGAACGCGGCCGTCACCACCGCCAGCACCAGCAGGTGCAGCCACGCTGCGCGGCCCTCGTCGTGGCCGACCACCTTCAGCGCGAGCTGGCCCAGGTGGTAGGCCGGCCACGCCGGCGCGAGCCGGCCGAGCCAGTCGGGCAGCATCGACAGCGGCAGCCACAGGCCGGACAGGAACGCCATCGGCAGGTACAGCACGTTGAGCAGCGCCGGCGCGGCGTTGCCGCCCACCAGGGTGCCGACGTACAGGCCGATCGCGGCGAACGGGAGGATGCCGGACACGTTGACCGCGAACAGGCCGGCCCACTGCGCCGGCGCCAGCGACACCCCGCCCAGCGTCGCCGCCAGCAGCGCCAGCACCAGCGAGATGATCGTCGCGAACAGCATCGCCATCGCCATCTTCGCCAGCAGCAGCGCGCCCGGCGGCGTCGGCAGCGCGCGCCGCAGCCGCAGGTAGCCGCGCTCGCGATCCATCGCGATGGTCACGCCGAAGCCGAACATCGCCGCGCCGATCACGCCGAACACGCCGTAGGTCGCGAGCAGGTACTGCGCCGCGCCGCCGCTGCCCTTGTTCAGCAGCACGCCGAACAGCAGGTAGAACATCGCCGGGAACGCGATCACCGGGATGCCGAACGCCGGTTCGCGCAGCAGGCGCAGGAATTCGCATTTCGCTTCGAGCAGGTAGCTGCGCCACGGCGCGGGCGTGGCCGCGAGGGCGATCGTGTCCATCAGGCGGCCTCCTCCAGGGCGGGGCGGGTGAGGGCGAGGTAGGCGTCGGCGAGGCCGGCGCGCTGGATTTCCAGGTCGTGCAGGGCCGCATCGGCGTCGAGCAGGCGGCGCACCACCGGCTCGGCCGGCTCGGCGACGATCTGCAGCGCCTCGCCCTCGCGCAGCGCCTCGCGCACGCCGGGCCATTGCGCCACGGCGTCGGCCGCCAGCGTCGAGACGCAGCGGATGCGCCGCTGCGACACCCGCGCGCGGATCTCGCCGACGCTGCCCTCGGCGACGAGCCGGCCGCGGTCGATCACCGCGACGCGGTCCGACAGCGCCTCGGCTTCCTCGAGGTAGTGCGTGGTCAGCAGCACTGCGCTGCCCTCGGCGACCAGTTCGCGCACCGCGGCCCACAGCCCTTGCCGCGCGTCGATGTCGAGCCCGGTCGTGGGCTCGTCGAGGAACAGCAGCTTCGGGCGTCCGCAGATCGCCAGCGCGAACTGCACGCGCCGCTGCTGTCCACCGGACAGCCGGCCGTAGCGGCGGTCGAGCAGGCCGTCGAGTCCGGCCAGTGCGACGCAGTCGGCGACGCTGCGCGGCTGCGGGTAGCCGCTGCGGACCAGGTCGAGCAACTCGCGCACCTTCAGCCGCTCGGGGATGCCGGCCGACTGCAGCATCGCGCCGCAGTGCCGGCGCACGGCCAGCGCCCGCGGCGGCTGGCCGAACAGCGACACCTCGCCCGCGTCCGCCGCCAGCAGGCCGAGCAGCAGGCCGACCGCGGTGCTCTTGCCGGCGCCGTTGGCGCCGAGCAGGGAGGTGACCTGGCCCGCGTGCAGCTCAAGATCGAGCCCGTCGAGCGCGACCGTGCCGCCGTAGCGCTTGCGGGCGCCGTGCAGTCGCGCCAGTGTCTGTCTTGTCGCGGCCATGTCGCTGGTTCCTGTCCCGGACATGGCGGCATCGTGCCGCTCGCGCCGGGGGCGTGACATTCGCCACCGTCAGCCGAAGCACGTGACAGCTGTCAGCAGCCGGCGACAGCGCCCGCGGCTAGGCTGTCCACCATCCTTCGTCCCCGGGGGCGGCGCATCGTGCGACGGTTGCCGTCACAATGTCCGCAACTTCCCGTCTAGTCCTTCGATGAACACCAACGCCGACCTGCTCAAGGAACTCCGCATCGACCGCTCCGCCGGCCCGCCGCCCTCGCGCAAGGGCCTGTGGATCGCGCTGGCCGCCGTCGCCCTCGTCGCCGTGCTGGCGCTGGCCGGCTGGTGGCTGTTCGCGCGCGAGGGCGCGGTGCCGGTGCAGACCGCGACCGCGGTGTCGCTGGCCAGCGGCAATGCCGCGGCCTCGGTGCTCGACGCCTCCGGCTACGTCGTCGCCCGGCGCATGGCGACGGTGTCGGCCAAGATCACCGGCCGCGTGCGCGAGGTGCTGATCGAGGAAGGCATGAAGGTCGAGGAAGGGCAGGTGATGGCCCGGCTCGACCCGATCGACGCCGATGCCCAGCGTTCGCTGAGCGCGGCGCAGCTCTCGGCCGCGCGCAGCCAGGCGAGCAGCGTCTCCGCGCGCCTGAAGGAAGCCGAGGCGAACGCCGAGCGCCTGTCGCGCCTGGTCGGCCAGCAGCTGGTGTCGAAGGCGCAGTACGACCAGGCCGTGTCCCAGCGCGACGCGCTGCGCGCGGAACTGCTGACCGCGCAGCGCAACGCCAAGGTCGCCGAGGACGGACTGCACATCGCCGACCTCGGCGTCGACAACACCATCGTGCGCGCGCCGTTCGCCGGCGTGGTGATCGCCAAGGCCGCGCAGCCGGGCGAGATCGTCTCGCCGCTGTCGGCCGGCGGCGGCTTCACCCGCACCGGCATCGGCACCATCGTCGACATGGATTCGCTGGAAGTGGAGGTCGACGTCGGCGAGTCCTACATCGGCCGCGTGCAGCCGAAGATGCCGGTCGAGGCCACGCTCAACTCCTACCCCGACTGGAAGATCCCGGCCGAGGTCATCGCCATCATCCCCACCGCCGACCGCGGCAAGGCCACGGTGAAGGTGCGCGTGGCGCTGAAGGAGAAGGACGCGCGCATCGTGCCCGACATGGGCGTGACCGTGAGCTTCCTGGAGAGGGCGCCCGAGGCCGACGCCGAACCCAGGCGCGGCGTGCGCGTGCCGGCGTCGGCGATCGTGCAGCGCGACGGCGGCGACGCGGTGTTCGTCGTCGGAAGCGGGGACGAGGTGGAACTGCGTGGCGTGCAGGCTGGCGGCGCGCTCGGTGGCGACCGCGAGGTCGTTTCGGGGCTGGCGCCGGGGGAGACCGTCGTGGTCGATCCGCCGGAGGGGTTGGAGGCGGGCGCGGTGGTGTCCACCGGCACGAATTGATGCACCCAAGGACAGATCAGAGTCCTGTCATCTCGAGCCCTTCGGCTGCGCTCAGGGCAGGCTCCGCGAGAGATCTACTTGCAGGTGAGGTGAAAGCCAGATTTCTCCCCCGGATCAAGTCCGGGGTCGAAATGACAACGTTTTTTGTTCCTGCGAGAAGTTCCAAGTGACAAACCGGCGCGATGCGACGAATCACCCGCATCGCATGACCCGCCACCGGGACGTTCCCGGCCACGAGACCACACGAGGCAAGCCATGGCATCCCTGGTATCGATCCGCAACCTGACCAAGACCTACCAGCGCGGCCCGGAGAAGGTCGAAGTGCTGCACGGCATCGACCTGGACATCGAACAGGGCGACTTCGTCGCGCTGATGGGGCCGTCCGGTTCCGGCAAGACCACCCTGCTCAACCTGATCGGCGGGCTCGACTCGCCGACCTCCGGGCAGATCGAGGTCGGCGGCCAGCGCATCGACCAGCTCGGCGGCGGCAAGCTCTCGCACTGGCGCAGCCAGCACGTGGGCTACGTGTTCCAGTTCTACAACCTGATGCCGGCGCTGACCGCGCAGAAGAACGTCGAGCTGCCGCTGCTGCTGACCAAACTCGGCGGCGCGCAGCGCAAGCGTAACGCGCAGATCGCGCTGTCCCTGGTCGGCCTGGCCGACCGCGTCTCGCACAAGCCGACCGAGCTCTCCGGCGGCCAGCAGCAGCGCGTCGCCATCGCCCGCGCCATCGTCTCCGATCCCACGCTGCTGATCTGCGACGAGCCCACGGGCGATCTCGACCGCCAGTCCGCCGAAGACATCCTCGGCCTGCTGCAGACGCTCAACCGCGAGCACGGCAAGACCATCGTCATGGTCACGCACGACCCGAAGGCGGCCGAGTACGCCACCCACACGCTGCACCTCGACAAGGGCACGCTGGTCGAGCAGCAGGCGCACGCGGCCTGAGGCCGGACCGGACGGAGGGGTGACATGAAATATTTCCACCTGATCTGGGCGGCGCTGTTCCGGCGCAAGACCCGCACCTTCCTCACGCTGGCCTCGATCCTGGCGGCGTTCCTGCTGTTCGGCCTGCTCGACGGCATCCGCACCTCGTTCGCGCAGCTGGGGCAGAACGCCGACGGCGCGCAGCGGCTGCAGACCACCTCGCGCCTGTCGATCGTCGAGACGCTGCCGATCTCGCTGGAGCCGCCCCTGCGCCGGATCGACAACGTCCAGGATGTGACCTACGCCAACTGGTTCGGCGGCGCCTACCAGAACCCGCGCAACCAGCTGTTCACCTTCGCGGTGGCGGAGAACTACCTCGACCTGTATCCCGAGATCGAGGTCGCGCCCGCCGAGGTCGAGGCCTGGAAGCGCACCCGCACCGGCATCCTCGTCGGCGAGGCGATGATGAAGCGCTTCGACTGGAAGGTCGGGCAGACCATCCCGCTGCAGTCGACGATCTTCCCCAACAGCGACGGCACCCTGAACTGGTCGTTCGACATCGTCGGCGTGCTGCGGGCCAAGGACAAGAAGAGCGCAGGCTTCACCGAGGCGTTGATCCTGATGCACTACAAGTACTTCGAGGAATCCACGCCCTACGTCGATGGCGACGTCGGCTGGTTCGTCAGTCGCGTGTCCGACGTGCGCCGCAGCGATGCGGCGGCCAAGGCGATCGACGCGCTGTCGGCGAACTCGCCGCACGAGACGCGGACGATGAACGAGCAGGCGGCGATGGCCTCGCAGATCAAGCAGATGGCGGACATCGGCCTGATCGTCGGTTCGATCATGGGCGCGGTGTTCTTCACCCTGCTGTTGCTGACCGGCAACACCATGGCCCAGGCCGTGCGCGAGCGCACCTCGGAGCTGGCCGTGCTCAAGACCATCGGTTTCACCAGCCGCAGCGTGCTGGCGATGGTGCTGGCCGAATCGGTGCTGCTGGTGCTGATCGGCGGCGTGCTCGGGCTCGGCCTGGCCGCGGTGCTGGGGCCGATCGTCGGCGCCGCCAGCGGCGGCGCGGTCGGCCTGCCGCCGATCGGCCTGAAGAGCTGGATGCTGGGGCTGGGGCTGATGGCGGCCATCGGACTGCTGGTCGGCGCGCTGCCGGCGGTGCGGGCGATGCGCCTGAACATCGTCGACGCGCTGGCCGGACGGTAACGGGAGAACTCAGATGACGCTCATCAAATCGTTCCTGCGCGGGTTCGGCCTGTTCCTGCTGCTGGCCGTGTTCCTCGCGGCCTGGATCGTCCTGCCGTGGCCGGCGCTGCTCGGTATCGCGGTGCTGTTCGCGCTGTGGATGGCGTTCACCCGCAGCGGGCGCCAGGCGGCGTCGGTGACGCGCGTCGGCGTCAGCACGCTGGCACAGCGCCTGGGCGCCTCGTCGGTGGTGGTGATTGGCATCGCCGGCGTGGTCGGCGTGCTGGTCGCGCTGCTGGCGATGGCGGAAGGTTATCGCCACACGGTCAGCAGCAGCGGCACCGACGACACCGCGATCGTGCTGCGCGGCGGTTCGTCGGCGGAGCTGATGTCGGTGCTCTCGCGCGACCAGATCACCACGATCGAACGCGCGCCGGAGATCGCGCGCGACGCCGAGGGCCGCCCGCTGGCCTCGGCGGAACTGGTGGTCTCGGCCAACGTGCCGCGCAGCGACGGCGAGGAGGGCAGCGTGACCCTGCGCGGCGTCGGCGACATGGCCTGGGTGGTGCGACCCGGCGTGAAGCTGGTCGAAGGCCGCAAGTTCGAGCCGGGCCGGCGCGAGCTGGTGGTCGGCAAGGGCGCGCGGCGCCAGTTCGCCGGGCTCGATCCGGGCAAGGAACTGCGCCTGGGCAACCAGGTCTGGACCGTGGTCGGCGTGTTCGAGTCCGGCGACGCGATGGAATCGGAGATGTGGGCCGACGGCGAGATCGTCTCCAGTGCCTACCGCCGCGGCAGCAGCCGCGCCTCGGTGTTCGCGAAGCTGACCGACGCCAAGGCCTTCAACGCCTTCAAGGCCACGCTGGCGGCGGACCCGCGCCTGCAGGTCGAGGCCGACACCACGCGCGAGTACTTCAGCAAGCAGTCCGAGGCCATCAGCAAGGTGCTGCGCATCATCGGCATCGTGGTCGGCTCGATCATGGCCATCGGCGCGGTGTTCGGCGCGCTCAACACCATGTTCGCCACCGTCGCCTCGCGCGCGCGGGAGATCGCCACGCTGCGCGCGATCGGCTTCCGCGGCATGCCGGTAGTGGTGGCGGTGATGCTGGAGACGATGCTGCTGGCGGCGATCGGCGGCCTGCTCGGCGGCTTGCTGGCCTGGCTGGTCTTCAACGGCTACACCGCGTCGACCGTGGCCGGCGGCGTGGCCAGCCTGAGCTTCGAGTTCAAGGTCTCGCCCGACCTGCTCTGGCAGGGCCTGAAGTGGGCGCTGGCGATCGGCTTCGTCGGCGGCCTGTTCCCCGCGCTGCGCGCTGCGACGCTGCCGGTGACCGACGCGCTGCGCGCGGCCTGAGCGCAGGCGTCAGCGCGCGGCGGGCGGATCCAGCCAGCCGCGCGCGATCGCGGCGTCGACATCGGCCGGCGTGTCGATGTCGAACGCCAGCGCCGGCGCATCGAGCAGGAACAGCGTCTCGCGCGGCAGCGCGCGCAGGCGCGCGGCGAGGCCGCGATCCCCGGCCTGCGCCGCCTGCGTCAGCCAGGCGGCCGGCACCGCCGCCGGGATTCCCGGCAGGCCATCGTGCAGGGTCGCCGCGCAATGCGACGCGGCATCGCGTGCGCCCGCCAGCAGCGCCAGCAGGTGCTGCCTGTCCATCGCGGGCTGGTCGCAGGCCGCGACCAGGATCATGCCGTCGAACCCCGCCATCGCCCGCGCCGCCGAGCGCAGGCTGCCGGACAGGCCAGCCTGCCAGTCGTCGTTGGCCACCGCTTCGGCATCGAGGCCGGCGACGGCGGCTTCGATCGCGTCGCGGCGTGCGCCGACGACGATCAGCAGTCGCTGCGGCGCGGTTTCGCGCAGCAGGCGCGCGGCGCGATGCACCAGCGTCTCGCCATCGCGCGTGAGCAACTGCTTCGGCCGCCCGAGCCGGCGGCTGCCGCCCGCCGCCAGCAGCAGCGCCGCGTGCGACGTGGCGGGCGCCGCACTCATTCCCCGTCGCCGCGCCCGGCGCGCCAGGCCTGCAGCTGCGCGGCGATGCTGAGCGCGATCGCTTCCGGCCCCTGTCCGCCGAGCGGCAGTCCGACCGGCGAATGCAGGCGCGCGGACAAACGTTCGCGCTCGTGCGCCGCGAGCAGCTTGAACAGGTCGTCGCGGCGGCGATGTGGTCCCAGCAGGCCGATGTAGGGCAGGTCGGTCGCCGCCAGCGCCGCCAGGGCCTCGCGGTCGAGTTCGAAGTTGTGGTGCATCACCAGCGCGGCGTCGACCCGCGCCTCGCCGAGCGCCGCCACGCCGACCTGCGGGGTGGCGTCCAGCGTCCGGTCGCCGAGGGCGGCGGCCGGCAGCCAGCGCTGCCGTCGCTCGACGACCAGCGTCATCCAGCCCAGCTGCCGCAGCAGCGGCAGCAGCATCGCGGTCTCCGGACCCGCGCCGAAGACCGCGATCGCCGATGGCGCCGGCACCCGGATCGCCACCATCTCCATCGCGGGCCACGGCAATGCATCGGTGGCCAGCGACCAGTCGCTGTGGCGCCCGCTGATCTGCGCGGCCACGGTCCCTTCGGCGTGCACCTGCAATCGCAGTTCGCCCTCGCGCCGCAGCCAGGCCTGCACCAGGGTCGACCAGCCCGGCAACGCGCGCAGCGGCAGCAGCGCGATGCGCAGCCGGCCGCGGCATCCCGGCGCCGAGCCCGACAGCAGGTCCTCGTCGTCGCGGGTGTCGATCTCCATCCAGCCCAGACGCGCGGCGTCGATCGCCTGCTTCGCGCGCAGGGCGATCTCCGGCTCCAGGCAGCCGCCGCTCAACCAGCCCGCTTCCGGTCCCGCTTCGCCGAACAGCGCCATCGCGCCGCGGCGCACGTAGGTGGAGCCTTCGGTTCCGACCACGACGGCCAGTGCGGCAGGCGTATCGGCTTCGCTGGCCTGCGCGGAAGCCTCGAGCACGTGGCGATGGACGGACATGCCGGCCACGATGGCGCAGGCGCCATCGCCGTGCAAGACGACGATCGCCGTTGCCCGGACGCCTGCGCAGCGTTTCGCGCGCACGCCATCGACCGCGATCGGGCATGCGCATTTCCGGGACAATCGCCGGTGGCGACGTGATCCGTCGCGAAATCCACGCAGGACGCTGGCGGACGACGGCGTCCGGGAGTACTGTCGAAGCATCCCAAGCCATCGCCAGGGAGTTGCCGATGAAGCTGCAGGTCAACGGTTCCGAACACGAGGTCGATGCCCCACCGGACATGCCCCTGCTGTGGGTCCTGCGCGACCTGCTGGGCATGACCGGCACCAAGTTCGGCTGCGGCATCGCGCAATGCGGCGCCTGCACGGTCCATGTCGACGGATCGCCGTTGCGCAGCTGCGTGACGCCGGTGGAGGCCGTCGCCGGCAGGCAGATCACCACGATCGAAGGCCTCTCGGCCGACGGCAGCCATCCGGTGCAGCGCGCCTGGGCCGAGCTGGACGTGGTGCAGTGCGGCTACTGCCAGTCCGGACAGATCATGTCCGCGGTCGCGCTGCTGGCCGAGGTGCCGGCGCCCAGCGACGAGGACATCGACCACGCGCTGTCGGGCAACCTCTGCCGCTGCGGCACCTACCAGCGCATCCGCGCGGCCGTGCATCGCGCGGCCGAACTCGGCAAGGCCTGATTCCCGCGATCCCCGCGGCGCCGCCACGCGCTGCATTCCCCGCCGTTCGACGGAGATCCTTCCCGTGAACCTCGCCAGCAAGTTTTCCCGTCGCGACTTCCTCCGCACCGGCGCGCTCGCCGGCGGTGGACTGGTGGTCGCCTTCGCCGTGCCCGGGGCAGGGCGCTTCGCGATGGCGCAGGAGGAGGCCGGGGCTGCGCCCGCCCCCGAGTTCGCGCCCAACGCATTCCTGCGCGTGGCGCCCGACGACACCGTGACCGTGCTGCTCGCGCACGCGGAGATGGGGCAGGGCATCTGGACCACGCTGCCGATGCTGATCGCCGAGGAACTCGATGCCGACTGGTCGAAGCTCCGCGTCGAGCATGGTCCGGCCGACAAGGCCTACTTCAGCCCGGTGTTCGGCATGCAGGGCACCGGCGGTTCGACCACCACCTGGTCCGAGTTCGACCGCTACCGGCAGGCGGGCGCCACCGCGCGCGCCATGCTGCTGCAGGCCGCGGCCGAACGCACCGGCCTGCCGGTCGCGGAACTCAAGGCGGAAAACGGCGTGGTCGTGGCCGGCACGCAGCGCCTGCGCTACGGTGAACTGGCCGAGGCCGCGGGCAGGCTCGCGCCGCCGGACCCGGCCACGCTCAAGCTCAAGGCCCCGGGCCAGTGGGCCGTGATCGGCAAGCCCACCAAACGCCTCGACACGCCGGAGAAGATCACCGGCCGCGCGAAGTTCGGCATGGACATCCAGTTCGACGGGCTCAGGACCGCGGTGGTCGCGCATGCGCCGGTGTTCGGCGGCAAGGTGAAATCGTTCGACGCCACCGCGGCGAAGGCCGTGCCCGGCGTGCGCGACGTGGTGCAGGTGCCCAGCGGCGTGGCGGTGATCGCCGACCATTACTGGGCGGCGAAGCTCGGCCGCGATGCGCTGCAGGTCGAATGGGACCGCGGCGAACACGGCGCGCTCGACAGCGCGGCCCTGCGCAGCGAGTTCGCGGCGCTGGCCGGCACCGAGGGTCCGGTCGCGGCCCGCGCCGGTGACGTCGCCGCGGCGCTGGAAGGCGCGGCGAAGACCGTGGAGGCCGAATACGCCGTGCCCTACCTCGCGCATGCGGCGATGGAACCGCTGAACTGCACGGTGAAGCTCGAAGGCGGCGAGTGCGACATCTGGTGCGGCACGCAGTTCCCGACCCTGGACCAGAACAACGCCGCGCGCATCCTCGGCATCCCGCCGGAGAAGATCCGCATCCACACGCCGTTCCTCGGCGGCGGCTTCGGTCGCCGCGCGACGCCGACCTCGGACGTGGTCAGCGAAGCGGTGGAGGTCGCGAAGGCCGCCGGCGTGCCGGTCAAGACGGTGTGGACGCGCGAGGACGACACCCGCGGCGGCTATTACCGCTCCGCGTTCGTCGAGAAGCTGCGCGTCGGCCTCGGCGCCGACGGCCTGCCGGTGGCCTGGCACCAGGTGCTGGTGGGGCAGTCGATCATGGCCGGCACCTTCATGGAAGCGATGATGGTCAAGGACGGCGTCGACACCACCTCCACCGAGGGCGTCGCCGATTCGCCCTACGTGCTCGGCGCCGCGGCGCATCGCGTCGACCTGCATTCGCCGGTCACTGGCATCCCGGTGCTGTGGTGGCGCTCGGTCGGGCACAGCGTCAACGGCTTCGTGATGGAGGGCTTCGTCGACGAACTCGCGCATGCGGCGGGGCAGGATCCGGTCGCCTATCGCCGCACGCTGCTGAAGGACCATCCGCGGCATCTTGCCGCGCTCGACCTCGCCGCGGAGAAGTTCGGCTGGGGCACGCCGGCGGCGCAGGGCCGCGGCCACGGCATCGCCGTGCATGAATCGTTCGGCAGCGTGGTCGCGCAGGCGGCGGAAGTATCGGTCGAGGACGGGCGCATCCGCGTGCATCGCGTGGTCTGCGCGATCGACTGCGGGCCGGCGGTGAACCCGGCCGGGGTCGCGGCGCAGATCGAGTCGGGCGTCGCCTTCGGCCTGGGCGCGGCGCTGCATTCGGCGCTGACGCTGAAGGATGGACAAGTGCAGGAGTCGAACTACCACGACTACCGCGTGCTGCGGCTGGACGAGATGCCGGTGGTCGAAACCCACATCGTGCCCAGCCAGGCGCGGATGGGCGGCGTCGGCGAACCCGGCACGCCGCCGATCGCGCCGGCGGTGGCCAACGCGGTGTTCGCGCTGACCGGGCAACGCCTGCGCGAGCTGCCGCTGCGGCTGTCGGAAACGAGCGCCGCGCCCGCGGCGGCGACGTGAGGAGAGGGCCATGACGACTGCACGCATCGCGCTGGTTGCGGCCTGCCTCCTGCTGGTGGCCTGTGGCCCGAAGGCCACGCCCGAGCAGCAGGCGCAGGCGCTGCAGGCCTTCGCCACCATCGAGCAGGTGTTCCAGCATCCACGCTGCAGCAACTGCCATATCCCCGGCGACCAGCCGCTGCAGTTCGACGCCCAGGCCCCGCATGCGCAGGGCGTGGTGCGCGGGCCGGAAGGCCATGGCGCGCCGGGCTTGCCCTGCAGCGCCTGCCACGGCGAGAAGAACCCGCCCGACAGCTACGGCCCGCATGCGCCCCCGGGCGCGCCGCACTGGGCGCTGCCGCCGCCCGACCGGAAGATGGCGTGGATCGGCCTGCCCGCGGCGGAACTGTGCGCGATGATCAAGGACAAGGACAGCACCGGCGGACGCGACCTCGACGCGATGCTCGAGCACGTCACCGGGGACGCCCTGGTGCTGTGGGGTTGGGAACCGGGCGGCCGGCGCGCGCCGGTCCCGGTGCCGCACGCCGACTTCGTCGCCGCGTTCAGGACCTGGATGGACGGCGGCGCGCCCTGCGCGGGCGTCTGACGCAGGCCGCCGGCCCAGGGGCGGCGCGCGGCGATCGTGCGGCGGGCTACAGGAGTCCGGCCGACTGCAGCGCGGCTTCCACCTTCGGCTGGTTCGCCGCATCGAGTTCGGTCATCGGCAGGCGCAGCGCGCCGCCGCACAGACCCATGCGCGCCATCGCCCACTTCACCGGGATCGGGTTGGCCTCGACGAACAATTGCTTGTGTACCGGCAGCAGCCGCAGCTGGATGGCCATCGCCCGCGCCGCGTCGCCGGCCAGCGCCGCCGCGCACAGTTCGCGCATCAGCCGCGGCGCGAGGTTGGCGGTGACGCTGACGTTGCCGTGGCCGCCGCACAGCATCAGCGCGACGGCGGTGGCGTCGTCGCCCGAGTACACGGCGAAGCCTTCGGGCACGTCGCGGATCAGCCACTGCGCGCGCTCGAGGTTGCCGGTGGCCTCCTTGATGCCGACCACGCCCGGCACCTGCGCCAGCCGCAGCACGGTGTCGTGCTGCATGTCCGCGACCGAGCGGCCCGGCACGTTGTAGAGCACGATCGGCAGCTCGCCGGTGGCCTCGGCGATCGCCTTGAAGTGGCGGTACAGCCCTTCCTGGCCGGGCTTGTTGTAGTAGGGCACGACCTGCAGCTGGCTGTCGGCGCCGACCTGCTTCGCGAACCGCGCCAGCGCGATCGCCTCGGCGGTGGAGTTGCCGCCGCAGCCGGCCATCACCGGCACGCGCCCGGCGGCCTGCTCGACCGCCACGCGGATGATCTCGCAGTGTTCCTCGACGTCGACCGTCGGCGATTCGCCGGTCGTGCCGACCACGCCGATGCCGTCGGTGCCTTCGTCGACGTGCCAGTCGATCAGCTTGCGCAGCGCCGGGTAGTCGACGCTGCCGTCCTCGTGCATGGGCGTGACGAGCGCGACGATGCTGCCGCGCAGGGATGCGTTGCTGGGAGTCATGGGGCTTGCCGGAGGTGGGGAAAGACGAAACGCCGATTCTAATGCTGAACGCCGGCCGCGCTGTCATCGCATTGTCATCGAAACGCGGTAGATGGCCGCGCGCGGCGGTCCTAACCTTTGCAACCTTTTTTCCGACACGGACCCCCGCCGATGCGCCGCGCGCTGCTCATCCTCTGCACTTGCCTGCTGCTGGCCGGCTTCGCCTGGCCGGACGGCGGCAGCGCGCTGAGCCATCGCCTGGTCGCGCCCGGCGGCGCCTCGCCGCTGCTGCCGACCGCGCGCATCGAGCAGGCGATCGCGCGGCTGCCGCATCGCGAAGGGCGCGTGGCCACGTCCGCGGGCGTATCGCTGTTCTGGCGCGCGTTCGATCCCGGCGCCTACCGGCTCGACTACGCCTACCGCCCCGACGGCACGCAGCGCGGGCGCATGGACTTCAGCCTCGACTTCGACGCGCCCACCGCAAGGCCGGTCGCGCCGCGTGGCACCGTGCTGCTGCTGCACGGCTGGATGATGGACGGCGGCTCGCTGCTGCCGTGGTCGCTGCAGCTGGCGCAGGCCGGCTACCGCACCATCAGCCTCGACCTGCGCAACCACGGCCGTTCCGGCGCGGCGCCGTCCGGCTACGGCCTGCGCGAGGCGCGCGACGTGGCCGACGCGGTCGCGGCCCTGCGCGCGCAGGGCGAGATCGTCGGGCCGCTGCACGTGATGGGCGTGTCCTACGGCGCGGCGACCGCGATCTTCAGCGCGCGCGAACTGGGCATGCAGGTCGACAACGTGATCGCGATCGAATCCTTCGCCAACGCCGGCCACGCGATCCGCGACATGGTGCCGCACCTGCTGCACAAGGCGCCGGAAACGGTCGCCCAGCAGTTCACCCATCGCTGGCTGCGCTGGCGGATGGACGACCAAGCGCTGGAGCGCGCGATCGCCACCGCCGGCGAAGCCCTGGAACTTCCGCTGGACAAGATCGACGTCGGCGCCGCATTGGCGCAGGTGCCGGCCTGCGTGCTGCTGGTGCACGGCCGCGAGGACGAGCACGTGCCGGTCGCGCACGGCCGCGCGCTGGCCGCCGCCGCGCCGCGCGCGCACTACGTCGAAGTACCCGGCGAGGACCACATCAGCCTGCCGATGCGCCTCGACCTGCTGGCACCGACGGTGATCGACTGGCTCGACAACGCCTCGCCCAAGCGGTTCTGCCCGCAGCCCCTGGCCTTGACCGCATAGGGCAGGCCTCGGCCCGCCACCGCATGTCCGCCCGGGTCGCCGAGGCGGGCCGAGGCCCGCCCTATGCCTGCTGTGCAACGATCCTGCGCCGCGCGGCGAGGTAGCCGTCGAGCGCGAACACCACCAGCCCGGCCCAGATGAAGCCGAAGCCGGCCGCGCGTTCCCCGCCGAAGGTTTCGCCGAGCACGAACACGCCGATCAGCAGCTGGATCGTCGGCGACATGTACTGCAGCAGGCCGACCACGGTCAGCGACACCCGCCGCACCGCGAACGCGAAGCCGATCAACGGGATCGCGGTCAGCGCGCCGCCGAACACCAGCATCGCATCGGTCGCCACGCCCCAGCGCAGCGAGAAGAAACCGCCGTCGCCGTGCGTCTCGAACCACCACAGCGCCGCGACCGCCGGCAGGAACACGATCAGGTTCTCGACCCCGAGCCCGGTCACCGGTTCGACCGCGGCGAACTTGCGGATCAGCCCGTAGAACGCGAACGACGCCGCCAGCGACACCGCGATCCACGGGAAGCTGCCGTAGCTGAAGGTCAGCCACAGCACGCCGACCATCGCCAGCAGCACCGCGACCCATTGCGCGCGCGACAGCCGCTCGCGCAGGAACAGCACGCCGATCACCACGTTGAGCAGAGGATTGATGAAGTAGCCCAGGCTGGCCTCGACCACGTGGCCGGTGCTGACCGCCCACACGTACAGGCTCCAGTTGAACGCGATCAGGCAGCCCGAGACGCCGAGCATCGCCGCCAGGCGCGGGCGCGAGAGCACCGCCGCCAGCCAGCCACGGCCCTGCTTCCACGTCAGCCAGGCGCTGACCAGCACCGCGCACCAGATCGCGCGGTGCATCACCACCTGCAGCGGCGGGACCTCGCTCAGCGCATGCCAGTAGGCCGGCATCACGCCCCACAGCGCGAACGTGCCCAGCGCGGCCAGCAGGCCCAGCCGCGCCTCGCGCGCGGCGATGTCCGGAGTCGGCGTCATCCGCGCCTCGCCCCGCCGATGGCGGGCGCCGCCGCCTTGTTCGCCTTGGCCAGGGTGATCGCGACCACCCCCAGCAGCACCACGCCCATCGCGCCGATGTCGTGCGCGCCGAAGCGCTCGCCGGCGAGCCAGGCGCCGAGCACCACCGCGATCACCGGGTTCACGTAGGCGTAGCTGCCCGCCAGCGCCGGGCGCACGTGCTGCAGCAGCCAGACGTAGGCGCTGAAGCCGATGATCGAACCGAACGTGGCGAGGTAGCCGAACGACAGCAGGCCGCGCAGCGTCGGCCAGCCGTCGAAGCGTTCGCCGAGCGCGAGGCCGGCGGCCAGCATCACTACGCCGCCGCACAGCATCTGCGCGGCGGCGGTCATGAACGGCGCGGGCAGGTCGCGGCCGCGGCTCCAGATCGAGCCGTAGGCCCAGGCCACCGAGGCCACCAGCAGCGCGACCAGGCCGCCGGGCGTCGCGGTCAGGCTGCTGCCCGCGTTGAGCCAGGCCACGCCGGCGAAACCGATGCCCAGGCCGATCCATTCGATGCGCCGCGGATGCTCGCCGCGCAGCGCCGCGAACAGCGCCATCCACAGCGGCACCGACGCCACCGCGACCGCCGCCAGGCCCGACGACACCGTCTGCTCGGCGATGCAGACCAGACCATTGCCGACCGCGAGCAGCAGCAGGCCCATGAACGCGGTGTTGCGCCACTGCGCGCGCGTGGGCGCGGCGACCGCGCGCAGGCGCAGCGCCGCGTACATCAGCGCACCCGCCAGCAGGAAGCGCACGCCACCCATCAGCAGCGGCGGCCAGCCGCCCTCCAGCGCGAAGCGGATGGCGAGGTAGGTCGAACCCCAGATCAGGTACACCGCCGCCAGCGCGAGGGCGATGGCGAGCGAAGACGCGGAAGCGGGGCCGACCGATGCAGGGGAGGGACGCATCGGACACCGTGGGGACAGGGGCCGCGGCAGCGGAAGGCGACGCGCGGCAAGGGCTGCATTCTACGGCGCGCGGCTGTTCCGGCGGTGGAACAGCGGGTGGCGTGGATGGATTGCCGGGGCTGGTGGGTTGCCGGCTGACGCAGTACCGGCGGCGACCAGGGTTCCGTCCTGCCAGCGACCGGAACACGTGTCATCGCCGGCGAACCAGACAGACGTCATCCCCGCGAAGGCGGGGACCCAGCGTCTTTCGTGACGAGTCAGGGACTTGGAGGGGGCATGCGGTCGAGAAACGCCCGGGCTTCTGGTCATTCTCTTCTGCACGAAGGCGTAAAGACGCTGGATTCCCGCCCCCCGCCTGCGCGGGGGCAGGCTTCGCGGGGATGACGGTGGGAGGACGTCATGGTCTGGTTCCGCAAGCGCCTCGGACCTGTCCGCCGCGCTACAGCGCCAGCGCCGCGCGCAGCGGCGCCGGATCGTCCCAGCGCTCGCGCCCGCGCAGGAACGCCAGTTCCACCAGCACGTCCGCGCCGACCACCTGCGCGCCCTGGCGACGCAGCAGGGCGGTCGCCGCGCGCAGGGTGCCGCCGGTAGCGAGCACGTCGTCGACCACCAGCACCCGTGCGCCGGGCGGCAGCGCGTCGACGTGCACCTCCAGCCGGTCGCTGCCGTATTCGAGCCGGTAGTCCTGCGCCAGCGTGCGCGCCGGCAGCTTGCCCGGCTTGCGCACCGGCACGAAGCCGCAGCCCAGCGCGCGCGCCAGCGCCGCGCCGAGGATGAAGCCGCGCGATTCGACGCCCGCCACCGCGTCCGGCGGCGCTTCGCGCCACGGCGCGGCCATCGCCGCGATCGCGGCAGCGAAGGCGACGGCGTCGGCCAGCACCGGGGTGATGTCCTTGAACACGATCCCGGGCTTCGGGAAATCGGGGACGTCGCGGATCAGGCGGGACCAGTCGGACACGTTCGCATTCCTGGGGCGGGAGGGCCCCCGCATCCTATCGTCACTGCCGCCGCACGCGCCTTCGCGCTATCGTGACCGCCCGACGATCCCGAGGAGCACGCCATGCGCCTGCTGTCCATCCTGGTCCTGACGCTGTCCGCCGCCGCCGCGAGCGCCGCCACGCCCTACGGCCAGCCCATGCCCGAAGGCGAGGCCGTCCCGGTCTCGCAGGCGATCGCCGACTTCGACGCCCACGCCGACCGGCCGCAGCGCTTCAGCGGCCGGATCACCGAGGTCTGCCAGGCCAAGGGCTGCTGGATGATGCTGGAGGACGACGGCAAGCTCGCGCGGGTGATGTTCGGCAAGCACGACTTCTACATTCCCAAGGACACCACGGGCTCTGCGGTGGTGCACGGCGTGCTGACGCGCAAGGAGCTCACGCCCGAGCAGGTCGAGCACCTGAGCGGCGACAGCGGCAAGGGCATCGCCGCCGAGCCGGTCGAGTACCGCATCACCGCCGACGGCATCGAAGTCGCCTCCTGAGGTCCGCGCGGCGCGAGCCGCGGAGGCAGCGGCATGGCGTCCCGCGTCCCGTCCCCGCCGCCCGCAAGCCGGGTCGGCGCATGCGGTCTTCCGTCCGTCCGCGGGAGAAGGTCAGGGATGACGGCCGGCCTGCTGCTGGCCGTCGCCGCACTGGCGGTGCCGCCGCCGGCCGATGCACGCATCGTCTATCGCTGCGTGCGCGACGGCACCGTCAGCCTGTCCACCGCGCCCGAGCCGGGCTCGAAGTGCGAGGCGAAGGAAATCGACGACAGCGCCGTGCAGGCGCCGAACCTGTGGGGGGCAATGGGTGTGTTCAGCGGCACGCTGTACGAACGCGAGCAGGACGGGAAACTCGTCTACGGCACGCGCAAGCTGCCCGGCTCGCGCGTGTACCTGAAGTTCACCGCGGTCACGCCGCCGGGCGAACCCGCGCATGAAGGGCTGGGCAATGTCGGCGCGCCGCAGCTCGGGCCGTTCGCGGCCGAGTTCAGGGCGGCGGCGAAGGCGACCGGCGTCGAGGACGCATGGCTGCGCGCGATCGCGCATGCCGAAAGCGGGTTCGACGCGGACGCGGTGTCGGACAAGGGCGCGCAGGGCGTGATGCAGCTGATGCCCGACGTGGTCGCCGACTACGGCGTCGCCGATCCCTTCGACGCGAAGCAGTCGATCCAGGCCGGCGCGCGCCACCTGCGCGCGCTGCTGCGCCGCTACGGCAACGACCGCACCCTGGCGCTCGCGGCCTACAACGCCGGCATCGGCACCGTGCAGCGCCACGGCGGCGTGCCGCCATACCCGGAGACGCAGGCCTACATCGCCAAGGTGCAGGCGCTGCACGCGCGCTATCGCGAGGCGATGGGCATCAGGACGGAGCGGCCGGCGCAGTAGCGGGCCTGCGCGCCATCGGTTGGCGGCATCCGGATGCACGCATGCGGATCGAAGAACGAAGCCGTCATCCCGGCGAACGCCGGGATCCATTTTGCCGTTATCTTTCTTCTTCGCGGCCAGGCAGCCGCCGGATCAAGATGGATCCCGGCTTTCGCCGGGATGACGGTGCGGGCGCTTTCGCCGGGGGATGACGTTTGTTTCGGAGCGCGTGAACCGTCCGTAGGTCGGGGCTACGCCCCCGACGCCCCGCCTACGCCATTCCATCTTCCCGGCCGCCAAAAGGCATCAGCCCTTCGGCGTCAGCTTCAGCAGCCGGCCGCCCTTGCCGTCCTCGATCACCCACAGCGCGCCGTCCGGGCCCTGGCGCACGCCGCGGATGCGGGCGCCCATCTCGAAGCGCTCGGCCTCCCAGGCGCGGTCGCCTTCGAACTGGATGCGCACCAGTGACTGCGACGACAGGCCGCCGGCGAAGGCATTGCCCTTCCATTCCGGGAACACGTCGCCGGAATAGAAGATCAGGCTCGACGGCGAGATCACCGGCGTCCACGTGATCGCGGGCGTGCTGAATTCCGGGCGCGTGTCGTGGTCCGGGATCGGGCGACCGTCGTAGTGGTCGCCATTGGACACGATCGGATAGCCGTAGTTGGCGCCGCGCTCGACCTTGTTGAGTTCGTCGCCGCCCTTCGGGCCCATCTCGATGTCCCACAGCTGGCCGTTGCCGTCGAAGGCGATACCCAGCGGATTGCGATGGCCGAGCGACCACACCTGCGCCGCCACCTCGCCCTGTCCGGCGAACGGATTGTCCGCCGGCACGCTGCCGTCGTCGTTGAAGCGCAGCACCTTGCCGAGGTTGGACGCCATGTCCTGCGCCGGATCGAACTTCTGGCGCTCGCCGGAGGCGATCCACAGCTTGCCGTCGTCGCCGAACGCGATGCGGTGGCCGTAGTGGCCCTGTCCGCTCACCTTCGGCACCTGGCGCCAGATCACCTCGACGCCTTCGAGCGCGCCGCCGCCGGCATCGTCGGTGACCAGCGTCGCGCGCGCGACCGCTGCGCCGGCGGTGTTGCCGTCGCCCGCTTCCGCGTAGCTGATGTAGACCCGTCCGTTGCTGGCGAACTGCGGGTGCGGCACCACGTCGCCGAAGCCACCCTGTCCGCCATAGGCCACCTGCGGGACGCCGGTGACCTCGCCGGCATGGCCGGTGGCGACGTCGACCAGCTTGAGCGTGCCCGGTTTCTCGCTGACCAGCAGGCGGCCGTCGGGCAGGAAGCCCAGCGCCCAGGGCTCGTCGAACGAGGCCACGGTCTCGGCCGTGAACGGACCGATGGCGCGGGTTTCGCGCGCCTGCTGCACGGCTGCCGGGACAGTGGCGTCCTCGGTCTGCGCAGCGGGGGCGGTGCTGCTGCCGGCATTGCAGGCCGTCAGCAGCGCAAGGGAGAGCAGGGTGGTCGTCAAGGCGGAGCGATGCATCGGGAAGTCCTCGCCGGGATCGGGGGTCGGCGTCATGATAGCGTCGGATCGCGATCCGGCCGCGTGGGCGGCCTTTGCGCCCGGAGTGTCTTCGACGATGCAGGATTTCGAAACGTGCACGTGTCCGTACTGCGGCGAGCCGATCACGATCGCCGTCGACGCCTCCGCGGGCGAGCAGCAGTACATCGAGGATTGCCAGGTCTGCTGTCGGCCGATCGCGCTTTCGGTCACGTTCGATGCCCAGGGTTTACCCCAGGTATCGATGCGCCGCGATGACGAATGATGCCGAAGCGGCAGGGAAAAACAGCTTGAATCCAGCGCCTTTCTGAGCGCGGCAAACGACGGCGGCAATGCTGAACGCCCGTCGGCGAGGAACATCCTGTTAACTTGGAACATGCACGGATCTTTATGCGTGCGCGGGCAAGGTGGTCGCCGTGCGGAAGCGACACCTCATGCAACACCTCTGCCGCGCGCCCATTTTGAATCCCCACGGGAGATAGTGATGAAGAATGCACGCAAGCCGCTGTTCGGACTGATCGCGCTGGGCGCGGCCCTCGCCATGCCGATGGCCTTCGCGCAGGATCCGGCCGCGACCGAACCGACCGCCCAGGATCCGACCAGCCAGTACCCGACCGCCCAGGACCCGGCACAGTCCACCGCGCCGGCCGCGCAGCAGCAGCCGCTGACCTGGGCCGACCTCGACGTCGACGGCAACGGCACGCTGAGCAAGACCGAAGCCGGCAACTTGCAGTCGCTGGCGCAGGTGTTCGACGACGCCGACACCGACCGCGACGGCGAACTGACGCCGGACGAGTACAAGGCCTTCGTCGCCAAGGCGAACGCGCAGCAGCCCGACGCCTCGGGCGGCGCCGACTGAGGCCTGGTCCAACCCCTCTCCAAGTCCTGTTTCCCATGACAGGCAAGTGAGCCATCGGCGGCCTTCGGGCCGCCGATGTCTTTTGCGTTGCGGCATACTGCGGCGATGACCGCGATCGACATGGTCGGCTTCGACGCCGACGACACCCTCTGGCGCAGCGAGGACTACTTCCACGCCGCGCAGGACGAATTCGAACGCATCGTCGGCCGCCACGTCGACCTGGCCGACCTGCGCCTGCGCGAGCGGTTGTACGCGGTGGAGAAGGGCAACATCGCCGTGTTCGGCTACGGCGTGAAGGGCATGGCGCTGTCGATGGTGGAAGCGGCGGTCGACATCACCGACGGCCGTATCCACGCGCGCGACCTGCACCGCATCGTGCAGATCGCCAAGGACATGCTGCGCCATCCGGTGGAACTGTTGCCCGGCGTGCGCGAAGCGGTGGAAGCGATCGCCGCCGAACACCCGGTGGTGCTGGTCACCAAGGGCGACCTGTTCCACCAGGAGGCCAAGGTGCGCGAGTCGGGCCTGGCCGACCTGTTCCGGCGCATCGAGATCGTCAGCGAGAAGGACGTGGCCACCTACGCGCGCCTGCTCGACGAATTCGCGATTCCCGCCGACCGCTTCGTGATGATCGGCAACTCGCTGCGTTCGGACATCGTGCCGGTGCTGCAACTGGGCGGCTGGGGCGTGCACGTGCCCTACCACCTGACCTGGGAACACGAGAACGAGGCCGACGACGTCGGCGGGCATCCGCGCCTGCGGCAGGTGGCGACGGCCGATGCCCTGCCTGTGGCGATCCGCGACATCGTGGCCGCAGGCGCCGCCGCTGTAATCGCGGCCGGATGACACGGAGCACGCCGATGCGCGCATTCACGCACCTTGCCCCGATCCTCGCCATCGTGCTGCTGGTGTCGTGCCCGACGCTCGCGCAGGAGGCGGCGTCACCCGCGCAGGAGGCGGAACGCGAGCCGACGGCCGCGGTGCAGCGACAGCCGCAAACCGGCAACGCCTGGATCGACGCGCGCCTGCTCGACATGGACGACTACGCCGCGCGCTACCGCGACGCCTTCGTCGACGAGATCGTGCGCTACCACGAGGCGCCGCGCGCGCTGGTCGAGGACGCCTTGCGCGACGAGGCGACGACGCCGGGCGATGTCTATTACGCCTGCGCGCTGGCGCAGGCCACCGGCCGTCCCTGCCGTGCGGTGCTCGACGCCTGGCGCGGCGACCACGCCGACGGCTGGCAGGGCGTGGCGGAGCGGCTCGGCGTCGCCTCCACCGCCGCGATCCATCGGCGCATCCGCGGCGACATCACCGAGAGCTACGTGCGCTGGGCGCGTCCGCTCGATTCGTCCAATTGATCCGCCCTCGCAAACCGTAGGAGCGCCTTCAGGCGCGACCCTTTTTGTTCCGCCGCGCGTTTACTCGAGAAGCGTCTCGCCTGAAGGCGCTCCTACAAGTGTCGGTTGCCGGAGGCACACGATTCCGGATCGATCCGGCCACGCCGCGCGCATCCATCGTCATTTGCTTTGGACGAATCGTCATCACCAAACCCCGGATCCGCTCTGGACAGGCGTGACGCGGTTGCTACATTCCGGATCGAGTCTGCTGCAACGCATCAAGCCCGAACCGATGGCCGGCGCAACGGCATCGGCGGTGGCGCTGCACTGCACGCGACGCAAGGCACCCGGGGAAAATCCGCAATGAAGTTTCCGACACGCAAATCCGCCGTACCGCTGCTGGCCATCCTGCTCGCGCTCGCGTTCCCGGCCTTCGCCGCGCCGGCGCCGGCCGAAGGCGTCTGGCGCGGCGAGTTCAACGTCAACGGCGAACCGCTGCCGTTCAACTTCGAACTGCGCGACCTGGGCGGCGGGAAGCCGGTCCTCACCCTGATCAACGGCACGCGTCGCGATCATTTCGCGCTCGAGCAGCGCGGGGACGGCAGCCTGCGCGCGGTGATGAACACCTACGACGCCGCGCTCGAGGCCCGCGTCGTGGAAGATTCCGGCGGCCGTCGCCTGGAAGGCCACTACCGCGACCTCGTGCCCAGGCGCAACGGCGCCAACGACCTAGGGATGCTCTGAACAAATCCCTTCGGCGACAATAGCGCAAGGTTCGACGGATGACGACGATGCAGCTGAGCTTCGGGGACGCGGAACACACGGGCAAGCGCAAGAAGACGCGGCGCGAGGTCTTCCTGGCGGAGATGGAGCAGGTGGTGCCGTGGAACGCATTGCTGGCGCTGATCGCACCGCACTACCCGAAGATGGGCCAGCGCGGCCGGCAGCCGTATCCCTTGGCGACCATGCTGCGCATCCACTTCCTGCAGCAGTGGTACTCGCTGAGCGACCCGGGCATGGAAGAGACGC